>JAXHVA010000065.1:0-24494 GCA_034189035.1 Thermodesulfobacteriota bacterium
GTGATGAACCTTGAAAAGTGGCTGAAAGCCATCTTTTTGCCTCTGTTTTTCAAAGAGCTGAAATCGAATTTCCTGCTCGAACAGGAACTTTTTAGAGCCTCATGTGGTTATGAAACTGCCAATAATAGGCTTTGACTATTTATTCAGGAAACCTTAAATATTGTTTAATGGTTATTGATTTCGCTCCGAAAATATTATGGCCAACGTCTCGATTCTAAAAAATAAGAGACGAGAGCTAATAATTAGCATTAAATTTCTTTTATCCAGAGTTAACTCAATAGTTATTTATTATTTTTTTTTACAAGTATAGGGATAACATCATGGCTTAATGGAATAAGTTCACGTATTTTTTTAATAGACAAAGAAGAGTTATGATTGAAAAAGCCATAGTATCGTATCTTCATAAATCCTTTTGACAGAACATGCTGAAGAAATCTTCGGATAAATTCCAAGACATCAGGGGGCATGGTTTTCTATGTTCTCTTCTTTCAGTCCTTATATAGAAATATAATGATACAGCTTTCTATACTTTTGATGCTGTTATTAGAGATAGAGACCCGAAACATATACCTTAGAAGGTAGTGCAGGCATTTTGTCCTCTTCCCACTGCCTGACTATGTGCAATCCATTGTTGCTTCCAAACGGAGGGGTCGATTTTATTGAAGAGTTGAGCCCTTTTCATAGCATCGCTGAACTTAGCTATGTTCCAGGACCGGGCAAGGGTCCTGCTGAAAAAATGTTGGATTCCAGCATAACTGATTCGTAGTGATGCAACGCTAAAGCCGGATTCAGTTTGACAAAAAAGCCAGTATTGAAGAACTCCCTCTTCAGTGATATCTTCTAATTTTTTATTAAAAAACATTGTAAACGTAAAACGGAACTGGCATACTATTCAATACTTCTTTTTGCATAACCGGCTAGCTTGAGATCTTCCTTAAAACGTTTGATTAAATGACTGATAGTATCTTCCTTTCTTCAAGTAATTATTGAGAAAGATATGTATTGATATATTTCAAGGACTAAAACTGAAGATGATTCAGAGATTGGACAAAAGAGCTATTCATCTATACCTCTCTAATCTCTAGAGAAAGGAGAAATATAAATGCCTCAGGATATTCTTAAAACCATGGGCCAACAACTCGGCCGTCGTTCATGGGCAGAGCCATGGAAGATTAAGATGGTAGAACCTCTGCACATGATTAGCCGCAAAGAACGTGAAGAAGCGATGATTGAAGCCGGTTACAATACCTTCCTCCTTAAATCTGAAGATGTGTACATTGATCTGCTTACTGACAGCGGCACGAATGCGATGAGCGATCGCCAGTGGGCGGCTATTATGCTTGGTGATGAAGCCTATGCTGGAAGCCGCAACTTCTTTAACCTCGAAGAGGCTATCCAGACCTACTATGGCTATAAATACATCCTGCCCACGCATCAGGGCCGTGGTGCGGAACACCTCATTAGCAAAGTTGCAATCAAAAGCGGTCAGTATGTACCGGGCAACATGTATTTCACAACCACACGACTGCATCAGGAACTGGCGGGTGGTATCTTTGTAGACGTAATCATAGATGAAGCTCATAACTCACAAAGCCAGTATCCATTCAAAGGCAATGTAGATATCGACAAACTTGAGGCCTTGATCAAGAGCAAAGGGGCCGATAAAATCGCCTATGTGAGCCTCGCTGGCACAGTGAATATGGCAGGTGGTCAACCTGTTAGCATGGCAAATGTCAAGGCACTAGCTGAGTTGTGTGACCAGTATGGTATCAAACTTTATCTTGATGCAACACGAATGGTCGAAAATGCCTTCTTCATTCAAGAACGTGAAGAAGGCTATGCAGACAAACCCATAGCCGAGATCCTCAAGGAGTTCTGCAGTTATACTCATGGTGCATGGATGAGTGCGAAGAAAGACAGCCTTGTCAATATCGGTGGGTGGCTGGCAGTGAACGATGAGCAACTTTTTGAAGAACTGCGCAACTTGGTTGTAGTGTTCGAAGGATTGCATACCTATGGTGGTCTGGCCGGACGAGATATGGAAGCGATGGCCATTGGAATTGCCGAGTCTGTACAAGATGAACATATACACTCGCGTGTTGAGCAGGTGCGTTATCTTGGCAAACTGCTCACTGAGTGGGATATTCCCATTGTTCAACCAACTGGCGGCCACGCCATCTTTCTCGATGCACGGCGATTTTATCAACACTTCCCACAGGATCAATTCCCAGCCCAGACGCTCGCAGCTGAACTCTATCTGGATTCGGGAATCCGTTCAATGGAGCGTGGTATTGCAAGTGCCGGACGCAACCCAAAAACCGGTGATCACTACTATCCCAAACTCGAACTCACACGTCTCACCATTCCCCGACGCGTGTACACTCAGGCACACATGGATGTGGTGGCCGAATCTGTCCGTGCTGTATATGATGTTCGAAAGCAGACCCGTGGTCTTAAAATAGTATATGAGCCGAAATATTTACGCTTTTTCCAGGCAAAATTTGAACGACTGTAGTATAAACTGATGGGCCCTACCTAATATGCCCATCCAGAAATATGGCCTCAAGAGAAAAGGATTACAGCAGCCTTCTGATCCATTATTAGGCTTTCTTCAGTTCTCGAAAATCACTTCCAGTCGGATTTTGGAATACCTTTAGATCAAACTCATGGATAGCTGCGAGAATATGATCAAAAATATCTGCTTGGACTACCTCATAATTTGCCCAAGCAATATCTTTGCAAAAAACGTAGATCTCTATGGGTAAACCATTCTCTGTTGGCTGAAGCTGTCTGATTAAAAAAGTCATCTCTTGATTGATCATGGGGTGGTTCTTGAGATAGGCATCTACATACGCCCGAAATGTCCCAATATTGGTCAATCGCCTAAGATTAATCTGGCTTGCCCCTTCAATGTTTCTATTAAATTCTTCTAATTCCGCCCTCTTTCTTTCCATATAATCGGCAATATACTGAATCTTTCGAAATCGCTCTAACATTTCTTCAGTGCAAAATGTAATGGTGTTCACATCAATATAGACTGCCCTTTTTATCCTTCTTCCTCCAGATTCCCGCATCCCACGCCAGTTTTGGAATGATTCACTGATTAAAGCATAGGTTGGAATCGTTGTTATGGTCTTATCCCAGTTCTGCACCTTTACAGTCGTTAAGCCTACTTCTAAAACATCGCCATCTGCTCCGTACTTTGGCATTGAAATCCAGTCGCCATGAGAGACCATCCTGTTCGCAGTGAGTTGAATCCCGGCAACAAAACCAAGAATCGCATCTTTGAAAATAAACATGAGCACAGCAGTCATCGCACCAAGACCGCTAAAAAGATAAACAGGAGTTTTATTGATGGCTATTGAAATAATAAAGATCCCGCCGATAAAATAAAAAACCAGTTTTGTTACTTGGATAAAACCCTTGATAGGAATCTCACGTAATGCAGGATATGTATTATAGATATCATGGGTAGCATTTAAGAAGGAATCGAGAATTATAATTCCCAGAATAATCATATATACGATTACAACACTTTGAACAAATGAAATGATCTGCAGGTTTCCAACAAGAGCAGAAGGAAATAAGATATAAATGACTATCGCAGGGGCAAGGTGAGCAATCTGATTGAAAAAATTATTTTCTGCAAGTGCGTCATCCCACTTAGACTTGGTCTTCGAAATTAAAAAAGATACACCTTTTAGAATAAATCTCCTGGCGATTTTATCTGCTATGAATGCAAGAACAAGGATGAATAAAAATGTAGCGCCCATTGAAAGCATTTCAGATATTTGTGCGTTTACCCCTTGCTCTATCAGCCAATTCTGGAGAAATTCTGCCATCTTCACTCCTTTTCAGTAAATACAATGAATCGCATTCTCAGTTCAGCTTACAACATCCTAAAAACTCGGGTTATCGCCCTCAAACGACTTAAGATTCTTATGCTTGCAAAACGAAAAACGATCAATAAAAACGAATTTATATTTATAGAGAGGTCTATAAAACAAATTGGTAAGAGTCATTATAAGAGTATTATATTATAAATACAAACCATAAATAAAGCATTGTTTTTTATTACTTTTTTCTTTGCATCCAGTCAGTATCCACTCAGAGAAATAAAAGGAAGAAAAAGGCTTAGGCAAATTATCTATACAAACTTCAGAGACGAGGCCTTGGCATCCATATTCTCACTAGAACAATACTGCACATTTGTAGCTATGCCTTTAAAAAATCGCTTTAGTTATTACCCTAATGTTATTGTGGAATAAGTCATCCAACGTACTGCTATTAAAGCCAATAAAACAAAACATGGAAATCTCAAAGAGTTTCAACTGTCACAGACCGTCGTGAGTGAGCCAGGTACTGCAAACGTAATTATAGAGGATATTGTAAAATCAATTTTTTCTCTCATTTTTTTTTGCTGACCTTACAGGGGAAAATGCTGGAGTTCTACTTGAGGCAGGAAGTGCAATGGCTTTTAAGCCTAACACACAAATTATCCTTATAACGCAAGAACCTTTGTATCTTCTCCATTTTTATATTCGAAATAACAGGATGATATCTTATAATCCCAGTGGGTAGATAAACAAAATAATTAGTTAGGCACTATTAGCTGCCGCAGAATTTTTTGAAAGTCATAGGGCTTTATATGTTACGCAGCTCTCAAGAAGTCTGAGCACTGATGCTATCCTAACTCTACATTGCTATGCTAACTGGTATCAAATAAAAGAATCTGCTGAAAATCAACCATGTTTGTAGTATCCGGATAGAATGCCGTTGTTTTTTAAAAAAGCCTATAATGAGCAAGCTTTGAATATGTTTCAGCTTACTATGTTAGAACTGTATCAAAAACGGATGATATGGACTGATTATAGAACTCAAAAAGAGGAAAATGGTAAACACAATCATAAGTGGGCTGTACATGTAAGTAAGTTGGGATGGCTTCTCATAAAAAACTTATGGCCTGATTACACAGAAGAATTGCGCGAAAAAATCATTTTATTTTTTGCTGCATCGAAAGTTAATTCATTTTCGCAAAAAGAAGATTCTATGAATGAGAAAAAACAGATCAGCAGATGCGATTATTTATCAGTTTTAAGGCCTCCTCAACCACATCTTTAACTCGTTTCACCAAGAGCTGCCTCTCTATATAAAGTAATACCTTCGTATCATCGTTCAACAGGCCTTCTATCTCAGCCTTGCTCTTTATATCACCAAGCAGTCCCAGAGTCCAGGCAGAAAGCGCCCTGCTTGTTGGATCTGCAGATCTGAGAAAAGGGCGAAGATATGGACATGCACCCTTCTTCATTAATATATGGGGTCTTACCTGTGCCACTCTTCCAAGGCCCCATATGACACCTTGCTGTAATAATCGGTTGTCGAGAAAATTTCCATCTTCTCTGATATATGAAACCAGGATATGGGCATACTCATTTGCTAGACCCTCATGGCAAGCCATAATCTCACCCATAGCCTCTGGAGCTCCCCAGCCGATCCCCCCTGACTCCTCATTCAGGTTCCACATGAGCCGCCGCATCTCAGTTCTTGCAGACTCCATCTCTTTTGATGCAATATGAGAAACAACAAAACCAATCGCTGTAACCGCCTTCCATCGTATTTCCTCGTCTTCACTGTACAAGAAAGAAAAAAGTGGAGTAATAACCCGGGGAGGGGGCAGTTTTGAAAACTCATCGAGCATTCGGTCAAGATCTGATAATTTAAGAAGGTTCAGGGTCTTCTCTTTTAAAGCACGCCTGCTGAATCCTCTCAATTTTCCTCCTATGGCTTCCTTTGTTTGTATCATTATAGGACTATGTAAATAGGGAAGAATCGAAAAGTAAAAAGCGGCAGTCAAAATATGAGTGCCGCTTCTTGCGACTCTTTTTAAAAACTAATCTATTCCCTTTATTCTTCTTTATTTACATGCGCCTCATAGGTTGGTGCGTTCTTTGGAGACCTGCCCTTTAATACCTCTTGGTAATAGGCATACGTAAGGGGTTTTCCTTCACGGGACACTTCCGCACTTATGACATCCCCAAAAAAGACGTTGTGTGTTCCGACATCCACAGAGTCGAAGACCCTGGCCTCAATTACTGAAAGCACATGGTCCATAACAATAGGACAACCCATCCCTCCTATTCTCAAATTAGTGCAGAAGGAGAATTTATCTGTATCTCTCCCGCATCTAAAACCAAAGGTTCCGATAAGTTTCATAGGTGTGGACTCATCTAAAACAGAAACGGAAAACAACCCGCTTTTTGAAATATACTCATGCGTAAGGTTTTCTTTATTGACGCTCACGGCTATACGAGGCGGGTTGGCTGTTACCTGGAACACGGTATTCACTATCTGACCATTTCTCTTTCCTTCATGAACCGAACAGACAATATACAGACCATAGGTAATATGTCTAAAAGCTCTGCTATCTATGCACTCACTCATTACACACCGTCTTTCTGATGAAAATATTTATGCTTTCCAAAGGCCATGTAAATTACAATACTCACGTGCTGTGACCTTATCTGCTTGAATATTGAATACAGCTTCAGGGGCCTGCCCTGCCTTTAGGAATTGCCGATATGCCTTTCCATCGGCAATCACTTCAATCCATTCTATGTAATGTTTTTCTTCCATTGGATGCGCTACGCTCCCTATCTTTACCATTAAGCCGTCGGTCTTCTCCATAACAGGAACATGTTTCTCTTTTGCAGCATCAACTGTATTTTCAACAAAGAGTTTCATGGGCTGTCCACAACATACAAGGCCACCTTTCCCTTCATGGATGACCTCAACGATATTCCCACATACCTCACATTTATAAATCTCTAAATGTTTTGCCATCTCCCCCTCCTTATTTTCTATTAATTGTCCGTTAAAATCTCTTCATCCCATATTTTCTCAAAAAAAAGCTTATGTTCTCTTTCTTCATTCACCAAACTCCCAAAGAGCTGTTTCGATTTTGGATCTGGTGTGAGCTTTGCCAGGTCTTCGTATAATCTCATCGATGCTAATTCTCTACGCATAGCTATCTGAACCAAATCCTGCCAGTTCATATCCGGAGTTGGTTCTTTATCAACAAGGTAATCTGCTATCTTTAAGTCCTGTAATGCATTGACTCTAGTCTCTGTAAAATCAGAAACATCAATATTTTTCAACCGATCTCTGTGACCCTCCTCAATCACAGCCATTTTGCCCACTTCCCATGCAATGCTCTTCTGTGTTATCTTCCCCTTAAGGTCATTATAGAAGTCTGCTGCTTCCTGTTCTTTTTCTATTGCAAAGTCAATAATTTCCTGTAGTTCATCAAATTTCATATTACCCCCTTTACGTATGAAAATAGTCTTGTGCGCATCCTCTTATTACCAGTTCTCAGCCAGGAGTTCGAAATGTGCCTGCACATGGGCACAGGCCGGACAGGGATCTGGCGCCTCATTCCCTTCATGGATATATCCGCAATTTTGACAGCGCCATACAACCGATCTATCTTTCTTAAAAACAGTGCCAGCTTCCAGATTAGCCAGAAGACCGAGATATCGTCTCTCATGTTGCTTTTCAGCCACTGCAATCGATTCGAATATCTTTGCGATATCCTCAAAGCCTTCTTCATTGGCTACCCTTGCAAAGGAAGGGTACATGTCTGTCCATTCATAGTTCTCTCCTGCTGCTGACTCTTTGAGATTTACGGCGGTCTCATCTATGGCACCTGCAGGGAATGCTGCCTGAATCTCCAACTCACCTCCTTCAAGCAGCTTGAAAAGTCTCTTGGCATGTTCCTTTTCCTGATCGGCTGTCTCTAAAAAGATATTCGCCATCTGGACAAAACCTTCCTTCTTTGCCTGGCTCGCAAAATACGTATACCGGTTTCTTGCCTGAGATTCACCAGCAAAGGCAGTCAAAATATTCTTTTCTGTCTTGCTTCCCTTTACCCCCATAATTATCCTCCTTTTCTTTATCTCTGAACACTCTTTTTTGTTTCATCCTCTCAGTTTTGCATCAAATCCTTTAAGAATTCCAAACAAGGAAAAACTGATGTGTATATAAATCATACGAAAACAACCCCTATATCTATACAACATGTATCAATTTCCTTAAATGCTCTCTCTCTTGATGAATGAGCGCATCAATAGCTATCCTATCCGATTTTTTCACAAGGTCACGAATCTCAATAAAAAAGATTATGGAATCCTTCTCAAATCCCATTGCCATACTCAAGGCGTCCTCTTTGCCCTTTACATTTTTAACTATTTCATCAATCCCTTCTTTCTTTGTAAAGACGTTTCTATCAGAAAGCGATTTGATATATGCATAGTATTCTTCTTCATCTGAATTATTGGGTTTGTAACCCTTAAAAGAATCACAAAGTGCCTCGAAATTCTTTATATGTTTTTCTTCCTCGGTTGCCAGATGGAAAAAAAGATCCTTGATATCCTTTTGATCCATAGACTCGGCCAGAGATCGATAGAATGTGTAACCGTTCTTTTCTATCTGTATCGCCGCTTCGATTATCTCACTTCCAGAAAAGTATATCATAAAAGCCCCCTTTCATTTTCTTCATGACCTCCAAATCTTGAACTCTAGTATTAGTTTAGCTTTATGAAATAAAACATATCAACAAGCAAGAAGTGGCGGTCAAATTTTAATGCGTGTAGTTGTTTGATCATTTTAGTAAACGTTTAATAAAGAACAGGAGATAATCTCACATTTAATATTCAGAACATTTAACAATGGAACTACTGAATTATTTGGTGGTATATTGTTCTTTATTTACGCTAACTTGGGTGCGAGTTTTACACGGATTAGAATTTGATTGCCTCTTCTTGCAACTCTTTTCAAAAAGATAAACTTTTACCAACTCTATTTTCATTATCTCATACAATCGCTTTGAAGTTTTCACTCGTTGCTCTGCATACAGGACACTCTTTAGGCAAATCTCCATCAAAGACATATCCACATACCTGACAGACATGATACTCTACTTCCTTATCTGTTGTCATTGCAGATAAAGCGTCTTTATAGAGTTTACTATGTCTCTCTTCCACGTCCTTTGAACGAGAAAAACTCTTGGCTACATCCTCTCTGTTTAAGTCAAACGCCTCCTTGATTAAAGAAGGATAAATCTGGGTATTTGCCTTTATCTCATTTTCGAAGGCGGCTGTCAGATTATCTTCTGTATCACCGATTACCCCCTCCAGGTATTTGAGATACTCGGCAGCATGAACCCTTTCTGCCTCAGCTATAGATTGAAATAGCTTTTCGATCTGTGGCAAACCGTCCTGCTTTGCCTTTTCAGCAAAAGCCAGATTCCGTACATACGCCTTTGACTCTCCTGCAAATGCCTCTTTCAGTCTCTTTTCCAATAGTTCCGGTAATTGTGCATAAAGAATAAACTGATAACTCGATGCTCCGCATACAGGACATTTATCTGGTGGGTCTTCCCCTTTGTGGATATACCCACAAACCGTACACTTCCATTCTCTGTCCACAGATTCCTCCTTAAACCTCTTCCCATGTTATACAGTCAGCCGGACATATATTGATTGCCTCTTGTATTGCTGAGTGCGGATATTCTAAAAGCGAAACTACCTCTATATTCCCCATCTCATTCTTTCTGAATACATCAGGACAAAGCTCTATACACCCTTCACAGTCAATACAATCAGCAATATCTACTACCGGTATCCTCTTCACAAATTGCTCTTCCAAATAAACTCTATTGGTTGAGATCACAGAGCCGCTGTCCTATCTTTTTACCAAGTCTGTTACACGTCTTCAAGCGTTCTTGATCAGGCACGAATTGTATCTTGACACCCGGATCAATGATTTCAAACTTCATGGATTCCAATTCCCTGTTGATCAGATTCATGGCCTCGCCACTCCAGCCATAGGAACAAAAGGCTGCGCCTATTTTATTTTGCGGTCTTAGGCCCTTCATATATGTCAAAAAGTCACTTACAGTGGGAAATAATCCATTGTTGATGGTAGGAGAACCTACGATAACCGCCCCTGCATCGAGAACCTCGGTCATGATATCACTTCGGTGCCAGGATCTCAGATGCATGGATTTGGCCTCAATACCTTCATTGCTTATGGCATCGACGATGGTCTCCGCCATCTTTCTCGTACTCCCCCACATCGTATCATAGATAACCAATGCCTTCTTCTTCGGTTTCTGTTTACTCCATTCAACATAGGCTTGAATTATCTTATTCGGGTCTTTCCGCCATATGATGCCGTGATCCGGGCATATCGTGTCGATTTCAAGACCCATATCCGTGACCTTATCAACGAGTTTCAGTATAAGTGGAGAATAGAGCAATAGAATATTTGCAAAATACTTTTGGGCATGTGGCATGATTGCATCCTTGATCTCGTCATCAAGCCTTTCTGTCCCTGCATAGTGTTGCCCAAAGGCATCGCTCGACAAGAGGAGTTTCTCCTCTTTGACATACGTAAACATACTATCCGGCCAGTGAAGCATCCTAGTTTCGAGAAAGACCAGGTTTCTTTTACCGATATTCAATTCTCCTCCACTCTCTAATGGTCTATAATTCCATTCCTCACGAAAATGAAGGGAAAGGTTCTTATGTCCCAATTTTGAGCAAAACAGCGGTTTATCCTCTCCGATTCTGTGCATGACCCTGGGCAAAGCACCAGAATGGTCCATCTCTGTGTGGTTGCTGATCACATAGTCGATCTTTTTTGGATCTATGATTTCGCTGATATTACTCAGCAATTCATCGGCAAACTCTCTTTTAACAGTATCGATCAGGGTTACTTTGTCATCGATGATCAAATATGCATTGTAAGTCGTACCCTGATACGTAGAGTATCCATGAAAATCTCTGATATTCCAGTCGATCGCCCCAACCGAATAGATATCCCTGGCTACTTCTAATGGCTTCATTCATACCTCCTTTGCACTACAACACTCCTTTTGGGATTTGCTTTTACGGCTACTCCTTCTCAAACTGATCCTTCGATGCACCGCATACAGGGCATGTCCAATCATCCGGCAAGTCCTCAAATTTCGTCCCCGGCTTCACTCCATTTTCCGGGTCTCCCTCAGCAGGATTATACACATAACCACAAACCGAACACACATAATTATCCATTAGATCTTACCTCCTTCTCTTATTGTCGATTCAAAACAATTAAAAACTCTGGCTCTCTCTTTTTCACTGAATTACCAAATTCCGAACCTTCTTTTCAATCTCATCCCTGATCTTGCGCATATACGCAATCGGTTTGTCGGAAGGATCGGGTAAATCCCATTCCTGAGGCTTTATACCAGGAAGGTATGGACATTCATCCCCACAGCCCATCGATATGACTGCATCCGGATCTATCTTGTCCAAAGCATCCTCAATCGATTTCGGCTTTCTATAAGACATGTCAATACCACTCTCTTTCATCACCTCTTCCATGACAAGATTGATATTGTCTGCAGGCATGCTCCCCGCATCTTCGGACTCAAACCTGTCACCTAAATAATATCTGGCGAATGCGCTGGCCATCTGGCTTCGACAGGCATTTTCTCTGCAGATAAAGAGTAGCTTTTTCTTATTGATACCGGGTTCAATGAGCAGGCTTGCCTTTTTTTTTGTATCGTATATGGCTGTTGGATGGTTTCCAATATCCCCTGGTTTCTCTATTTTTCGATAAGTAAGGCTTCCCTCAAAGTCGGCACCTATGGCATCAAAGAAATACTTTGCAGTAAGTATCGTCCCTTCAAAGAGATTTTGTCCCTTTGTAGCTCCCAATGCCAGCAAAAATCCTTTTCGCCACCTCTGTCCCGGATCCGTAAGCTTATGGATATAACGTCTGGACCACAGGGCCTGTGACCGATCGATAAGGGCTTTCATCTGTGCTGTAGGGCCATAAAAGAATATGGGTGTAGCCATTACAACGAGATCCGCCTGACGAAGCAATGGATAGATCCTTTGCATATTGTCATTAATCGGACAAAACCCTCCCTTTTCACAGGTACCGCACTCCTTGCAGGGAGTTATCTCTTCATCTGTCACTTCGATTTTGCATATCCTGGCACCCGAGTCTTTCGCCTCGTTTAAAAACGAATCGAGTAGAATTGATGTATTTCCATCTTTTCGTGGACTTCCCTGTAATCCGACAAGAAACATAACAATACCTTTTCCTGAGTGCGTCTCCATCTGGAAATGAAGATAATCTCTTATTTAATAAATGGAGGCTGGTTGATTTCTATTGCAATTTGTTTTGGCCATATCCTCGTTAAACGAAGAGAATTTGCTACGACCGATACTGAACTCATGGCCATAGCTGCTGCTGCGAAGACAGGGTTTAACAGAATTCCGAAGAAAGGATAAAGCACACCTGCAGCAATCGGAATCCCAATACTATTGTAGAAAAATGCCCAAAAAAGGTTCTGTTTGATTACCCTCATCGTATGAAAGGAGAGCCTGATTGCCATAGGAATGAATTGTAAGTTTTCGTTTATTAGCGTAATATCGCCGGCCTCGATTGCCACATCTGTACCCGTACCGATTGCAATACCTACATCTGCTCTCTTTAATGCCGGTGCATCGTTAATACCGTCCCCAACCATGGCAACTACCTCACCCTTTTCTTGCAGCTTCAAAATTTCATTCACCTTATCAGCAGGCAGTACCTCAGAAAGAATTCTGTCAACCCCAAGGTCACTGCCGATCGCATTGGCAGTATCTCTATTGTCTCCGGTTATTATCGCTGTATGTAATCCCATAGATTTCAGCGTTTCAATAGTACGATATGCACTGGCCCTAGGAATATCCATAAGTGCTATCAGCCCGATCACCTTTTTTTCTTCTGATACGAAGACAATTGTCTTCCCACCAATAGAGAGTCTTTTCGCTTCACTGTCAAAACCATCCATAGAAACAGAGTCTCTTTCCATCATTCCCAAATTACCAAGCAGATAGCTCTTCCCTTCGATTCTCCCCTTTGTCCCGAATCCTGATAGGGCCTCAAAGTCAGTGACTCTCTCTGGAAAGATATCCGATTTATGACCTTTTGAAACAATAGCCTGTGCCAAAGGATGCTCGGAAACAGCCTCGATTGAGACTGCTATCTTCAATATATCTTCTTTTGAAATCCCATTCTTTGATAATACGTCTGTAACCACGGGCCTTCCTTCTGTCAGTGTATTCGTCTTGTCAAAAACGATGGTAGTCAGTTTGCATACCTTTTCCAGGGTCTCCCCGCCTTTGATTAAGATACCGTTCTCAGCCCCAAGACCTGTGCCTGCCATAACCGCAGTGGGGGTTGCGAGTCCCATAGCGCATGGGCAAGCGATAATCAGAACGGAAACAAAACAGATCAGCGCACGGCTGAAAACAGGATCTGGTACAAAAAAATACCAGATGATAAAGGTAATCACTGCGATAGTAAAGACGATCGGCACAAATACAGAGGCTACCCTGTCTGCAACACGCTGAACAGGAGCCTTTGAGCCATGGGCCTCTTCAACAAGGCAGATAATCTGGGCAAGTGCTGTCTTCGCCCCAATCCTCATCGCCTTAAATGTAAAGCTGCCACTTCTGTTTATTGTAGCTCCAAACACCTCGTTTCCAGGTTCTTTCACAACAGGGATACTCTCTCCTGTAAGCATCGATTCATCGACCATAGATGATCCTGCAAGGATCACACCATCAGTAGGAATCTTTTCTCCAGGCCGTACCAAGACTATATCCCCAACTACAAGATCTTCTACGGGGATATCGACCTCCTTTTCATCCCTTATGACTCTGGCAGTCTTGGGCCTCAGTTTTATCAGCCTCTTTATTGCTTGTGAGGTCTTCCCTTTTGTCTTTGACTCAAGAAGTCGACCAAATAAGATGAGAGTAACGATCATCGCCGCACCGTCAAAATAGACATGAGGGAAGACCCCTGTATCATTAAAAAAATCAGGAATAAATGTTGCCAAAGCAGAATAGAGATACGCGGATAATGCCCCAACAGCCACCAGGGTATTCATGTCAGCTGTCTTTTGCTGTGCAGCCTTTAATGCCCCTTTCAGAAAGCGGCTGCCCACCCAGAAAACAACGGGTGTTGTGAGTATAAAAAGGAAAAAAAGCATAACCCTTCTGGGAATCATGTTCAGAAAGGGAAACCAGTGCTGCATTGAACCGAAAAAAATAATCAGACTTAAAAGCAGACCAATAAGAAACCTGATCTTAAGGTCCTTCAGGTCTTTAATAAGTGCTTTTTCAAGAGGGTCTTCAAGGGCTGGCTCAGAAGTGCCGAGAAATTCATACCCCGTATCTAAGACTGTTTTCTTTAACTCTTTCATCCCGGCCCAATCCAGGCCGTGGATTACTGTGGCCTTGCTTGTTGCAAGGTTCACCATAGCATCTGTAACACCTTCGATAGCCTTAATAGCAGTCTCCACCCTCCTTACACAAGCAGCACAAGTCATGCCACCAACTAAGATAGTTGTCTTTTCTTCGTCGGTTTCTTTCAGCCTTTTAAAGTCAGCTCCCTCATAATCAAGGCTATTCGTTTTTTCATGCGACCTCATACCCTGCCTTTTCTATGCGTTCTTTAATATCTTCGAAATCGACCTGCTTGCTCTGATCAAAACTCGCCTCCCCTTTTTTGAGGTCAACACGTACGTCCTTTATCCCGTCTATCTCCTCTAAAGCCCTTATTACTGCCTTTACACAATGATGACAGGACATACCCTTTATCTTCACTGTTTTCATGCCTCTAATTCCTTTTTCCAGAAGGCCATTACCCCATTATTACCGAAAGATACCTGTATTAACTCCCAGCCTCCCCCCCCTCTTTCATTCAAAATATTCTCAAGTATCTTCACCTGATCGGCTGAAACCTCCTCTAAGTTACACTCACCTGTGGTTGAACAGAAATATACCAATTGATTGAATGTACTCGCTGCATGTTTGGTAATCTCATACTCAAATCTTTTCATGTCCATTTCCTTTCACAAAATATCCACTGAATGAAATTATATGCTCAATTGGTTGCTAAAACAAATCTAGCCGCTTAACATCTTCTTTTAGTCTTTTCCATATAACAATCTTCACAAAGAACGGCATCTCCTTCATGAAAGGCCTCATCCTCTTCTATCTCTTCTTTACAAATATCACACTTTACCTTCATATTTCTGTCTCCTTTCTTCTTTGATTTATAGTAACAGTTTAGCTTTTTGAAATTTTAGTTGCTTCAATATCGGGCAAATTTTAATCCGTGTAAAACTCACGTCCAATTGAACGTAAAGAAAGAACAGTATGTCACCATTCAATTCAGTATCTCCATTATGATCTATTTTAGATAAAATATATAAGGGTATCCCCTGTTCTTTGTTAACGCTCACTAAGACGCTCAAACAGCACACGCATTAAAATCTGACCACCGTTGAAGCACGTTGATCGTTTCCGTTTCCTATTTCATTGCGTTAAAACGATACTACTTATGTAGTAGTATCAAACCTCTCCTATCTTTCTTTACGATAGATGTCTGGATTTATATTGCTTGGATTATCCGGCCCGCCACAATCAGGCGTGTAACATGTTGCATCCACAAAGGCACAACCCTCTTTGCAAGAGGGGCAATTCTCAGGCGGAGTCTCAGAATCAAGGGAATACCCGCAATTACTGCATTTCCATTTCATTTTTTCCTCCTTTTTTATGGGATTAACATATACACATTACTCACTATTTGAAAGAAGCTGTTCAAAAGCCATATACGTCTTCTTACCACCCGATAGATTGCGCACTTTAAAACCATTCAAATGCAGTATGCGAGTAGCATAATAAGACCTCTGCCCAATAGCACAATAAATAAAAATCTCCTGGTCACGGGGAAGTTCATCTATTCTCTGGCGGAGTTCACTGAGAGGGATATTTATCGCATCTTGAACAGCCCCATCTTCAAACTCATCCGGATCACGCACATCGATTATTATTGCATTTGAATCTCTTATATCCTCCCAATGTGCGATTGGTGCATCACCTCGTAACGTATTCGCTGCAACCATCCCGGCAAAGTTGACTGGATCCTTCGCAGAACCAAACTGGGGAGAATAGCACAATTCGACATCTTCCAGATCAAAAACAGTTGATCTCATTTGAATTGCCATAGAGATGATATCGATCCGTTTTTCTACACCCTCTTTACCCACAGCCTGCGCACCTAGAATCGTTCCGTCATCCGGAGAAAAAATGAGCTTCATCGCAATCGCTTCAGCTTTTGGATAATATCCGGCATGATTGTTTGGATGAAGATATACTTTCTCGTAGTTTAGGTTCTCTCCTGTAGTCTTGATACGCTTTATGTTCTTTTCGCTCACACCCGTTGATGCAACAGTCATATCGAAAATACCGCAGACTGCAGTACCCTGAATACCACGAAACCTTGAATCACGTCCAAGGATAACATCCGCTGCGATTCGTCCCTGCCTATTGGCAGGACCGGCAAGGGGAATAAGACTCATTTCACTTGTTACAAAATCCTGACTTTCTACAGCATCACCAACTGCCCAGATTTTCTCATCACTGGTATGCATTTGATCATCGACATATATACCTCCACGGGCTCCAATCTCAAGGCCGGTCTGTTTTGCAAGAGTAATATCCGGTCGAACACCTAATGCAAGAAGAACCATATCCGTAACAATGGTCTTATTTGATTCAAGTTCAACGGATATTCCTCCTTTCGTACCCTGTTTGAATCCAGTTACTTGCTGATTTAAGCAAAGGGATACTCCACAACTCTTTATATGATCATAGATATGCGCTGCCATTTCAGGATCAAGGGCAGGCATTACCTGCTGCAGCATTTCAACGATCGTTACTGAAATGCCTCTTTTTACAAGATTCTCAGCCATCTCCAGTCCAATAAAACCTCCCCCAACGATCAGTGCTGTATTCACACGATTTTTAACTATCCACTCTCTAATGCGGCGGCTGTCCGGAACAGTTCGAAGGGTAAAAATACCTGGGAAATCTATACCCGAAAGGGGGGGGGTAATCGGATTTGCCCCTGGTGAGAGTACAAGGGCATCATAGGGCTCGCGATACAGTGTATTGGTCTTGAGATCCTTTATTTCAACCTCGCTTTTGTCTCGATCAATCAATACAACTTCATTTTCAACTCGGACATCTATATTAAACCGTTTTTGGAACAATTCCGGTGTTGCAAGAAAGAGTTCTTTCTCTTCTTGTATCACATCTCCCACATAGTACGGCAGGCCACAGTTTGCAAACGAGACATACGGTCCTCTTTCAAAAAGGATAATCTCAATATCTTCTGAAAGCCTCCGGGCACGTGCGCCACAAGACGCACCCCCTGCTACCCCACCGACAATAAGCATCCTTTTTATTCCTGTCATTCATATCCTCCACAAATACACACAATTACCCGTATCTTTGCATATTACTTGTATAATGAAATTGAGAACTATCTGCAAGCTTGAACCAGGCTCAACTCTATTCTTCCATCTCCCCAAAGATATCCCATGAACATTCTTCTGGTTTAATCACATCAACCTCTACAATCTCTTTACAGGGAAGATCACTATCTTCAAGTATTTTTTCCAGGCTATTTTTATCAGTGGCCTCCCATTCGCAGAATATGCACCCTTCCTTTAAGTTGAAATATGCCCTTTTCCAGTTTGCCCTTCTCTCCTTCGCACAGATTTTACATGCCATGTTTATGTGGTTTGAAACAAGTTCGGGGTCTTTTCTATGTACAATCATGTATCTTCGCATCTTGGTTGCTCCTTTTCCTAATCTTCCATTGTAGATAGATCACCTGTAGGCAAACCCAGTTCCCATGCCTTTAATACCCTTCTCATAATCTTTCCGCTCCTGGTTTTTGGAAGCGTCTTTTTAAATTCAATCTCTCGTGGGGCAACATGTGCAGCCAGTTCCTTCTTTACATGTAAAGCGATTTCTTCCTTCAATTCCTCAGAGGGTTCAAACCCGGATCGTAAGGACACGAATGCCTTTATGATCTCCCCCCTTATGGGATCTGGTTTGCCGATTACGCCTGCTTCAGCAACAGCAGGATGCTCCAAGAGTTTACTCTCTACCTCAAAAGGGCCTACCCTTTCTCCGGAAGTCTTGATTACATCATCTACTCTCCCCTGAAACCAAAAATATCCATCATCATCCTCGTAAGCGGAATCTCCAGACATATACCAGCCGTTGAAAGGAAAGTAACTCTTGTATTTCTTTTCATTTTTCCATATCCCTTTCATCATGGAAGGCCAACCCTTCTTAATTGCCAGGTTTCCAATCTTATTGAGAGGAAGCTTATTACCCTTATCATCAAGAATAGCAGCCTTAACACCGGGGAATGGCTTGCCCATGGATCCTGGTTTTATAGATAAAGTGGGATAGTTGGCAATAAGCTGCATCCCGGTTTCCGTCATCCACCAGTTATCATGAATCGGTTGGCCAAAGACCTTAATGGCCCAGCGGATAACCTCTGGATTCAAGGGTTCTCCTACGCTATAGATCAACCTTAGGCTTCTCAGATCATATTTACTTACGATTTCATCTCCGGCTGACATCATCAGTCGAAATGCAGTCGGTGCACTATACCACACGGTTACTTTATACTTCTCAATCGTCGAATACCAGCTGTCAACACCAAAACGTCCACCTCTGATCAAGCTCGACATACCATTTAACCAGGGACCATAGATTCCGTAAGAAGTGCCTGTAACCCAACCTGGATCAGCAGTACACCAGTATATATCTTCTTCTTTTAAGTCAAGAACCCACTTGGCTGTCTGATAATGACCGATCATTGCATTTTGGACATGTAACACCCCTTTTGGCTTTCCGGTAGATCCTGAAGTATAATGGAGTATGAGTGGGTCAAAACGGGTAAGCCATTCTATTTCAAAGTGCTCCGAAGCCCTTGCCATTTCTTCATGGTAGCTGACCTCCCATTCCTCCAGTTTTTCAGAAGCCCCCACCAGGATTATGTGTTTTAAATATGGTAAATCTTCTCGTTTAATCCTTCCTTTCATCATTGGTGTGGTAATCACGGCTATTGCTTCACTATCTTTCAACCTATCTCGGACAGCTTCCTCCATAAAGGCTTCAAAGAGTGGTCCTACCACTGCCCCTATCTTTGCGATCCCTAAGAAAGCAATATAAAGTTCAGGGCTTCTGGGCATAAAGACAAAGACCCTGTCCCCTTTTTGGATCCCCAAACTCTTTAAGACATTGGCAAACTTATTCGATAGAAACATCAATTCCTGAAATGTATACTTCTCTTCTCGAAAATCATCTATATAGTAAAGTGCCATCTTGTTTTTCCGCCAGCTCTCCACGTGTTTGTCAATCGCTTCATAGGCCATATTTACTTTGCCAGTGGTATGCCAGGAAAAATCTTTCTCAACATCTTCCCAGCGGAAACTTTTATAAACTTCATCATAATTTCTTAAGTTTGCATCAGAAGATCTGGGACTTAAAATCTCAGCATTCAATCCTAGCGCCTCCTCTCATTTTTTTGATTTTTCTCTTGCTTATGCTATTATCTTTCTTGCGGAATTGTCGTATTCTAAGTAAAGCCTTTCCTTACGGTATCAATTCCATAATCCCTTTCTTTTATGGATATTTTTCTCTGCTTCTGCAAGCCTTTTAATGCTATATGCAGAATCACGTATAACAGCATAAAGTACACCGCAGCTTTCATCTTCCCTTGCTGCATCTCCCTCATCTGCAAGGTCAAGCATGCTCTGAGCCAGTTCAATACTATTTTTAATGCTTTTATTATATAACTTCATAATCTATCCCATTTCAATACATATTTCTATTATAATTAAAGCTGTTGAGTATACTCTTCCCTAAGCAATTCAATCTTCATCACACTCTTACCTTTAACTTTGAGTAGTTCTGTTTCAAGAAACATACCAAGATCGAAGTAAGCCAATATGTCTTAAATATCTCTTTTAATATCAAGATATTACATAATATGTATATGTAAAAAAACAGGTTTTATAAATCAACAAAAAAAGACAGTTTTGACCACGTTTTATTCAGGAATCGTGGACAAATAGTAAAAGAAAGGATAAAGAAAGAGATTTTTTGTCTTGTTTCTAACTTGAGACAATATTGCCTCTTGAGACGTTATTTGTGATTCACCATTTGATGATAAACGGAAGGGTGAAGGCAAAGTGCCAACACAGAGATCACGTCTAACTTTTGTACCATTCTATCTCACTGAATATTATAATTATCAATTGGTCCTGTCAAGCTGTTTTTAAAAGAAAATCCCCCCCCTTTTCATCGTGTAAATGCAATGATTTGTTATAGAACAAAATGAGAATATTCTTGCTAATTCACCTCATTTCACGGATCATGGTTTGAATGGATGCTGCCTGGGACTCGATACTTTCAGTAAGCTTGAATTGTCCAAGTGCTCGTACAAGGTTCTGTTCAAAATGTATTGTCTTAAAATAGATATTGCCCTCTAAATAATCCGTAAAATACCTCAGACCAAGTTCGAATGAAATGAGGCGGATTGCATCGTATAGATAGTCATAGTCATTTTTTGTAAGGAATTCACTCATCATAGATAGATACCCTTCTAAAATTGCCTGGCAAAGGTCTACTTCAAAATGAACTGACTCCCAATCCTCGGTTTCTTCATGTAAAGTATTGCATCCAGAACGCAGACAGTCTCCAATATCATAATGAACCAAGCCGGGGTTGACAGTATCGAGATCAACAATACTGACTGCCTTTCCGGTAGCCTTATCCATCATGATGTTATTAACCTTTGGGTCTCCATGAATTATACGAGGATGCAGCCTGCCTTCAACTTTGGCATCCTCAAGAACTTTCGCCCAGGCACTTCGCTTACTCACAAATTCTAAACAGTACCTTTCTTCAGGAGACCTACATGGACCGTATTTCGCCAAAACCTCATTATAGTGTTTTAAATAGCGGGGCGTATTATGGAATCCTTTAAGTGTATCTGCCAGTCTTTCTGGCGGCAAGTCTTTAAGGAGTATGTGGAAAATGCCGAGAGCATAACCGATTTCACTCGCCTGTCCAATACTTTTTATTACTTCAAAAGACTGAGAATTTTCAATAAAGCTTATCGCTCGCCAAAACGATCCATCTGAATCAATAAAATGGTCCTTTTCGTCTTGGGTCAATAGCACTAAGGGCACCTTCCAGTGGCAACCTTTTCTTAAATGTGAATTATGGAGAACCTGGCAAATATGTTCAGTAATAATGCGCATATTCAACATCACAAGTTGTGGATGAGGAAAGACGTGCGTGTTGATGCATTGCAGGATAAACTGTTTTTTCTTTTTAGATTTATTGGTTACAAGAAAGGTGTTATGTACCTTTCCATTCCCATATTCTCGTATATCTACGATCTTTCCAGTTTGCTTAAACTGCTTTGAAACGAAAAAAACATTATCTAAGGTTTTCCCTCTCTTGCCCAAAGGAAAATCCCCCACTTATGATTCGGCCCCTCCCTTGCGTCCTTTCCTCCCAAAGCTTTATTTCTGGATGGGGACTAGATAATATTAACAACCTTAATTATATTGATATCACAACTTCTTACAAAGGTCAAATACGCTCCTCTTCCCTTCGTGTCCCAAAGGCATCTGTGTAGATTTGAATGCGTTTCATTATGTACAAAAGATTAAAAACAAACAGATATCTTAAGATTCGTTGAGCAATATTTTATACTATTCATTGACAAAAATCCAAGTATCATGTTATAGTAATAGCATTATACTGGATTAAGTGGGGGCACTTTCTAGTTCGGAAGTTCGAGTTACAATTGAAAGGAGAATAGTGGTAATGAAAAGGTTCAAACTGGGCGAAATCGCATTAACAACAATCGGAGCAGTATTTCTCTTGGCAGGGATTGCATTTGCACAAGATTATCAATTCGGCACAAATACGGACGCTAACTTAGTCAATAATTGCTGGGCAGACTTTGTCTTTGACGACAATTACAAACTGCCAACTCTTGAAGAAGTGGAGTCCTATATAAAAGTAAATAAACACCTTCCAGGTTTGCCTCCTGAAAAGAAGATCAGGGAAGAGGGAATGGATGTCTCTGATATACTAACCAGACAGATGCAAAAAATAGAGGAACTGACATTATACCTTATAGAGCTCAACAAAGAGAATGAAGCGCTGAAATCACGTATTACCGTTATCGAAAGGGCAGCTAAAACGTGGAGAAAGTATGGTGGTAAGTAAGTCTGTATGCATAAGCAAATGAAATTTATCCAAAATATATTCAGATCAATATCGAATAAGACAGAGTTGCCCCCACATTGTCCCATACCTTATAAATGAGTGTTTGAGAAAAAAATATATTGGTAGGCTTAGTCAAAACACACCATCTGTCCATCTTCTCATTTACAACAAGGGGATTCCATCTTTACCTTTTTAAAAAACAGATTTTCATCAAACCAAACTCACTCACCTCAACAGTGTCCATCCTGAAATGAGCATAATTCATTCATGGTATAATCTTATTAACTGACCTTAAAAATCGAACACCTTAAAGGAGAGTGTAACTACATTCGTAATAAAAATAACCGGTTGGCGTATTAAGATATGACGAATATACTTGCAATTGCACAGAAGTTGAATATACTATAAAAATGTCTAATGCTAATATACCGTTCTTTTTCTCCGATAAATTCATAATAGAAGAGTTACTCCTTACCATATAGATACGATCCTTAAAGAAAGATACAATGTCTATCCTGAAATGAAAATTTTGTCCAAGGTTAAGCGATGAAAAGATTTTAAGCGAAGGAGTATATGGAGATGTAGGGGCACAGTGCAATGTGCCTGTATATCTGAAGCTGATGTAGAGATTAGGCAAAATGGCCATATACGGATAGACACCAGATAGAACTTCAATATTTGAAATCTGAAGGAGAGGTAATGGATTTTAAAAAAAATATACTGTGTATAGGCGCAGGATATGTTGGTGGTCCTACAATGGCCATGATCGCTGCCAAATGCCCCAAGTATAAGGTTACAGTAGTTGACATAAATGAAGAAAGGATCCGTAAATGGAATAGCGATGATCTCCCCATATATGAGCCAGGACTGGATAAAATCGTAAAAAAGGTTCGAGGTAAAAACCTCTTTTTTTCTACAGACCTGGACAAACATATCAGAGAAAACAGAATCATCTTTGTATCTGTCAATACCCCAACAAAAACCTTTGGGCAAGGAGCAGGTAAGGCCGCAGACCTTCAATATTGGGAAAAAACTGCACGACAAATACTTGTCAACTCAACAACCCCAAAAATCATAGTTGAAAAATCAACACTGCCTGTACGTACTGCAGAAACAATGGGGCAAATCCTCAATGGAGACAATAGGGGTATCCAATTTGATGTTATATCAAACCCAGAATTTTTATCAGAAGGGTCGGCTATCAGTGATCTCGAGAACCCGGATAGGGTATTAATAGGATCAAAAGAGACCCCAGAGGGAAGAAAGGCGAGAGAAGAGATTGTCGAGATTTATGCAAACTGGGTTCCGCACGACAGGATAATCGAGTCCAATATCTGGAGTTCGGAACTCTCCAAATTGACAGCCAATGCCTTTTTGGCCCAAAGGATATCATCCATTAATTCCATATCTGCCTTGTGTGAAAAGACTGAAGCAGACATTGATGAAGTTGCCTATGCCATAGGAACAGACTCCAGAATCGGACCCAAATTTTTAAAGGCCAGCGTTGGGTTCGGTGGTTCATGTTTCAAGAAAGATATACTCAATCTGGTCTATATATGCCAGAGTTATGGACTTACAGAAGTCGCAGACTACTGGGAATCGGTAATTAAGATCAATGAGTGGCAAGAAACACGATTTATCCAAAATATAATCAGCAGCATGTTTAATACAGTTGCCGGCAAAAAGATTGCCCTTTTTGGTTATGCCTTTAAGGCAAATACAGGAGACATTCGAGAATCACCGGCCAGCTATATCGCCAGAGGATTACTTGAAGAGAAGGCCCATATCATTATTTCTGATCCCAGAGCGTTGTCAAATGCCAGAAATGATATTGGTGATACGCAAGAGGACGTGACTTTTGAGACAGATCCTTACAGGGCAGCTAATGGAGTGCATGCAATTGCAATTCTCACTGAATGGAAACTTTACCGAGACCTTAACTTTGAGCGGATCCTGAAATCAATGGCCCTGCCTGCCTTTATCTTCGATGGCCGGAACATCCTTGACCATAATAAGCTCTTCAACTTGGGATTCAATGTATTTGCCATAGGAAAATCACCTTTGAAGCATTTTTAAGTTCGATATAAGACAGCCGGACTACTAGACAACAGACAGACAGAGAATAGACATATTTCAGGTTTCCTGAATAAATCGTCAAAGCCTATTACTGGCAGTTTCATAACCACATGAGGCTCTAAAAAGTTCCTGTTCGAGCAGGAACTTCGATTTTAGCTCTTTGAAAAACAGACGCAACAAGATGGTTTTCAGCCACTT
>JAXHVA010000066.1:0-24283 GCA_034189035.1 Thermodesulfobacteriota bacterium
AAACCATAGGGCCGTTTGTCAACGGTAATATATTTTAAGACGGATGCTATTTATGCTCTTTATTCTTTTTCCGATCTACAGGAGGAATTTTTTCTTGACAACTCGAGACCATATAGAGGTTGGGCAATGTGCTCCCTGCACAGATTCACAATTATATTTCACCTACGCTCCTTTTTGCTTGGGACTCTTCGGCTTGCCGCTATCTTTCGTAATGGCCCAAGCAACTAAATCGCTGGTGAGCAACATTGCGGATATTGAAAGAAACGTGAAGTATACCAGCCCACCCATACTGCTTAACGCCGGGTAACCGTTCTTGTCAAGAAGCAGTAGCAAGAGAAGCGCCAGGAAGCCTAGGTTTAGAAAAACTTATACAAAAGTAGTGACTGGAAGTGGACAAGACGCGCAAAATACTGTGAACTAGACACGGAATCAAGAAAAAGACAATAAAAATGTAAGTTCCATATTGACTAAAAATGTATTCTAGAAATTCTATGCCTTTTGCCAGTAATAGATAGAATCCGACGAAGGCAAAGAGCGAACCGACGACAAACATCGTAAGCGATACTCGGACATATTTGTTGTTCTCAACTGTCATTTTTTATACGCGCAGGTAGAAAATGATAGAGCGCTTGGCTTCTGACCGACCTGGTAGAGTTGACCAATAGAATCCCTTATATGTTCGTCACACTTTCCCAACAGTTAGAATAGATGGAAATTATCCATATATTGATTTTTCGACCTTCATTCGTAGTAAAGCGGATCATCGAACATGTGAGCTTTCTGTTTTTTCTCTAAAATACATCTTATCGGGCACCGTACACATATTGCTGTTATTGAATCCCATGCATTGAAGGCAGAGGTTAGCAAATCGTCTACGAGCTTATCACTTAGATCCGTAAAAAACTCTTCGATTTATGATATAAAAGAGATACATTTTCGGCTCTGCCAGATAGCTTATAAGAGAATCTCTCTTTTCATCTGCAAAGCATAATGGATGAATAAATCCTCAATTTTCTTATCATCGTTTTTTTCTCATCTGAGCTTTTTTCTCAAATGGCGTTGTATGTGTGAGTTAAAATCAGCAGCGTATTCAAATAGGAATAAATTAAGTTTCTTTTATCCCTTTCATTTGAGTAAAATGCCTCTGGTGTTATTAATCTTGTAGATCTTCTCTTTACATTCATTGTTATTTCTTCCATAATTTTGAATTGAGCTGCCGAAAAGCAATATTTATAATGTTGAGTTATAGATATACGAAACGGAAAAATATTGCGTTTATCAGTATAACACCTTGTATAGTCGACTAAGGTTGCGATTCTGCAACCTAAAAAATTGGCATTATGACCTTAAGTGACAGTAGCTCATATACCCATATTGAGGTTTATTCACGGCATTTTTATCGAATATAGTTAATCATAATTTGAACCAAAGTCAATAAGAAAAATCCCAACAGTTTATAATGACCCCTTGACTCTATAATCCTTATCTGGTAGATTTTGAGAGTTTTAATCCTTAGGGACGAAT
The DNA here is from genome assembly GCA_034189035.1 of Thermodesulfobacteriota bacterium. Lineage (GTDB taxonomy): Bacteria > Desulfobacterota > UBA8473 > UBA8473 > UBA8473 > JAUXFK01. The sequence goes on from JAXHVA010000066.1 coordinate 1,525, forward strand.
TATAAATTACAACGAAAAGAAGACATCGAGGTGATTCTCATAAAAAACCTACCCTCCCCATAAACCTGCTTGGTCAACCCGGAAGGCTGTAAAAGCTATTTTGCAAAAAGGTTAATACGGTATGTCAAAATATGATTTTTAACTTGATGTCACTGATGTAATTGGTATCTACTGAATTCGTGAACCTAGGGTAAGATCATAGTTAGTTATTAATAGATTTCTAAAACGACTGAATAAAGGAGGGAAATTATGAAGTTGACTAAAGCGATGGTTCTACTTGCGCTGATCTTTTTTTCGTTGAGTATTGCTGTAAACGTAATGGGGGAGAATAAAGACGGTCCATTTACGATGACTCCGTTTGGAGGTGGGTACACTTTTGAAGGTAACCAGAATCTAGATGATGGCCCTGCTTATGGTTTAGGATTGGGATATAACTTTAACAAACACTGGAGTCTTGAAACAGTACTGCACTATGTTGACACTGAATCTGAAGTAGGTTCGGTAGATGTAGATACCTACCTCTATCGCCTTGACGCCATATACCATTTCAGATCTGATAAAAAATTAGTGCCTTATTTATCCAGCGGTTTTGGGGGTATTACCTTTGACCCAGAAGACTTAGAAGAAGATACAGACCTTTTGATCGATTATGGCTCAGGTGTAAAATACTACATGAACGGAAACATTGCTCTACGGGGTGATTTGCGCCACATCATATCCTTCGATGAAACCCATAATAACCTTTTGTTTTCTGTGGGACTCACCTTCCTTTTTGGAGGAAAAAAACAAGAGGTTGTTGTGGAAGACAAAGACAATGATGGAGATGGAGTCTATAATGCTCTGGACAAATGCCCAAATACCCCTGTAGGAATTTCTGTTGACAACTCAGGATGCCCACTACTTGACAGTGATGGAGATGGAGTCTATGATTCCCTAGACAAATGCCCAAATACCCCTGTAGGAATTTCTGTTGACAACTCAGGATGCCCACTACTTGACAGTGATGGAGATGGAGTCTATAATGCTCTGGACAAATGCCCAAATACCCCTGTAGGAATTTCTGTTGACAACTCAGGATGCCCACTTGACAGTGATGGAGACGGGGTCTATAATGCTCTGGACAAATGCCCAAATACCCCTGTAGGAATTTCTGTTGACAACTCAGGATGCCCACTTGACAGTGATGGAGACGGGGTCTATGATTCCCTAGACAAATGTTCTGGAACACCAAAAGGGGCAGAGGTCGATAAAAGAGGATGCTGGGTGATCAAAGGCGTACTATTTAACTCGTCAAAATGGGACATAAAGCCTGATACGCATAATACCCTCGATGATATCCTAGCGATCTTGGAAAAAAACCCCATGCTAAAATTAGAGATCCAGGGCCATACGGATAATCAGGGATCGATGAGATTCAACAAGAGGCTTTCTGAGAATCGAGCGAGATCAGTTATGGAGTATCTCGTGAGTAAAGGTATTGAACAAAATCGGCTTCGTGCGAAGGGATTATGGTTCTCAGTACCCGCTGCCTCAAATGATACACCGGAAGGTCGTGCTAAGAACCGCCGTGTAGAGTTATCACCAATTCGTTAGTACAAATCTAATCAGTATCCATCTTGAAATGAGCAATTTTATTTTTGACGAAGATCAAGCCTTCCTATGCGTTCCAAGAAGACAGGGAAGGCGGAGATTTTAACCCCAGGAATATACGAGCATATTTCGAGGATAAAAATCTGACTATGACACAGACAGAGATTGGGCAAAAGTGCCATTTCAGGATGGACACTATTTAATCATAAAATCTGGGGTTTCCGATCCATAAGAGGAGTCTTCTCTTGAGAATACACAACCATATAGATTTTATAGTTTTTTTCTCGTTTCTTCTTAGTTTTTTATAAACCAAGCTTCTTGACCATAAATCTCTTCAGAACATTCCTCGCAAAGCCCATGAGTGAATTGAGCATCAGAATGATCCTCGATGTATGTGTATGATTCAATCTCGTTCCAGTATCCTCTGTCGTCTCTTATCTTCTTGCATGCAGCACAGATTGGGAGAAGTTCCTGTAGTTTTTTCACGTGCTGCAATTCTGCGGCAAATCTATTCTTTTCTCTGTACTGCATCTGAACTACTCGTCGATGTCGATTAAATATCAAATAATAAGACCGTGAGAATTATTGTCGATACAGTTAGACTTACTGGAAGAGAAATCTGCGATATGATTTCTCTTCTCCAATCTTTAGCATCAATGTCCATACTAAGGACAGCAATTAAAAATCGTCTGTACCTTCCGCATAAATCGGCACAAGGCCGGTTATTAGGGTACCCCAGCGGTTCTTGATTGGTCCCACTGTGCGCTGTATTCCAGTGTCAAATGTATGCAAGTATTCTTCTGATACTTCTTCATAGCATAGACCTGGAGGTGTATAGTCGTCTGAGTCTCATTGTTGTAAGTCCAGAAAGAAAAAGACAGTTCCGTCCTCTCTGCGTCCCACCAGGTAAAGAAAACGGTATATTCTATGGGCTAGACGGATTTGAGTCAATTATTTTTTGATTCGGATATAATCCGGCGAATTCAAGTCAGTTGAATTGCCTTGTAGGTTCACCAACCGTTTAGGATTAATCGATCGTGCGACAATCAGGGCTTACTCTATCGCTTCTTCAGATAATCTGCGAACTGTAAAATTCCATAAAAACCACGTTGAAAAAGAGCCCAGCGTAAGCACTGCAACTACAAAAGACATAGTTATTATATATTTTTTCTGAAGTATCTTCTTTTTATATACTTTTTTGTTCTGATACTGCCCAATACAGCTTGAACTACCACTTATGGACTTATCGTTATATCGCTGCTCACATTATAAATTAACTGGAAACGTTTTCCAAAAGATGATCTTGTTGCCATTTCAACCCAATTCAGTATGTTCTCTGCAAGGCTTCACTCCCTTTGTTTGTTGTTCTCCTTCCACCGATGATTTTCAATAGTGAGATGCTCTATGACTTGCTCTGATAGTACTTTCATTATTGCTTTTTATTAAGATCGCATATTAAATCTTATGCCTATCTTAACCACAAATTAAATAAATGGTTTCATATTATCAGGATAACAGCAAATAGAGTTTTGTCGATCTTCCAGCCTTTGTCAAAGAGAAATTGGAGTTTTAAGACCCTAATATATATGTCCGATAAACACCAACTCCTGTATAAATCTGTAATAAAGCAAGAAACAACATCACTGTATTGAATATCGCATGAACAAGAGGAAGGAGGGTTCGTTTTTTTTTCTTTCTATCAATATAAATACCGGTTCCGAGCGCAAATACAATAAATGGTACCATCAATAATCCAATTTTGGCATGCATCCCAGTAATCATAAAACTATGCCAGCTTGTTTTTACAATGTATAAACCACCGAAAATACCAATCAACCAAATGCTTGTTGCGATAATGCCCAATCGAACATGCTGTTTCCAATTAAAACGGGTCTTATGCTTTAAGTGTATCATACGGAATCTTGATATTCCCAGATTCAACGCAAAAAAAGCAATTAAAATGCCTACAGATTGAAAGATCGGATGAATGAAAAACATGAATTCTCCCTCCAACCGCTGACTTTAAAAAATATGCATCATTACTGATACGTATGAATTAATATTAAACAAATATATTGAAATTCAGATCATTACGCCATCAGCGGGTATTACCAATACGATATACTATACTTTATTAGATTCTTTTACCGTCAGAGATACCAAATTATAGTATGGCAAAGGGCATCTATTTTCATTTAAACTCATGCACAAGGATAAAATCATTTTTTGCCCTTGTTCCATGGCACCCGACACACCCCCCGGGTTTACCAAATTTATCGGCCTTTCCATCAGGTGAATATTTTGCCCAAAACCAGTCTCCCGCATCCGGGTTATAATCAACGACTTTATACATCACTGTAATTGCCTTGATTTTATTGTTCTTTCCGTAGTTTTCCTTTACGGCGATAGAACCATACTGGACAGGTGGATGTGTAGAATTCAAAGCCCTGTCATTAACATATACCTTGTGCAGTGGGCCGTGGGGTGCTCGTCCCGGTTGCATTCCTTGATGATCTGGCCAAAAAGACCATTTTTGATAAGGAGATTCTTCAGTAATGTGTTTCCATAGTGCATCAGGATCAGGGGATGGCATTTTAGCAAATGCAATAACAGAAACTATTGCGCAGATCGAAATAAGGCTAAGAGAAATAACGATTTTTTTCATAACAACCTCCTTTCAAAATTGAACGTTGACTATCATTTGTTTTTTTTGACCTTTTGCCGTTGTTTGTTACTTCAACAATCGGCTAAGCCCATCAATATTTCATTTCTTTTTCATACTGTTAAAATCATCGGTACTACAAAGTAATCGCAACACTGCTTTTTGATGCTCGATGAATTGGAATATCAGGCTCATTAAAATACAATGAGTTTTCCTTCTTCATTTGCTTGTTTTTTCGTATAGCTGACGCCGTCAATTTTAATGCCATTGTAATCAAGTAAAGTAATCAGGCCGCCTTTATTTGAAAGAGGCGTTTCTCCCATAGTAACAGAGCGAACCTCCCCAGGGGCTAACCAGATGTCATTTGAAATAACATGAGCATCATCATTTTTGTTTAAAATAGACCAATTATTGAGGGAAATGCCATACTCCGTTCTATTCATTAGGTATACCATCTCAGGACGTCCATGAAAACCGGCTTGCCCTTCCGGGCCACTTGGGTTGACAAGGGCTGCTATGATTTTAACAGGTTGATCATCCCTGATAACCGGTTTATCTTCGTCTTGTATATCGTCATGTGGGTGGCCAAGTAAATCAGCAAAGTTTTGACTCCCCCCGATAGCATCTCCACTCACTTCATCTGTATGGATTGCTTGTGAAGCGAATGCTAAAAATATAGCTGTGAATCGATCTTCATTAGAGAAATGCATGATGATTCCACCGTCTTGCCATACTCCGTTATATTTAGCAAAGCCTCCTTGACTACCTTGATTCATGTGAACATCATGAATACCTTGGTTATCGCTATAGGGTTCACCAAACAAATAAATAGCAGCACCTCTATTTATGGCTGCCTGCAATTCAGGTTGTACAAAATCGATAATGTCATCGTTTTTATCTGGCTTATCATGAGGCAATATGCGTCCCTTAGAAAGATCCATTAGATTACCTCTGATATAATCCAATGCGATTGTTCCACTTTGGCTTTGAATTTCTTCAAAACCGACATCTAAATCGCTCAATTGATCGGTGATTGGATGCTGAAAATCTTGGATAAGCCAAAAAACGAGTTCTGATATTTTTGACTTTGATTTTACGTTGATAGATGCCCTTTTTAAGCCATCGTATTTGCCTCCTTTTTTATCGTCATAGAAAAGGTGGATATGTGGTGATTCAGGATCATCTTCTGCACGCTCTGCACTGACTCGAACAGGTTTACCAACCCAGACCCCATAATTTTTAATTGCCATCAATGAACCTCCTTTACTCAAATAAATAATTGATCACGAGCTCTATAAATTCTAAAACCTGCAACAAACGAAAGGTGATGAGAATCCCCTTTCTGAAATTTTTCTCTCCCTATCTCCAAAGCCCAGTGCACAGAAAAATGTGGTCGAGTATTTCATCTCCTTTCTACAATGTAAAAGGTTTTATCCATTGTCCCGCCTCTTGTAAAGAGAAAAATTGAGTCTACCCTATCAATATATATGGAGGTTGTATAGACTCTTTGTGATCATAAAATTGGATAAACAATCTAAGTGTTGGCGAGAGGCAAACAAGAGGTGTGAATCGTATTCGTCAATTGCTTTTGGCTCTTTCTTTTTCTCGTCTGCGTACTTCCTCGTCTTTAAACGCGAATTTGAACAGAATATAGTACTTGTTGATATTACTCACATAACGAACTGTCTCCTGGCCGATTAGTTTCAAGGCAGCCATCTCTGCATTTCTGAACCATCTGTTTGAATCCAGTTCCATCTTCAAAGCCAATTTTCTCACTCTTTTTATCTTGGCAGGCCCGGCATTGTAAGATGCAAGCGTGAAACGAACCCTGTCCCTGTCACGCATCTTGCCTTCACTAAAGTATCTGTCTCTCAGAAAGGCAAGATACTTGATTCCCGCATGAATATTGTTTTCGAGAAGCTGAACATTCCGGATACCAATATTATTATCTGCTGCTGTACTGGGCAAAACCTGCATTATTCCAATTGCACCGGTGGGGCTTCTCCTATTATTGTTCAAGCCAGATTCCTGATAGGCCAGGGCCATTATCAACATCCAGTCGAATCCATATTGGGAAGCATATTTCTGAAACAGACCCTTGAATGTGTTTAGCTTCTTACGTTCCTGTGAAGTCCCTGGATTCTTTATCCATTTTGTATTTTTATAGTAGCGATTGAAGTAGATATTTCCAAGAACCGTTCCCTTTTTATGAGTCTTTAAGAAGCTGTTAAGACTCTCTTTCAAATCAGGGTTGTTCTTTCGGACCATCCATGCAATCCTGCTTCCTGTGCGAACTTTCATATGCCCAATCATTTGCACATCTTTGAATATTTTTGACCATATCGTGGCAATATGACTGTCCGATATAGTTATCTTGATTGCTCCTGAGTTGACAAGCTCCAATATGTCTTCTGTTTCCAGATTTTCATCGACTTTTTCGATTTGAACAGGCCGTATTCCCTTTTCTAAAAATATCTTGTTCAATGAAAGAAGGCTTCTGTAGTAACTGCTGCTTTCTCTTACAAAGATCCTGCGACCACTGAGATCATCGAGGGTTTGTAAACCCTTTATACCTTTATTTGCTACGATAATCTCATCGATATGAGAGAGATAAGGATCAGTAAAATTAACTGTTTCGAGCCGATTTGGAGTTATAGTGAGACTGGCTGCAGCAATATCACCAAGTCCGTTAACCAGTTTTGGAATCAGTTGATCTCTGGAAACCGGAATAAACTCCAAAACGACCTTCACATCCCTTCTTTTGATCTTCTTGTTCAGAAATTTCTCATAGTCTTTTAAAAGAGAGAACTCAAAGCCATAGGTACTGCCTTCGAAGAGAAAGAAATTGGTTTTGTTAAAAGTGGTTAACACCCGAATATAACGCCTCTCAAGGAGACCCTTCAGGTCATCCTTATACTCTTTGCTAAAATGGGAGGCAAGCGGCAGGGGTTCGCTCTTCTTTTGTGCAAAGGTACTGTTGTGTAATAAGAAAAAATACACGCCAAATATAACAATAAAGACTTGCATAAAAGAAGTTCGCTTCATCTCAACCCCTTTAATAAAAGGTAAAAAAAATCTGCCACTTGATCTCAAGTTTGTTTTACGATCTGATCACCCAGATCATAGGCCTTTAGGTTGATGTCGATCTTATCGCTGGTCATACTCTTTGAGATGATCTCTTTAAAATTTCCCTTATCAAGGGGCAAGGGGGTAACTCCAGAGAGTGCTCCAAGCATAATAATGTTTCCTAAAATGGGATTACCCATCTTTACTGCTTTATCTGTGGCATTTATAAACCATACATCTGATGCCAATTCAGCAGCTGCCTTTTTAATCTCTTCCAAAGAAGGATAGCCCATGTCTCCGGCTATAACAATCGGTGGACGAACCGGACGCGTGTTGCTCAATATTTTTACCTGAGGATTACCATATTCCATTAAAACCCTGAGTCCCTCTGTAGGCTCCAGTGATACAACAACATCTGCCATGCCTCTGGGTATTTGCGGGCTCCAATATGACCCTTCTGAGACCCTGAGATGACTCATTACAGAACCGCCTCTTTGGGATGCTCCAAAGCTTTCGCCTATGGTTACATAGTATCCTTTCTGTACGAGCATATTTGCCAAAATCCTCGATGCCATGACATTTCCCTGACCGCCCACTCCGGTGATAATTATATTATACGGATCCTTTGACAGTTTCGTATTTGTCATCATCTATGCTGCCTCCTTTCTCTTTATCGCACCTGCAGGACAGATATCTGCACAGACTCCACAGCCTGTGCATATCACATCATCAATCCTTGCAACCATTCTTTCCTTGTCCCATTCAAGCCCTGGACAGCGGAATATACGAGAACACAACCGATTACATCCACAGTTCTCCCCGAGGCAGATCCCTTCATCAATCGAAATCTCGTATTTCTTTTTATACTTCTTTTCAGGACTTAAGGCACATATCTGACGCAGTACAAGGACTTTGACGCCCTCTTTATCGTCCATGAGCTCAAGGAGTGTCTTTTGTGTCTCTTCTAAGTCAAATGGATCTCTCACCTCTACTTTTGCGCCAATTGCTCTGCATACCTCAGCAATATCTATACCAGGAACCTCCTCCCCAATAGCATTGACATTGAGACCCGGGTGGGGCTGAAACCCTGTCATGGCAGTACCGCTATTGTCCATTATTATAAGGGTGAAGTCGGATTTATGGTGGACCGCATTCACAAGGGCCGGCATTGCAGTGTGGAAGAAGGTAGAGTCCCCACAGACTGCGATTATGGATTGATCGAAACCAAATTGGCCAAGCTTGCCGAAACCGCTTGCAACGCCTGTTCCAGATCCCATGGAATGAACGGTCTTTATCGTACTGAATCCGCAAGGTAACATAGCAAGGCTATAGCATCCAATATCACCACATACAAACCCCTTGCGGCCATCGAGCTGCAGTGCATTGTGAATACTCCAATACGAGCTTCTATGAGGACAGCCGGGACAAAAGGTTAACTCCCTTGGTGGTGCTGCGGTCAGTACGATTTCCTGAGCTTTCTTTACATACTCATCCGATATGCCTTTATACTCTATATTCAGTATCTTTGTAATGGCATCAACTACCAGATTAGGGTTTAACTCTCCGACCATTTTCAATGTACCGTCATTCTTTCCATAAAACTTCTTTATACCAATCTCAGAGGCTATCTCAAATGCAAGCACCTTAAGATTCTCTTCCATAAAGGGCAGTACCTCTTCAACTATGAGTATCTGATCAGTTTTGGACAGGTACCTCTCGATAAGCTTGGGTGGTAAAGGCCATGTTGTCCCTATCTTTAATAACCCCACTCTATCTGCTATACCGAGTATCTTGATGGCCTCCTGACAGTAAAGGGTACACGCACTGCAAGTGATGATTAAGAGTTCCGGCTTTTCAGGGCCTGTATATTTGTTAAACGGACTGTCTTCGAACAGTTCTTTTGCCCTTTTTAACTTCTCCTGTTGCAGTGTATGCTTGTACTCAACAGGAGCACTCATCACTATACCCTCCATTGGGTCAAGTAAGAAACCATCATACTTAAACTCAGCATGTGTATCGCTCTGTGTAAGGTTTCCAAATCGTACATTCCCACTCGCATGGGAAAGACGGGTTACACTACGGAGCATCACCAGATTTCTGATATCTTCTGACAGCTCAAACGCCCATTTTGTCATATCTTTTGCCTCCTGAAAATCACCGGGCTCCAGGAGGGGGATCTCAAGTAATTTGGCGAAATAGCGTGCCTCACCCTCATTCACACTGGACAGTGCCCCAGGATCCTCACAGGGTACCAGTACCATACCGCCTCTAGTTCCTGAACCGGACAGGTGTAATAAAAAGTCAGAGCCAACATTCACTCCGTTTTGTTTCATTACACAGAGTGATCTAAGACCCGCAAAAGATGCAGCAGCAGCTACTTCCAACGCTACTTTTTCATTTGATGACCATTCTACATAGAGATTCATCTCCTTCGATATTTTAGAGAGACACTCTATAATCTCCGAAGAAGGGGTACCAGGATATCCTGTTGCAACATTTACACCACCCTCTAATGCACCACGGGCAATAGCTTCATTGCCCATAAGCAAGTAATTTGCTCCTTCATTCTTCTCTATTAAAAAAGACATGGTTCCCTCCACATTTTATACGATTATCTCCTCTACTGTCTTTGGTTTTACCCTGATATATGATCTCTTGTTTTCTTCTGTATTCAAAAGACCGTCTTGTTTTGCCTTAATGAGTGCCCTTTTCTTCTTGTTATGTGCAGCCTCTTTCAGGTGTGCCAGACTCTCATTCGGTATATCATCAACTATTACATAACCTTCTTTTTGCGCTCCATCGAGTATTTGTTGTCCCCTTTGTGTCCTTATAATAATCGTATTCATATCAGGACGGCCTTCGAGCACACCTACAGATATATCGGAAAATTCAGACGTCATATCCATACAATAGCTGCACGTATTGGGGATAAACTCTCTTATCTCATTCAGGGAGATTTCAAACTTCTCATCTTCAGTGAATATCTCCATGATCTCTGCAGGTGGAGGGGGGATATCCATCTTCTTTATCTTATCAATATCTGTGTGCTTGGAGACAAAAGTCTTGAATGTCATAAAATCAAGTGCCCATGTGCAAAATAGCCCTATCACAAAACCAATAGGATCAATGAAATCCTTCTCGTCCATAGGGTTGAATCGCATCTGTGCTATGGCGAGAGTCTGACAGGGTGTAGCGACTACACCTATTCGGCTATAGCCTTCCTTAATGGCTTGATTTAAGGCAGAAAGAGTCGGTGAAGCCACATACTTTGAAGAAGAACATCTCAATATTTCCTCATTATCAGTAGCAAGTCGTGGTACTGGAAGCAACCCATCCCTATCTGTGAGTACAGCCGCATTGATATATCCTTTGTTCAATGCAAAGTTCATCAGGGCAGATACAGTTCCCCCTGCTTGAAAGTTACCGCCGTTCATTTGCGTACCCGCTTTGGATATCTTTACCTCGCGATGATATCCCAATGGCTCTGTTTTGTATAGCCCATCAAACATTTCCTTCGATACGTGATCAAGGTCGACTTCGACCTTTGGACAATACGCAAAGCACCTCCCCTCTTGCAGGGTACATGGGAAGAGCATAGATGTCTTGCCTTTGTATGATTTAAAATATGGACACAGATCTATACATGCACCGCATCCAATGCAAAAACTCCTGTTCAGAACATCTTCTAAAAGCTCATTTGGCCCGAAATTTTGCATTATTCACCTCCTGATGTAATGCCTGGTAAGGCTCTCTCTTAAGATCCCTTTTATTCAAGTTCATCTGATTCGTAAAAAACAATACTATGCTATCAAAGAGAGAACATAATAGTCAACGACAAAAGGAGGATATGCTATAATGACCAAATACAATTCATACACTAGGTATTGATTGTATTTGATCATTATATTTCTAAAATCTTATATCCTTGACAGTTCGAGCCTTTTCCTATAATCTTTATGTGGTTTTTCAATCCTTGCAACCTTCTTTTTAGGTAGTGTCCATCCTGAAATGATCAATTTTATTCAAGATCAAGGAAAGGAAAGATTTTAACCACAGTAGTATATTGACATTTTTCCTGAGCCTGAAGCAGAGATTGGGTAAAGGGGCTATTTATGGATGGACACTAGGTAACAGTTTAGCTTTTTGAAAAAAGCAGCTTACTATTTTCATAACGCCAAAATGATACCTTTTTCAGCGATGTGACAGACCAATCGATAATCAAAAAAATCTGCCCTTTCTCTGCCTGCCTTGCGTTTTGATTGTGGTGAACTATTAAACAAAGAAGAAAGGAGTTTTAACTATGGCAAATGAACCTACTGTGAGATACTTCGAAGATCTGGAAATTGGAGAGGAGTATACTTCTCCTTCAAGAACCGTTACTGAGGCGGATATTGTAAATTTTGCAGGGCTTTCCGGGGATTATAACGAACTGCATACGAGTGAAGAGTTCACAAAGAATACCATATTCCAAACCCGTATCGCTCATGGGCTTTTAGGGCTGACGATCGCATCAGGCCTATTTACTCGAACTGAGCTCTGTTCACAGATATCAAAGAACCTCATCGCCTTTCTCGGCCTGGACTGGAAATTTAAAGGTCCTATCAAGATTGGTGATACTTTAACCGTTAGAGTCAGGATAACAGACAAAAAAGAGACAAAGAACCCGGAGAGGGGAATATTTATTCTGAAGAGGGAAGTATATAACCAAAGAGGAGAGCTGGTTCAAGAAGGTGAAACACCGCTAATGATAAAAAGAAAAAAATGAAAGGGGGGCATATTAAGATGAGAGTAAACGATAGGGTTGCTGTTGTAACCGGTTCAGGAAGAGGTATTGGAGAAGCTACAGTAAAGAGACTTTCCGAAGAAGGAGCCAGTGTTGTCGTAACAGATATCAACATAGAGAACGCACAAAAAGTAGCAAATGAGATCAAAGAACAAGGGAACAAGGCGATTGCAATAAAGACGGACGTGACAAAGATTGAAGAGGTTGAGGCCTTAATGAATAAAGCTATCGAGGAATTTGGAAAACTCGATATCCTAGTGAACAATGCTGGATTCAACCGTGATATGCTTATAAAAAACATGACAGAAAAGGATTGGGATGATGTAGTTGATACAGACCTGAAAGGTGCTTTTTTATGCTCTAAATTTGCCACACCCTATATGGTGGAACAAAAATACGGGAAGATTGTCAATATCTCATCGAGGGCATGGCATGGAAATCCAGGACAAGCCAACTACTCTGCTGCAAAGGCAGGGATAATCGGCTTGACTAAATCCCTAGCATGGGAGTTCGGTCGATATAATATCAATGCAAATGCAATTGCCCCGGGTATAATCGCAACTGAATTAATGAGATCCCACCCCAAATACGAGATGATCAAGGAGAGACAATTGGCAAATATGCCTATCAAGAGGGTCGGCAATCCAATAGATGTAGCAAATACCATTCTCTTTCTCGTATCAGATGAATCGAGCTTTATTTCAGGAGAATTGATCCATGTGAGTGGAGGCAGGTTTGGCTAAGATGAATATCTGCTATGAGATTTAAGGAGGATATAAAATGCTGACACAAAAGAACGGTTCAACGGCTCAATCCATAGAAGAGCAGATAGACCCAAGGTTAAAACCTTTAATCAAAATGCCAAAGTCGCCTTCTGAAAGACCCCATCTAATCGGAAACAACTGTACATTCTGTAAAGAGTGCTTCTTTCCCAAGAGGGTTCTTTGCCCAAACTGCCTTAAAGAGGAAGGATTGGAGGATGTGCTTCTAAGCTATACAGGGACCCTTTATACATACTGTATCGTCAAGGCGGCACCCTTGGGTTTCAGCGCACCATATGCCATCGGATATGTAGATCTTCCAGAGGGGTTAAGGATATTCTCTCCTCTTGCAGTAGACGATGCAAGAGAGTTACAGGTCGGTATGGACCTGGAACTCTTCGTTGACAAGATAAGAGAGGATGAGGCGGGCAAAGCAGTTTATGGATACATATTCAAACCCTTTTCAACCTAATGGAGGAGGTATTCAATTATGAGGACAGTTTGCATTGTTGGTGTGGGGATGACCCAGTTTGGAAGATTCAAAGAATCGAATGTGATAGAATTGGGAAGAACCGCAGCCCTCAATGCCATACTAGATGCAGGCATTGACAAAAAAGATATACAAGTTGCTTATGCAGGGCATGCCAGAACAGGGCAACTTTACAATAGAGAATGTGGCGTAGGGCAATCGATTTTATGGGACTTGGGTATTTCCGGGATCCCTATTAGCAGTGTAGGAAATTTCTGTTCCAGTGGTTCTACCGCCCTGAGAGATACATGGTTGGCTATAGGTACAGGGATGTATGATGTGGCCATTGCCATCGGTGTAGAAAAACTCACAGGAAGGGCAGGTAAAGGACGCCCTTTAACGTCTGACGGTGTTGAATTATTGACTGCAATGGGCTTTAGCCCTCCTGTCTATTTTGCAAACGTAGCAACACGGCATATGGAGGAGTTTGGAACGACTAAAGAACAGCTAGCTATGGTTGCTGTAAAAAATAGAAAAAATGCAGGTTCTAATCCACGCTGTCAATATAGAGACCCCATAACGATCGAAGAGGTTTTGAACTCACCTTCAATCGTAGAGCCCTTTACCCTTTTAAACTGTTGCCCAACAACAGATGGAGCAGCAGCGGCAATCCTTTGTAGCAAAGAAGTTGCTAAGAGATATACCAGTAAACCTATTGAAATTGGAGCATCCGCCCTTGCCTCTGGGCCATATAAGAAATCTAAGGACATCACAACCTTTGAGGCAGACCGATGCTCAGCAAAAGAGGCCTATGAAATCTCCGGAATAGGGCCGGAAGACATTGATTTTGCAGAAGTTCATGATTGCTTTACTATAGCAGAGATCGTCCACTACGAAGACTTCGGATTCTGTAAAAAAGGGGAAGGGGGAAGGTTTATTGAAGAGGGATTGTCAGGTATAAATGGGAAAATTCCGGTAAGCGTCAGCGGAGGATTACTGTCAAGAGGACACCCAATAGGAGCAACCGGTCTTGCTCAGATTGCTGAGGCTGTATGGCAATTGAGAGGTGTTGCAGAAAACCAAGTCAAAGGGGCGAAGGTTGCATTTACCCATTGTGCAGGTGGATTTCAAGACACAGTAGAGCTGGGTGATGTCCAATCGAGTGCAGTCACCATACTCAAGAGGGGTTGGTAACCACAACACGAGGAGGGGCTGATTATTGATAGATGAGGCTTTTACGCTTCTTTTCGCGTTTTCCTATCACCATGCCGAATATGAGACCAAAAAGGAGAATAATCGCCCCTATAGCAAACCATTTATTCCTTTCGGATGATCTCAACTTCTCGTTTTCTATAGTCAGATTCTTAACCTTCTCCTTTGCAGTCTCAAATTCGGATTTTGCTGTCTCATAGGCAGCACTCAATTCCAGGTACTGTGCTGCCCCCTTCTTGAGTGCTTCATACTCCTTTTGGAGTTTATTAAGTGCTCGAGTAGTGCTGTCCAGCTCTTTTGAAGCTTCATTCGCTCGACTGGTCGTTTCGTTCCGTTCATTCACAGCACGAGATAATTTCTCCTTGAGTGACTTATTTTCCCTTTGTAAATATCTGGCTTGAGTTTCCCATGGCATACGCTTTATTATATATCGATTTAATAGCCACCCTTTTACCTCCTCTCCATCTTGACCAGAGATTAAAACATAGCTCCACTCTTCTTTGGAATCTAAAATCTCTAAAGGTTGCCCTGATGAAAGCAGAGTAATGATTTTGTTTTGAACAGTGGGGCCTGTACGCAGTGTAATTTTAAAAGTATCTGTCACATAGGCCCTCTCACACCATGCAGATTGAACCGTCAAGAACAAACCTAAAGCAATAAACAGTATCAAAAAACCACTATTTTTCATCTTTTAATCCCTCAATTCTTTCTTTGCATTGTCTAAAAAGAGTATCCATCCAGAAATTGAATAATTTTGTTTATGGCCAATGACGGCGAAGATTTTAGCCGCTGGAATATGTTGATATATTTCGAGGATTAAAATCTGAGCCTAGCACAGAGATTGGATAAAAGGGCCATTTATGGATGGGCTATTTAACAGAATAGACCAAATAATAGGCCAAGTCAAGCATGATTTTTTGCCAGAGAGGACGCTAATACGTTGTTGATATCACTGTAAAGAGAAAATACGGTTCATGTCTTCAATAAGTTTAATCACTCATTAGCTTAAGACAAGGAGCTTTCATCTTTCTCGTATCAGGTGTTCTCTTTATTTCTTGACTCTTCATATCTTGTGATTAAACCATTATTTTTTGCTTACAAGAAAGTAAAGCTCTCCATACTGGTACATAGACCCTGCAGCAATCTCTGCGTATCTGCCCCCACCCCAGAAAAAATCTACCCTGCCAGGGCCTCTGATCGCTCCCCCTGTATCTTGGTTCATAACAAATCTGGAGAATTTCTTCCACTTTGTTATAGAACCGGTAGGGTCTATAACAGGTTTCTTGGAAATGATAAAGGCAAGTCCCCCTTTTGGGAAGAGTCTGTAATCCGTGGCGATCGACCTTTCCGGAGTGAGTACAAGATTTATATTCCCAATAGGGCCTCTCTCTACTTTTTCAAAGAATACATAGCTTTCATTGTGATTCAGGATTCTATCCATCTCTTGCGGATTCCCTTTGAGGTATGCCTTTACGCCTTGAAGCGAAGTCTGTGCTCTAGATATCTTGTTTTCCCGGATCAATACCTTCCCAACACTTCTGTATGGTCTTCCATTAGAACCAGCATAATGTACCCTCTGGACACTTCCATCATCAAAAACAATGACGCCTGAACCCTGAATCTGCAAAAAAAAGCGATCTATGTGATCATCCACCCATAAGAGTTCTAATCCCCTGCCTTCAAGAGCATTATCTATATCAATCTCCTTCCTATTATAAAAAGGAATCACCTTTTCATTGTCGTATCTGGCTACGATCCTTTCTCCTTCGAACCTGGAATGAAACTGGCCAAGGTCTATAACCATGAGATCCTTTGGTCTCATATAGAGCGGAAATCTGTATTGATCTGTTCTTATAAGGCTTCCTTTGAGGATTGGCTCATAATACCCTGTGAAGAGCACAGAGCCACTACCGTCAGCTCCGACGGATTTATATATATGAAAGTTCCTCCTTATTTTTTTATTCAACTCCTTTGGGGTTAAAGAGTGTGAAAAGATATCTAAAAACAACTCCATGGACCTGATGAGATGCCCGGCAGAATATGTATGAGGACCGTAGGTAATCTCTGTGTCCAAAGGAAACCTTTTAAGGTAACTGATACTCTTGTCAACAGAAACCTTTAAAGATTCCTTGTCGAGATCATCAACAAATTTAGGCTTCCACCATCCTTTAAATAGAACAAGTGTATCCTCTGGGCGTTTTATTTCAATCTCTCTTTTCTTGGCACACCCACCGAGAGAAATAAGAAATAAAAAAGACAGGGTCAATGCCAGGACTATAAGGCGAACTCTTCGCATTTGCATTATACGGACCTTCCTTCTCCAAGGATTGCAAACAGTATGGCAAATATGATCAGCTGTATGATCCAACCCACAATGCATACCCCAACAGCACGAAAAGTGCTGCTGTAATCAAGGGCCTGCCTTACGGCTATCACCATTGCGACCAGCATCCATATTGAAGCTGCAAAAAAAATGATCGTATAGAGACCGGGTATGATACCAATTATCCGAATAAGACCTGGAGAGCTGGAAAACCCGATTGTACGTAGCAATTCGCCTGGGTCTGCTTTGGTCTGTGGCTCGGGAAAAAGTTTGGCTCCAATGAAGTAGGTCAGATAAGCCCAGAGAAACCACGAGAAAAGTGCCCCCATTGTTGTAACAAGTATCCCTGTAAGTCCTCCAGCTTGAAAACCTCCAATACCCCCTGCTACACTGGAGAGAACAACCACGAGCATGGCCTGTCCCATTGCATCCCTGTCGGCTTCTACTTCCTCATAAAGATGAATGTCAAGCTTTATAGCACGCATTATTCGGTCTTTTAAATCTGCCATTATTTCCTCCTTTGCGTATGATTTGTAAGCTCTTCTAATCTTATAAGCATCTCATCTATAATCGTTAAGCCATCTGACCAGAAATGAGGGTCATCGAGATTGATCCCCAAAGGGCGCAGTAAGTTTTTAGGAGAGTCCTTCCCTCCGGATGAGAGTAACTCTATATATTTCGGGGCGAATCCTCTATTCTCTTCTTCATACTTTTTATAAAGGGATAAGGTCAAAAGCTCACCGAATGCATATGCATAGACATAACCTGGAGAGTGGATGAAATGAGGGATGTAACTCCACCAGATCGCATAGTTCTTCGTAAGATGCACGGAATCGGCGAACATCTCTTTGTTGCCCTTTATCCACAGTTCACTGATCTCTTCTTTCGATAGCTCCCCTTTCTCCCTTCTCTTATTATGGACTTCATCCTCAAATTCATACATCGATATCTGCCTAAAAACGGTCGCGAATATGGATTCCAGTTTACTGCACAAAAGGCTTATCTCCTCTTCTTTACAGGGTGCTTCCTTTAATTGAGATTGGAAAACCAACATTTCACCGAAGACCGATGCTGTCTCAGCCATTGGAAGAGGTGTACTACTATTGATGTATCCCTGTTTACTGCCTGCCATATACTGGTGAACGCCATGGCCAAGCTCATGTGCAACCGTCTGTATATCACGGATGTTTCCTGTGTAATTCACCAAGACATACGGATGGATGTTCGGGACGCAGGGGTGAGCAAAGGCGCCCCCCACCTTCCCTGCCATCACAGGAGCGTGGATCCACTTTCTATCAAAAAACATCGAGGCAACATCCTTTATTTCATCTGAAAAATGACCGAATGCCTCGATAACCGATTCTCGACATTCCTCCCAGGGTATGTTCTTTTTTGCAGAAAAAGGGAGAGGAGCATAGCGGTCATAGTCAAAGAGTTTCTTATAACCCAGCAGCCTCTTCTTCAGTCTATAGTATCTGATAGGTATATCATAACGGCTTTTGACCGCATTTTTTAATGCTCTAACCATCTTTTCATCTACTTCATTTGATAGGTTTCTTGAACTTATCCATTGCGGATACTTCCGAAGCCTATCCATGATCATGCTTTCAGAGAGGATCGTATTGAAGATGTGTGTCAAGATGTGTAAATCATCTGAAAGACCGGAGGTTAATTCATCAGACGCCTTTCTTCTCTTCTCACGGTCTGAACTGTATAAGTCTGCCAGAACATCTTCCTCTGTTCTCTTTCTTTTCCCAAAACCCTTTTGGGAGAGGATAGTATCGAAAAGCCTAACCCAACTGCTTATCCCAGTGGGCTCTTTCTGGGCAAGGAGTTTCTCTTCAATCTCAGTCAATTGGTGGGGTTTATATCTCCTGATTATCTTTAAATAGTGCTTGTATCTTTCGATTTCATTTGATTGTAAGAGGTCTTCTGCGGTTCGATCGTCGATTTTTGCCCATTCCAGGTCAAAGAACAAGATGTCCTTTTTGATTTCGCTTTCCACCTCATAAACCTTCTGTAAAAAGGCACCGGCCTTTGCATCCTGGGATTGGGTTGAATAGTTCAAGAACGCAAAGCTCTCTATCTTACCGAGTAATTTTCCTATATCCTCGAGCGTACAAATGGCCTCATACAGGCTTTCGGGATCAATACCCGCTATATTTCCTCTGTATTTCTTAGAAAACTCATCTGCCATTAATCTCAGGTTCTTCAAGTCTTCTTCTATCTTCAGATCATCTGTGTTCTGATAGAGATCTGTGAGTTTCCATATGATATCTTCTGTTTTAATACTTTCAGACATTCGTTTAACTCTCCCTATTTAATCGGATGAAAAAGAAATGGGCTTATAAGCAGGTCCATTTTGTAAGACTTTTGACATGGAATACAATAGCTATCTATATAACAACTTGAAACTTAACACAGATTGAATAGACTTACAACCCGAATTTTTCACTTCATTATAATGACCAAATACAATTTAAACACTGGGACAGAATCATCAAAGAAGCCCCCCCCCCTTCCTATATGCCGTATCCAAACGGATGGAGGTACGGAATTTACCAATATATATGTCTCAGACCCTAAATGAATCCTCAAAAAACCCAGAGTACACATGCCGGATCAAATATGCGCTTTCCATAAGATACTTCATAAAATAATTCCACCTTCTACACCACAAATCAATGGCAAGGTTGAAAGAAGCCGCAGGAGAGATGAGAAAGAATTTTATAGATTAGATAAATATAAAGATTACAAAACCTTGAGAGATAAATTCTCCGACTGGATCACTAAATACAATTGGCAAAGACCTCATGGAGGTATCAATATACAAACCCCAATACTAAAACTCTATAAAAGGCTCAAAAACTATAATAACTCTCTCCCTGTGGTTATAGAAAAATAGCCGCTTAATTTTTTGCCAGAACCTTTGTGTTTGACATGTATTTGGTTAATACAAATTTTTCACTTCATATATGTATGCCTTAATAAAATAAAGTGAGGTTATCTTTTAATTCCATTTTTTTGACCCTCAGTACGCTCCCTCGATTGTCTTCGACCCCTTTAAACTGGATCAATACCTTAAAAAGAACCCCCATACCACCGGGAACTAAAAAGTTTTTCATAGACAGTTTCTCTTTATAATACTGGGCAGTCGACATAGTCTGCCTGTTTTTTTCGATTTCATCGAGAACACTCAAAAGCCCGAGTGCAATGAGGAACCGGTATTGTTCTAAGTAGGCAGTAATTTTCAAACCCATCTTCTCACCGGTTGCCATAAGGGTTGAGAAATCAACATGGGCTGTAATATCTTGTAAACCTACTCTTATATAGGGATCATGATTCACTGTATGCCGATAGTAACATGTAAGGGTACCATCTTTTCTAAACGGTGCGAAAAGCTCATCCGCCTTGTACCCATAATCGATAGTAATAATAAAGCCCTGTTCCATAGCACGGTTAATTTCTTCCATCCAATCAAAAACCCTAAGGTTCACTTCTGCCCTTTGTCCTTCTTTAAGAGTAATATCCAGATTTTCAAAGTATTGTGCTAGTCGATTTGTAGAGAGCCCTCCTAGCTCCTCATTGAGTCTGTTTCTGTTGAGGATAACATAGGATTCACTCAGTTTACCTTCCACCATCTTTACCCTATTGAAGGGAAAGGAGTCGATAAGCTCGTTAGAAATATAACATCCATTGAATTGAACTCTCCCATCTTTTAAATCATCCGAACAATGCCATCTTACTTTGTATTCATGAGCGTGCCTTTTGAGGAGCTCTTTTTGAGAGACAATGTTTTGTCTATTTATCTCGATGATCTTATATACTGATGATTCATAAAAATCAGGAAACTTTTCTCTCATACGGTTCAGTATATCGCAGCATAAAAACCCTTTGCCTGCGCCAGCCTCAACGATTGTAAAATCTTGCCTTTTATCAAGGGCATTCCACATTTTATGAATCAACCCTGCAATAAGGTGCCCGAATACAGGATGGATATAGGGGCTTGTATAGTAATCCCCATCTTTTCCGAAAATCTCCTTTGGTGAATTATAATACCCCTGAATGGGGTGATAGAGTACCAAATCCATGTATTCTGCAAAGGTGATTCTCCCTTTTTTGCGGATTCTATCATATACTATATCCTTAAGATCTTTATTCTCCGACTCAGTATACTTATTATCATTCATCTGGAAATTCCTCTATACTTCAATCGTTCTGTTTAAAAAAGTTCCTCGGCTAATTTGTGTATAGTATGAATCATAATAGAGTCTTCGCAAAACGTCAACTCGAACTTGCAAGATAGAGTGCAGATGTAGTATTCTTTTATAAAGATAAAGATGACAGCATTCTATATAATGGCAAAAAGGCAAACATGATCTAAAGGCAACCTATGTATCAAACATAAGAAAAAAAGGAACCTACTCAAAAAAGGGAGAATCGCTTATGAATTCACAACTCAACGGAATGAAAAAGGTCTATTTTAGCAAACCCAAGCGATTGAACATATGTCAAATCTCACAATGAATGAGTACTATACCCCTTTGGACCTTGTGGATGCGGATTATAAAATCAAAATAAATAACCTAGGAGAGTATCCTTATACCCGGGGTATATTTCCAAATATGTATAGGGGAAGAATCTGGAGTATGCGTGTGATCGGTGGGTTTGGATCCGGATCTGATTAGAATCAACGATTAAAATATCTCATAGAGATTGACGAGACTGCCCTCAATATTATCCCTGATAGACCCACACAATTGGGCGTGGATTCAGATCATCCCTTGGCAGAAGGTGATATCGGGGATCAAACGATAGATTCTATAAAGGACATAGAAGATTTCATAGAATATATTCATCTCGATGAGGTGAATTTCATGTTCAGTACTCCATATGTAATGTGTATCGCAGTTGCTGAGAATTGAGGGTATGATAAATCAAAGTTGAGGGGCACCTTCTCCAATGACCCTATAGGGTACCTCTTGTTTGGAAATCACTCATTAGGACAAAAGCCTCCAGCGCTCATGTGTAAACTGGCTGTGGATATCATAGAATACTTTGCAAAGAACATGTCCCTTTGGAATCTAATATATGTCAATACTTACAGATTAAGGGAAACAGGGGTTGGTGGAGGCCAGGAGATTGTTTACTCCTTTGCCATTACAATTGAGCATATCAAAGAGGCCTTAAAAAGGGGTATGAGAATCGATGATATTCCCCCGAAGATAGCCTTTAAATGCAATGCATATATAGACCTCTTTGAGAAATCAGTCAAATTCAGGACAGCAAGAAGGGGTTGAGCAAGATTGATTAAGTAGAGATTCGGCGCAAAGAATCCGAAATCATGGAAGTTTCGATTTCATACGAATACATCGGGATGCTCTCTAATCCGTCAACAGCCATTAAACAATATTGTAAGAGTAGCTTACGAAGCGCTAGCAACGATTCTCGGCGGTACCCAATCATTACAGACATGCTCTTAAGATGAACCGATCTGTCTGCCTACAGAAGAGTCACAGATGATAGCCTTAAGAACGTAGCAGATTTTTGCCAATGAAGTTGGCCTCTGTAATGTGGCCGATCGGTTGGGAGGATCATACTATGTAGAATCCCTGACTGAAAAACTTGAGTATGAGATTCTCAAAGCAATCGGAGAGGTCGAAAACAGGGGGAGGGTAGCCTCCCTTCAAGAGGGTTGAATACTGGATCAAATTTTACAGACTCGCATACCAATACCAAAAGGAGTTGGCAATAAGGAGAGAATTATCGTTGAACAGCGATTTTCGCACCGCTACTGAATGAATAGTTCGCCGAAATCCTGTTCTAGTCAATACAACAATAATGAATTAAAAAACAAGCAGTTAGCAACGCCTACATCGTTCAAGACAGGCTT
>JAXHVA010000067.1:0-22654 GCA_034189035.1 Thermodesulfobacteriota bacterium
TCCGAATATTTGTCGTTGGGTTTGATCTTGTGAAACTGACACTCAATGCTAAGTTATGCTCAAGTGAATTGATTTCAATCGTTTATACCGTCTTTTTGCCAAGAAAGTAAAGGTAAAAAAAACTTAAAACCAACTAAAAACCTTCGTACCTGTAAATCACTCGTAATATTCTGTTAAATTTGATCTATTTCAATTGCCTTTCAGGCACTAGTTAATAGTATTCCTTGACAATAAACGTTTAACCTTTATAGAATATATACCTATAAGGAGGAAAATGCCATATGTATAATTGGTTTTTCAATCTTTTTAGGAACAGCCTGTATTGAGTAGATAATGTGTAATCGAGTATTATTTGTTACTCCTTAGGAAGGTTGACGTTTGTAAACCACCGGAGGTCTCTTGTTTTACTATTTACTTAAACGCCTTATCTCTATGATCCCATTGTTTTTTGGGATAACGATTATCTCATTTTTAGTGATACATCTTGCCCCGGGGAAACCTACAGGCTTACAGACAGATTTGAATCCAAAGATTACAGCAGAGGCTAGGGTTCGCCTTGAGAAGATCTATGGCTTGGATAGGGAAATACATGTCCAGTATCTTCTCTGGCTTAAGCGTTTGATTATCCTCGATTTCGGTGATTCATTTTCAACGGACGGAAGGCCTGTGATTGAAAAGATCAGCGAAAGAATTCCAATAACAATACTGATAAATCTACTGTCCATGCTCTTCATTCTATCCATAGCAATTCCTATTGGTGTGATATCAGCCAGTTACCAAAACTCGTTTTTTGATAGATTTACAACTGTTTTCGTATTTATAGGATTTGCAGTACCGACATTTTGGCTTGCCTTGCTATTGATGACCCTTTTTGGTGTAAATCTCGGCTGGTTACCGATATCAGGAGTAAAATCATTGAATTATGAATATCTGTCACCGTTTGGCATGTTTATGGACAAGTTGAAGCATCTTGTACTTCCGATATTTATTTCGGCCTTTGGGGGGCTGGCTGCACTGTCTAGATATACAAGGGCAAACATGCTGGAGGTAATCAGGCAGGATTATATCATTACGGCTCGTTCAAAGGGATTGCATGAGAGAGTGGTGATATTCAAACATGCCCTGAGAAATGCGTTACTGCCTGTCATTACAATTTTAGGTCTATCGGTTCCGGGATTGATCGGAGGGAGTGTTATCTTTGAAACGATTTTTGCCATACCAGGGATGGGACAGCTTTTCTATATGAGTGTTATGGCAAGGGATTACCCGGTGGTAATGGGAATCCTGGTTATTGGAGCAGTGCTTACATTGCTGGGTAACCTGATAGCCGATGTTTCCTATGCGCTTATAGACCCGCGGATAAAGGTCGCTAAATAGTGCCCGTTTATAATTGCCCCTTTAGCTTATTTATGGGTGGACACAGTAGAACATGCTGAAACCCTTCCATTTATATGAGATCCAATCATGGACATTAAGGAAAGCAGAAAACTGAAAAAAAAACCCCAAAGTCGGCTTTTTTGGCGCAGATTCACGAAAAATATTCTCGGCATAAGTGGGGGTATCATCGTCCTATTACTTTTCTTTGTCGCTATTTCAGCTCCGTATACTTCACCTTATGATCCACATGAGATAGATATCAAGAGCGCATTACAATCCCCAAGCAAGGATCATTTATTGGGTACAGATCAATTGGGGAGAGATGTCTTAAGCCGTATGATCTGGGGGGCGAGAATATCTCTTTTGGTTGGGTTTGTAGCGGTAGGAATTGCTACAGTTATTGGTATTTTTTTCGGGGCATTGGCTGGTTTTTATGGGAAATGGATCGATAGTGTCATCATGAGGTTTGTCGATATAATGCTGTGTTTTCCTACTTTCTTCCTTATCCTTGCAGTTATTGCCATCCTTGAACCGAGCATATGGAATATTATGGTTGTAATCGGTGCAACTTCATGGATGGGTGTAACGCGCCTTATAAGGGCAGAGATTCTAAGCCTTAAAGAGAGAGACTTTGTAAAAGCTGCAAGGGCTATGGGAGCAGGGGATATCAGGATTATCTTTCTTCATATTCTACCCAATGTCATGTCTCCAATATGGGTCTCTGTCATATTGGGAGTTGCTGCAGCAATTCTAACCGAATCTGCATTAAGTTTCCTTGGAATCGGAGTGCAGCCCCCTACACCTAGTTGGGGAAATATATTAACTGCAGGGAAGGATAATATAGAGATTGCCTGGTGGTTATCCCTCTATCCAGGACTTGCTATACTCATTACTGTTTTAGGATATAACCTTTTGGGAGAAGGGCTCAGAGATGCGATCGATCCCAAATTAAAGACCTAATACTCAGTTGGATCCGGAATACAAGCCTCTTTAAATCCCTTTTTTCTGAAAAGGCAGCTTTCACAATTACCACAGGCGAGACCTTGTGGTAATGGGTTGTAGCAGCTATGAGTCATGCTGTAATCAACACCCAGTTTAATGCCTTCCTGTATAATTTCTGCCTTGGTCATATGAATAAGAGGTGTTCTGATCTTAATTTTTATTTTACCTTCGATTCCTACTTTAGTAGCAAGGTTAGCCATACGTTCAAATGCCTCTATATACTCAGGCCTGCAATCCGGGTATCCTGAGTAATCAATCGCATTCACCCCTATAAAGATATCTGACACCTCAAGAACTTCTGCCCACGCTAAAGCACAGGATAGAAATATTGTGTTACGCGCAGGAACATAGGTTTCCGGGATACCTTTCCTTATTTCTTGCCCATTTACAAATTGAGGCACTTCTTTTTTATTAGTGAGGGCAGAACCCCCGACTTTATCTAATGAAATATCGATAAGCATATGCTGCCTTGCGTTGAAAGCCTTTGCTACTTTCTTAGCTGCCTCTAATTCCAATGCATGGCGCTGCCCATAGTATACGCTGAGAGTGTATATCTCATAGCCATCCTGTCTGGCCATTGCCATGACAGTAGTGGAGTCGAGGCCGCCACTTAAAAGAACTATAGCCTTTTTTTTAAAGGACATAAAGTACCTTCTTCTTAAACCCCTCTTTGTTCAGTTCTCCAGATGATTTTATGGAGTTGGAGTTGAAGCCTGACTTGAATTTTATCTTTTAATATCCAGTTGGCCAGTGTATGTGACTCCATCTTAGCGAAGACAGGTGAGAAAAAAACTGAAGGCACATTTACGTGGTTGCTATCTATGGAATTCAGTATTCTCTTTGCGAAGTTATAATCCTGTGAATTGCCAATAACGAATTTAATCTCATCGTTATCTCTTAATCTCTTTAGGTTATCCAGGTCGTTTCTATTCACCTCTCCGCTTGATGGGCATTTGATATCGAGGATTATAGTACATCGATCGTCAACCTGACTGATGTCTTGGCTGCCGTTGGTTTCCAATAGGACACGATATCCCTTTTCCAATAAGCAGTGGATAAGAAATAGCGTTTCATGTTGGATCAATGGTTCGCCGCCGGTTATTTCAATAAGGGGGCATCCATAACTTGCAATTCGGCATAGAATTGTGTCGATTCTCATTTCCTCCCCCTCTTCATAGGCATATTGGGTATCGCAGTATGAACATCTCAGGTTACAGCCTGTGAGTCTTACAAATACACAAGGGTATCCAGCGTATGATGATTCTCCCTGTATACTATAAAAAATCTCGTTAACTTTAAGCCCCAAAAATCCCCTGTTATTTTTTACCGTTTACCAGACTGCTTAAATAGTGTCCATCCATAAATGGCCCTTTTGTCCATTTTCTGCGTCAGGCTCAGATTTTAATCCTCGAAATATGTCGATATATTCATGCGGTTAAAATAGTCACCTTACTTGACATTGAACAAGATTTCTCATTTCTGGATGGATACTAAATAAATTACACGGATTAAGATTTGATTGCCATTTCTTGTGACTCTTTCCAAAAAATCTAACTATTACAAATATGTATAACAATTTCTGAATAAGACCTAAAACAATTTATGAAAAGATTTCCTTTTAGCAAATTGATTTAGTTCCAAAGAAAGAATCCTACCTTTTTGCTAGTCGCAAAATCCATATCTTTAAACATTATTCCCAGTTTAAAATTTCTTTCACCTTGAATATATTGCGTCCTTCTTATAATACCCTTTCCTCTAACCGTCTCGTATTTGTCTGGTAAAATGAAAATAAAGTATAATACTTCGTCTATCTTATCTTGAAAGTCAATATAGTATATTGTACTGGTTTCTATGCATAAGCCACCTTGCGAGATGTCTATGACTTCACCTGAATATGAACCAGGTTTATTTATAGTATCGATATCTCTAAAAGAAAAACTGACAGGGATTGAGGTCTTCTTCCTGTAGTACTTTCTTACATTGAGTCTTACTTTAAAACGTAAACTGCACTTTACGCATTTTACGATGAATCCTTTTACAGGAGGCCTGTCAAATTTGACCTTTCCCTTGGACTCACATTCTGGACAGGGAATTTCCATCACGCAACCGGGGAATAACGTAACTTCACGCATGTTTCTTATTCTCCTCTTTTATAAAAGGGCAGATAGTAATTGTTTTAAGGTTGGATTTCTGGCAATTCCCTAAAATATGCGAGGTGACTCTTGCATTTGCAATCAGATGAGCCAAAACCGAGGATTAATAACTCAGCACCTTTTATCTGAAATATCCTTTCATTCAACCCACACTCTGTTAATATTTTTCCAGTATGCATTCTAACATCGAGTAAAATTGCCTCTTCTAAAAGATAATCGATATGCCAGTGTATGGTTTTTTCCTTTCTCTTATGCCTCATAATCCTGGCTTTTAATCCTCTTTTCGCGCTGCCTGTATAAACATAAAACCCTTTATTAAACAAAAAGTTTCCGAGTTTTCCTACCCGAATGTATCTATTTGTGGGAAGGGAAGTTATAAGATTATATAGACCTGTATCTTTGGTTATATTTTTTGTAATATACTATGCCCCATTATTATTAGGGAAAAGTCGGGAAAGTTAATTATCAATGTATTTTGGCTATCTTAATATTTACTATCATCGTTTATAACTATTTTCAAGCCCAAAAGTAAATTATCTATATAATTAAATACGATTATGTCCTTAACTCCGAGAATTTAATGGTAGAGCTATTTAAGCAAGCTGTTAGAATTCTGTCAAACATTTGAGATTCCCAAAATCTCCGATTAAACTAATAGCAAGATTCTGGCATTTAATATTTGTAAAGAAGTATACTACATATAAGGAGCTAAGGAAATAATCGTCTCATTAAATAATAAAAATGCACACCAATTTATCTCAATTTTTATCAAAGATCTTTTCCGATTGATATTACTGTATACTAAGTTATCATTTGTATAAAAACCTTGACAAAGAAAATAGTTTAAAACTACAATTGAATATTTATATCTGAAACCTTCTATTTGACTTAAAGAAAGGACAACTATTTGAAGGAGAAAACATCTAAATCGATACTTCAAATCATCCTGGTTACCTTCTTTTTTTTCTCTTTTTCTTTTCCCTCTTTCTCTATGACGTCTATAAATGTTGATTTAGGGAGTTGGGTTTACCTTTCCCTGGAAAGGCTTATCTCTATTGGGTTGATAGATAGCGCTTTAATGAGCACCAGACCCATTACCAGGCTTGAGGCAGCGAGGCTCTTTGTTGAAGCAATAAACTCTTTTAAGTACAAAGAAATCGATGAGGAGCTATACAAAGCCGTTGAAAATATTTTAACAAAGGCCAAAAAAAACTTTAAAGATGAATTTGCGATTCTAGAGGTAACAGGTGGCATAAAGGCCATGTCATTCATTAAACCAATAGACGAAATCGATTTCACATACGGCTTCCTCGATGGTGAATACCCTGTTTATAATAATGAAGGGATCGTATATGGAACGAAGAACAATCATTTTTTAATGTTTTCTAGTAAATCTAAATTATTTAACACAGTATCTCTCTATTATCAACCATATTTTATATACAATCAGAATTTAAAAAATGAAGAGGAGACCGAATTTGATCTACAAAAGGCCTATTTGAAAGTCAATATTTCGAATATAGAGTTTGAAGTCGGGCGGGATTCACTTTGGTGGGGGCCTGGATACCACGGTTCTTTGCTGCTTTCAAATAATACTGAGCCCTTCGATATGTTGAAGATATCTAATCCCCGACCGATCTTATTGCCTATGATGTTAAGGTATTTGGGGCCTTTAAAGACTACATTCTTTCTTTCAAAGCTCGAAGATGAAAGGCCAATCCTCGATCCGTATCTCTATGGTTTAAGGGTAAATATCAAACCCATTCCATCACTTGAGTTAGGAGTTAGCCATATTGCCATTTTCGGTGGTGAAGATGTGAGTCTTCGTTTCAGCGAAATAATAGAGATTCTATACAGCAACCAAAACCTCACAGGAGATAAAGAGAGTAATCAGCAATTCGCCATCGATCTTTCACTTTGGATATATAATCCAGACAATATTGTCCCTTTTTTAAGATCATTCAAGTTTTACACAGAATTTGGTGCAGAAGATACAGGGACACCTCCAGACCGAAGGGCCTTTCTTTTTGGAATACTGTTCAAAGACCTGTTTTTGACAGGAAAGGCAGATCTTCGAATCGAATATGCAGACACGAGTCCTTCTTCAGTCCCCACTGCCTGGTATCAGCATGTCAGTTATCCTGCCTCTTATGAAGGTAGAGTCTTTGGCCATCACGTAGGCAGTGATGCTGAAGACATCTTCATAAGAACAACGATCTATTTGACAGACGATCTTATTGTCGGCATAGACCTTGATAAACAGACAAAGGGCATAAGCCGTACAATCCAGGAAGAACATCGCCAATTTGGGATCGACCTTACCTATGATGTCTCTGATACATTTGAGATCAAGGCAATCTATAGCATTGACAGAGCGAGTAATATTAATTTTGTATATGGTGAAGACACAGAGTATCAATTTGCAGGCATGGAGTTAGCAATCAGGTTTTGATTGTATTTATATGCACAGAGTTACTCGTAAGAACGCCTGTAAAACTCAGTAGGCGTTTACTCAACCAAGGTTATAGACGAGTTACAGGTTGTCGACTTAAGTTATTAAATATATTAATAGAAAAAGAGTTCTTGAAGGTTTATATGGTTTCATGGTAGACTTTTTACAAATAGGGTCAGTTGAGGAGAAAAGGTTGTGAAGAGTATGGCTTTTTTACGAAATAGATTTTTTATCTCGTTATTATTTATTTCTGTACTACTAAGCCTATTTTGCATGGATAATGGTCCTGTTTGTGCTCAAGATATTCAGACGATCCGAGAAAAATCGATACTTAAGGAGAAAAGCAGACAAAAAATTACTGAACCGGTTGATGAAGAAGCGCTTGATCAACCTATAATTCCGGCTGAGGATTTCCGTTTTCTGACCGATCTTTTTGCAGTTCCTGGAGATAGCTTTGTGGATCTAGACTGGACTCCATTTTGGAAAGACGATTTAATGAAACCTTCAAAAGTAAAGGAATTTAAAAGATTATTAGAGAAGAAGGTAGATGAAGTCCTCTTACTCAGAGAAAAAGAGGAGGCAATGCCTCAATTTGAAGCAGAAGAGGAGCCTCTTATAGCAGAAGTAGAGAAAGAAAGGGAAGAGGTAGAAAAAGAGACATTGGAATCTATCCGTGAGGGGGAGGAGATCGCAGGGTACATCATCTATTATGGAGAGGAATCATTTAACTATATTCATAAGGTCGATGTGGGAAATGTTACACGATATAGGATGAGGAGGTTGAATAATCATACTACCTACTTCTTCGCTGTTCAGGCATATACAAAACTGAGGGAATTCAGTGAGCTTTCCTATGAGGTGCATGCAACGCCAAAACCCGAAGATGAGTTAATGTCAGAAATAGAGAAAGGGTTTGCTCAAGAGAAGATCCCCCAGAAAATATCAAGAAAGATAAAACAGTTTGGTTATGACTTCTTCCACTCTACTAAAGTTCCCGGCTTTGCCCCTTTGGCCGATGCTCTGGTAGGTTCTGATTATATAATAGGTCCTGGAGATAGCTTTACTGTATCCATATGGGGAAGGATAGATGCAACATTTTCATTGGGAGTGGATAGAAATGGGGAAATAACCATTCCAAAGGTAGGGGTAATAAAGGTTTGGGGTTTAACCTTCAAAGAGCTGAAAGAAACAATTCACCATGAACTTTCAAAGTACTATTCCGGTTTCAGAATGAATATCACCATGGACAGGCTTCGAACAATCAGGGTATTTCTCGTTGGAGAAGCAATGACTCCCGGAAGTTATACGTTCAGTTCTATCTCTACAGTATACAGCGCTCTTATATCGGCTGGTGGCCCATCGAAAAAGGGGAGTATGAGGAATATCCAGCTCATTAGAAACGGAAACCTTATTAAGACGATCGACCTCTATGATTTTCTTATTAAAGGAGATAAAAGCCAGGATGAGCGGCTTCAATCAGGTGATACGATCTTTATTCCGGTTATCGGGCAGGTAGCCGGCATCACAGGAAATGTAAAGAGACCGGCAATCTATGAGCTAAACAACGTCATCAAGCTGGAAGAGCTGATAAACTTGGCCGGTGGAGTGACATTTATGGGGTATCTCCAGAGGATTCAGGTTGAACGTATTATAGGCCATCATAAGAAGGTGATCGTTGACTTTGATGTCTCATATGATTCACAGAAAGAAGACTTAAATACTGTACTCAGAGATGGGGATATGGTGAAGGTCTTTCCCATCTTTTCTAAAACAAGAAACATCGTCTATTTAGAGGGCCACGTTAAGCGGCCTGGGGGGTACGAGTTTAAAGAGGGCATGAAACTCCTTGATGTTATCTCTTCTTTTGATGATCTCTTACCAGAACCCTATCTGTATTACGCGGATATCACCCGATTAGTTCCCCCTGATCTCCATCCTGAGGTGCGCTCGTTTAATCTTGAAAAACTGCTTTCAAAAGATCCTTCCCAGAATATAGAATTAAAAGAATACGATAAGATAACGATCTATTCAAAAGAAAGCCTTGAAACCGTACCCCATGTGACCGTTGCCGGAGAAGTCCAGAGTCCTGGCAAATATCAATTATTCAAAAACATGAAAGTGAGAGACCTCATATATGCTGCCGGGAATCTGAAGCGAAGTGCCTATATGCCGGAGGCGGAGGTTACTCGATTGGTTAAAGACGATAAAAGTGTTGTATCAAGGACAATCAAAATCGATTTGGGTGAGGTATTGAAGGGCAACTCTGAGCACAATTTCGTGCTTTTAGAAGACGATTATCTCTTCGTTCGACAGATTCCGAAGTGGTACACAGATAAAACCGTTAAATTGAAAGGGGAAGTCAAATTCCCGGGAGTCTATGCCTTCTCAAAAGGTATGAGATTGAGTTCTGTACTGGAAAGGGCGGGTGGATTTACAGAGTATTCCTATCTCAAAGGGGGCTTCTTCACCAGGAAATCCGCAAAGAAGATCCAAGAGGAAAGGCTTAGGGGCTTCATTGATCGGCTGGAGGAGGATATCTTGAGTACGCAGGCACGCTCTGCTGAGGCTGCAATTTCAGAGAAGGAAATCAAGGGGCTTGAGCAATCCCTGAAAGCAAAAGAACAACTCCTAGAAAAGCTCAGTAAAGCACGCGTTACTGGAAGGGTGGTTATCGTCCTTGATACTCTCGATAAGTTCAAAGGGTCAAAATATGATTTGGAACTCGAAGATGGGGACACACTCACAATACCCCCAATGCCCGGGATTGTGAATGTCCTTGGAAGTGTCTATAATCCGACCTCTATCGTATATACAAAGGGAAAGACCGTTCATTTTTATCTCAACAAGGTTGGTGGCGCTACACAAGATGCGGATGAAGGGAATATATATGTAATAAAGGCTGACGGTACTGTTGTGAGCAAGACCCAGAAGAGTACATTTGGATTATCATGGGATTCAGATGGGAAGAGATGGCTCTCTGGTGGCTTTATGTCAACCAGAATCGATCCTGGAGATACGATTCTGGTTCCATCTAGAGTAACACAATTTGTTTGGAAGAGAGAGATTATGGAATGGACACAGATACTCTACCAGATTGCAGTATCGGCAGGGGTTTTAATCGCAGCATTCTAGCCCGTTTTCCTTTAGAGGTAAATCATGGAAGCAAAGATGGAAGATGAGATCAATCTGCTCGATTACTGGCGGGTGATACGAAAAAGATGGAGAATTATCGCCCTGATCTTTGGCATATCCGTTATCATAGCAGTTATAATGAGTCTTTTTATGACCCCCATATACCAGGCCACAACAACTATTATGCCTATTGAATCATCTGGCGGGGGCTTGTCCACGGCTTTACAGAGCATACAGGGCCTAGACTCCATACCTTTTTTTGGTGGCATGGTTTCGGGTTTTGGTGGGGCCTCTACAGACAAATTGATAGCAGTCCTCAAAAGCAGGACATTGGCTGAAGATGTTATCCATTCCCTTGATCTGATGAATGTCCTGTTTACGGATGGCTCTCAGAGGCCACCGACTCTTCAGACCTTTGTAAAGTCATTCGTTGGTATAATCGAGATCACAGATGATAGAAAAGGGCTCATCAATATATCAGTCAATTATAATGATGCTGATATGGCTGCTGATGTTGCCAATCAGTATACAGCATCGCTTCAGAAATTTATAAATGAAAACGCCCTGTCCATGGCCAAGAGGAATAGGATATTCATTGAAGGCCAGTTGGACAAGGTCAAAGTAGAGCTAAAGGAAGCTGAAGAGGCCATGAAGAGCTTTCAGACAGATAAGAAGATTATCGCTATAGATGCTCAGACAGAGAGCGCTATCAAGGCGATTGCGGAATTGAATGCTCAGATAACGGCACGAGAGGTTCAACTGGGCGTGATCAAACAGTTTTCTACCTCAGCCAATCCCGATGTCCTTCGTATCAAAGATGAGCTTAGAGAGCTGAAAAAACAGTTGGCTATGATAGAATCAAAAGGGGATACACCACAGACAGGGATATTTCCCTCTCTCTCAGAGGCTCCAACCCTGGGTTTACAGTATATACGATTAAAGAGGAAAGCATTAATACAGGAGAAGGTCTTCGAACTCCTCACTCAACAGTATGAGATCGCCAAGATCGATGAGGCCAAGGAAGATGTTACTTTTCAAATAATCGATAGGGCCATTCCACCTGAGAATCGGATAAAACCGAATCGAAGACTCAATGTGATGCTTGCTGGAGCTGTATCGATATTTGTAGGTATATTTTTTGTATTCTTAATAGATTACATTGCTACCCTCAAAGAAACCAAAGAAAAGAGTGAAAGAGAAGGGATATAAAGACACGGCACATCACCCCTAAAAAGTGGGTTTTGCTTTTATCAAAAAACCTGCTTTACAAGACGTGTTGGGATGTAGACAATAAATCGTTGAGATCAGAGAGAAAATAAAAGTGATATGGCAAAGAAAAGATCATTGAAAAAGGTTGGACATAAAACAAGGGATTTTCAAAAATCAAAGGATCAAAAAAGGGTCTTCTCTTTCATTGAAAGACTGGAGCATAAGAATAAACAGATACCCTTGAATCCTGAGCAGGTTCATGACACGGTCAATGAATTAAAAAAGATTCCCTGTCATGTTCAGGCACTTGAAAGGATAGTAACCAGTAACAGGTATAGCTTAATAAAGAAGCTGAATGCATTCGAAATATTAAGGGAATTGGGAGCAATAAAAGATGACGGATTATACGGTTCTTTAAAAGAGGCTTACGGATTGATCCAGGACTTTCAAAGGTTTTTACAAGACGATGATATGAAAGACACTGAACCCCCTGCCAAAATAATCGATCGAATTTATAAACAAAATGATAGTCTCCAAAGATCTTTTGTCCACCAGCTCATAGATGAAACAGAAGGAAATTCTCTTCTTATATTAACCCAACTTATTGGAAAGAATGAAGGGCTCGATTCCACAATCGCTGAATCTCTAGCTGATCTACCGATACCGGAGTCTTCAGATTTACTCTGTCGGATAGCTATAAACACGGATAGCAAGGCTGTTAAAAAGACAGTAAAAAAATCTCTTTACCGTCTAAGAGAGAAAGGTATTGTAACAGACGATAAAAAGATAGAGGGTCCTCATAAATCCGTTCTTCGCCCAACGAAGAAGGTATCTGAAGGATTTCTGTCTCCGATTGATCAGTTTGGGGATAGGCTGATATGGCTGATCAGGCCAAGGGCATCAAAAGGCCTCTATTTTTTTGAAGCAGTAATAAGCGATACATATGGGATAAGAGAATTTAAAGGAGTTGAAATTACAAAAAAACAATATAAGGAATATAGAGAAGCTTTTGAGAAAGGAAGCCCTATACCAATGGTCGAGGCAGAGGAATCGTATTGCCGATTTCTCATCGATGAGGCTCATATGAGGACAGCCCAAAATAGTGATCTCTTGCCGGAAGAGTACTTGAAATGGAAGGATAGGATTGGCAAAGCACCTTATGATGACAAAAGGCCGCTTATCTACTCCTACTATGGAGAAGATACCATAAGAAACGAGAGCCATCTTAAGACCCGTTTTGCAACTCTGCTTGAACTGCCTGAATTCAGTAACTGGCAAATAGAGATTGATGAAATTAGAGAGTATACACAGAGAATACAAGAAGCGAATGAGAGCAAGCTCGTCCTTACTCCGATTCAAAAAAAGGAGCGTCTTTTTAATATTCAAAGAGATGCCATCGAGGAGTTATTCGACGAGAAGAGGTGCCTCTTATACAAAAGAAGACTGGAAGAGATGGCCTATGTTCTTTATAAACTGGGCAAAGAAGAAGATGCAAGAACCAGTCTTGCAGCAGCTTTAACGTTGAATGAAAAGGGCATCCTCCCTTGTGACCATCTCTTTCTTTTAGGATTGACAGAAAAAAGCCTGTCTTCTGCAATCTTGGAAGAAGAGCAAAAGGCAAGAGAAAACCCTTCCTTTATTATTAAGCCGTAACAGAGTGCCAATATGCTTTATGAATAGTAACTACCCTGTCTATCACTTGGTCAATGGATGTAGCGTCTCTCCCCTTATTCTCTTCCTTCTCTTTTGGATGAAGGGATTCCCCTTTCAATTCCATAAGAACGGACTGAACACATTCTCTCAAACCATCGAGATGATATCCCCCCTCCAGGGCAAATAGGATCTTACCGCCACAAGTCTTGTTTGCGACATCTAAAAGAAGCCTTGTGAGTAATGCAAATCCCTTGGGAGTAACATTCATGCCTCCTAATGGATCTTTCAAATAGATGTCAAATCCAGCAGATACAAGGACAAGCTGGGGGTTTAATTGTAGAGCAATGGGTCTCAGTATCCTTTCGAAAACCTGTAAAAAATCAACATCACCCTGTCCGCCGGGAAGAGGGACATTTACAGTAAATCCTTCTCCATCACCTGTCCCTGTTTCAGAAAAACTTCCAGTCCCTGGATAATGTGGAAATTGATGGGTGGAAAAATAGAGGACCCTGGGATCATTATAAAAGGCATTTTGCGTTCCATTCCCGTGATGTAAATCCCAGTCTACAATTAAGATACGTTTCAAAGAATACCTTGAAATAGCGTATCTCGCCATAATTGCAATATTGTTAAAGAGGCAAAAACCCATACCTCGATCGGATTCAGCATGGTGGCCTGGAGGACGCACGAGGGCAAAGCCGTTATCTATCTCATTCGCCATGACTCTATCAATTAATTCCAACGTGCCCCCTACCGCTAGTTTCGCTGCATCGAATGATTTTGGTGATGTCTGGGTATCAGGATCGAGGATTGTTTGGGGTCTGTCTGCAGTTGCAGCTACTCTAGATATATACCCTGGGGAATGAGACAGCTCAAGCTCATCCAGAGTTGCAAACCGTGGGCATATCTCTAAAAACTTTCCCGTCATTTCTTTATCTTCCAACATCTCATAAATTACCTTTAAACGATTGTGGTTTTCCGGGTGATGATCAGAAGTAATATGCTCTAGATATCTTCTGTCTTTAACTATCCCTGTCTTAAACATAACCACCTCATAAAGCAATACATAAATCTGTTTACCAGCCTTGTTTTTCATACTACTTGCATAAAAAAGTATTTTAATGTGTATAATTTTAGATCAAATAGCCTGAAGAGTCAATTTAAAACATGATCCATATGCTACTGACAGAGCGTAATATTAAAAGAGAGTGTTGACATATCTACAATAAAAGGTTTTTTTAGTAATTTCCTGTTAGAAAATTGAATGTATGCATCAAAAAAGGTAAAAAACAAGATGACCTTCAAAGATGAACTCAAATCATTGGTCTTCTTCCACCTTGAAGAAGACTCATCAGCACAACACCTCCTCTAAGTCCTCAAAGAAGATTATTTTGCCCGTGGCAATATCGCACCGAAAGAAGGCATAAAAAAGAGCAGCTTTAAAGAGGCCATTAACATCCGATGTCTTGAGCAGTTCGCCTATGTATTCCAGAAACTTCAAGATCAAGCGAGTGAAGTCCTGCCGAAGAATCACTCTACACTTGGAGACCCAGTCGGCATTGACGGCTCATTGATTGATGGAGATCTCTCAATGTACTGGGCCGACTATAGAAAAGGTTCTAAGAAAGCCAAGGTTTATATCGGCTTTGACTTAAACAGGAATATTCCAGAAAGATATTCCATCACTGATGGTAATGGAGCTGAACGCCCCTTTGTAAGCCGGGTACTCTCCCCCCGGCCTAAGTGGATTTATGGATCGAAGATACCAATGCACAGGCAATTTGATACCTGGCAGGAGGAAAAAAGTTTTTTGTGTGCCGGATCAAGGCCAGTACCAACAAAATCTGTTATCAAAGCTACCCAGGTGAATCCTGAAGTATCGTCTTTTATGACGCTATAGTTTTGCTTGGCACATCCGGAGCAAATCAAACTGAAAAACCAGTCCGGCTTGTCGGGTATACGTAGACTACTGGGTTGCAAAACGCCGTTATGACCTGTCAGCAGAGGACATCGCCTTGATTGACAAACTTAGATGTGATATAGAAAAATTATTCGTCTGGTGGAAATGGCACCTAAATTCAAGCAGGTGTATTCCTAGTACCCAGATACAAATACCTAACAAGAAATTATTGACTTTTTTTGTTAATTATTAACATATGATATCAAGTTTGATAGGTAATAGAAGTCCTTATGATAAAAGAGAATGGTTGGCAGTTCTATTTATGCTAAAGGAGAGAAAATGGCCAAAGGAAGTATTGAAATTAATGAAAGTCGTTGCGGAGGTTGTGGTTTTTGTGAGATGTTTTGTAAAAGAAGCTGTATTGAGATGACGAACAGGGTTTCGAAACTTAGAATGCCTTTGCCCGGTTTTATTAATCATGAGTAATGTAATGCCTGTGGTATATGTGCATGGATGTGTCCCCATGTTGCGCGATTGAGGTTTATAAATACACAGAGGCATCTCCTTCAACTTAAAGAGGGAAAAATGGCTGATAGAATTTTAGTACAGGGGAACGAAGCAGTTGGTTGGGGTGCCCTTGCAGCGGATTGTAAGGGTTTCTTTGGTTATCCCATCACATCCCAAAATGAGATTATCGAGTGGTTTGCAAGGGAGTTTCCAAAACGGGGGAGGGTCTTTATCCAATATTCTTCTGAGACCGGGTCAAGAAAAATGCTCCATGGGGGTGCTGCTAACGGCGTGAGAGCAATGACATCCACTTCAAGTCCCGGATGGGCACTTATACAAGAAGGCATGAGTAATCTGGCCAATGCAGAGCTTCCTTGTGTTATCGTCCTTGTGCAAAGAGGATGGAATACGACCCGGCATGCGCAGACGGACTATACCTCTGTGACTCAGGGAGGTGGTTTTAGAGGATACAAGAAAATTGCCCTTGCTCCAGAATCGGCTCAGGAACTTTATGACCTTGTTCAACTCGCCTTTTATCTTGCAGATAAATACAGAACCCCGGTTATCGTTTTAAGCGATGCGATTCTCGGACAGATGATGGAATCCGTTGAGCTGCGAACCTTGAAATTTGGTCCACTTCCGGAGAAAGACTGGGCAATTACAGGGAAGGCAAACAGTAAAGACGGAAATAGACATTTTTCATCGATTGCCCAGGGTGTGTTACCGACACCAAGGCACCCTAACCTCTGTACATTTTGGGAAGATTATAAGAACAAGTTAGATACTTATAAAGGAGAATGAAGTCAAATATGATACGTATCAGGTAGATGATGCCAATTTGGTCTTGGCAGCCTTTGGTTACGTAGCAAGGGTATCATTAGAAGCGTTACTGCGGGCAAGAGAGAAAGGCCTAAAAGTTGGCCTCATTCGCCCGATCAAACTTTGGCCATTCCCCTATTTTTTAGAGACAAGGCTCGTAAGAATACAAAATTCCTCGTTGTAGAGGACAACATGGGCAAATGATTGAGGATGTAAAACTGTCCGTGGAGGGACGTGCTGAGGTTCATCTGATGAGTTCTATGGACAGGCACCTGCCCATAGAAGAAGGGGCAATATATCCTGAGAAAGTTCTGGAAAAGATAGAAGAGCTAACTTAAAAAAGAGAGGGCTATAATGAATAAAGAGTGGAATACAGGCACACCGAGGTTATGGAAGGATATTCCTCTAATTATTCCCTTCTGCCCCGGATGTCATCATTGTGCTGCTGTAAAAGCATTGTGCGAAATAATTGATGAATTGGGTATAGAGGAAAACTCGGTTTTGGTGGTTGGAATAGGTTGTTATACGATGGCTTCTGTATTTGTAAATGTAGATTCAATAATGGTTGCACACGGGAGGCCATGCGATGTAGCCTCTGCTATGAAACGTATCCTTGGGAAGGATACTATTGTGATTACATGGCAAGGTGATGGAGATGCCCTCGCAATTGGATGCGAGCCTACGATTCATGCAGCTGCCAGAAGTGAAAAGATTACTACATTTATGATTAATAATGGGAACTATGGTACTACAGGGGGGCAATTGGCCCCTACAAATGTAATGGGACAGGTTACTGCCACAACACCCCTCGGAAGGAACCAAGACCAGGGATACCCGATACACGCAACCGAGTTTATAGGGAGTTTAAAAGGGGTAGCCTATTCTGCAAGAGGTACGTTTACAAGTCCAGCAAATTATCAAAAGACAAAAAAATACATGAAGAAGGCCCTTGAGAAACAAAGGGAGGGTACAGGTTATAGTTTTGTGGAGATAATCTATACCTGTCCGGCCAATTGGCACCTCTCCCCAAAGGAGAGTTTAAAAGGGTAGAGGAAGAAATGATCCCAGAATTTCCCCTCGGCGAATTCAAAGACGTCGACAAGATTGAATAGGAGGCTTTATGAAAGAAAAAACATCTAAAAGACACGATGTGATAATAGCCGGGATTGGGGGGACAGGATCGATGATCATAGGGCAATTGCTCGCTTCTGCGGCTGTAGATCAATACGATAATGTACTTTGGAATCCCAGTATTACTACTGCAAGGAGAGGAGCCCCGGCTGATTGTACAGTCATACTTTCTGATGAGAAGATTGCTTCACCACTTCTTTATAATGCACAGAGTGTCATTATGACGGAATCGTGTCGTTTGAAGGCCTTTGAAGACAGAGTACTGCCCGGTGGGTTGGTAATCATAGAGAGCAGCGGGAAGAGCGAAAATGTGAAAAGAAACGACGTGAAAACACTGGAAATACACGGTGTTGAAGTTGCTTCGAAACTGGGCAATGCTCTGACACGAAACATGGTCCTATTGGGTGCATATATAGAAAAAGTAAAGCCCCTTCCTGCAGAATCAATAGGAAAAGAGATTAGCAATAAGTTCAAAAATAACAGTAAGGTTCAAGAGCTGAATCTGAATGCATTCAGAGAAGGAGGCAAGATAGCAGCAGATACCTAGATACGATCATCAGATATCATTGGTTCCATCGGCAATTTGGGGTCCCTTGGCATCTCTCATTAATCGTTCGACTGGATAGTCTTTCATGTACCCATCCTACCCTGGACCTGGACTGCCTCTGTAGTGACCTTTATGGTCACATCAGAGGCAAAACACTTTGCCATTGCTACCATAGACTCTATCTTCTTAAAGTTTTGCTCCCCTCCGTCTATCATCGCTGCAATTCAATATATAAGGGATCTGTTAGCCTCTATGCCTATTACCATATCGGTCAGCTTAAACTGTATTGCCTGAAAGTAGGCAATAGGGTTATCAAGCTGGGTTCTCTGTTTTGCGTACTCCACAGCAAAATCCAAAGCTCTTTGGGCGAGCCCTAAAGCAGAGGTGCTGGCACCCCATGCCCGCATCATATTTCCGTCTTCCATGAGTATCTTCAAGTCATCCCCTTCATTTAACAATAGGTTGGCTTTCGGTACTCGAGCATCATCGAATATAAGTTCAGCCATAGGAGAACTCCTCATCCCCATCTTTCTCTCTTTTTTTCCTATCTCAAATCCAGGAGTGTCTCTTTCCACAATAAAGGCACTTAATCCTTTGGCTTTCTCTTCCGGTCCTATACGAGCAAAAACAATGTAATAATCCGCAACTCTAACATTGGAGATGAAACACTTCGTTTCATTAAGGGTGTATGTGTCCCCATACGAGGCAGCCTTGGTTTACATATTGGCAGCATTGGTGCCATAGTTAGGTTTCAGTAATAGCAATGGCACTGATCCGATTGTATGATTTACCATCAAAAATCCTCTCTTTTTGTTCCTCATTCCTTCTGGCAAGAATGATGTTTAAGACTACCTGGCTTCCAACTATGAGCCCTCCAGCAGGGGGGGGCATATTAGGTATATTATTTGTAAGCTCTTCAACTACCATGCAAAGGGTAGTAGTATTCGCATTTATATCACAATATTTCTCTGGCAAGACGATCTTGAGAAGTCAGCTCTTACCTAATATATGCACCAATTCCCATGAAAACTCATCATTATCTTCGATCTGTTCAACCAAAGAAGCCAGTTTTTCTGCACCTAATTTTTTAATCATGTTCTGCTCTTCAGTGAAGTGAAACATTTCTTACCTCCTTATGTAATTTGTTTTCCATTATAAAGATCGTATTATTGTGCCCATCGGGGAATGGACGAAAAACCTTCGCTTTTAGGCGAAGACTTTAGTATATAATAGGGTATGTAAAATTACTGTAAAACCTCTTTTATGATGCTAGCGAAGTTCAAAGAGTTCAGCAAGAAATTCCGGGGTCGAAATTTATAGTATAGGGGTTATATTGATGTGAGTTCGTGTAATTTTACAGACGAAATCATTATGCAGCACATTGAAAGTCAGGCGATTGAGGAATATAGGGACGATGACTTTTGGATTTCCCCATGAAATTAGTCAGCTTAAAGCTGACAATAGTTTCGTATAGTTGCCCCATAAACCTACCACCTTTAGGCGGTAGCGGTTTAGTTATTTTTATA
Source organism: Thermodesulfobacteriota bacterium (assembly GCA_034189035.1). Lineage (GTDB taxonomy): Bacteria > Desulfobacterota > UBA8473 > UBA8473 > UBA8473 > JAUXFK01. The sequence continues at coordinate 19,409 of JAXHVA010000067.1, forward strand.
CTCATAGAGTTGTTCAGCCCTTCCGATTCTCTGTGCAGCACCTGATGGCATAGTTCATCGATATTTCTATAGAAAAAGCGAGTGACTGACAAAAAGTTTATTATTTAGAAAAAACCTTAATAAACTAAGCTATCAAGATATGACTTGTTAAGGAAAAGTTTTTATGATACTTGTATATATACCATATAATAATTTTATAGTTGCTTCGCTTGGCACCAGTGCGCCACGGATGAAAGATCCGCGCCCATATGCTGGGTGTTAGCCATGGAGAAATCACTGCTGTCCGGTTAAGATTTTTAAATACAGCGTAACCAGATGAAAAACATTAAAAGTTAACAAAGCTTGAAGGGATCAATTTGGATTTGCCACAGAATTGGTTTTGTGGTTTTTTCGCAGAAAAAATACACAAGGAACCCACCATGAAACAAGGTCAAACTGTTTTTTCTCAAATAATCGATTCCCTGCCAAAGAAAAAAAAACGTCAATGCGTTAATCGTTATAGTGGTAATCACCGCATACGCTCTTTTACATACTATAATCAATTTCTATGTAGGCTTTTACTCAACTGGTCTACCGTGAAAGTCTACGTGATGTCGAGTGTTGTCTGAGGGTAATGCAAGAAAAGCTTTACCATATGGGAAGAAGAGGTAAAGTTTCACGTAGCACATTAGCCGATGCAAATGAAATTCGAAATTAACTTACCTACAGCGACTTTGTTCAAGTACTTATCCATGAGGCACGCAGCCTCTATATCGATGATGATTTTGGTCTTGAACTGAAAGAAACCGTTTATGCTTTGGATTCATCGACAATTGACCTATGCTTTTCAGTTTTTCCATGGGCCCGATTCCGTAAAACCATGGCAGCTGTAAAGTTGCAAACCCTTTTGGATTAGTGTAGTGATATCTCAACTTTCATTTGGATCACTGACGGTAAGGTTCACGACGTCAATGTTCTTTATCATCTTATTCCGGAGCCTGGTTCAATTTATATAATGGATCGGCCTATTTGGATTTTAAGCGGCTATACCAAATGCACCAAAACTCAGCCGTATTCGTAACTCGTTCGAAAACCAACAAAGGATTCGCTGGGTATATTCACACGATGTCGATAAAAACACTGGCGTCAGATATGACCAAACAGTTGTACCAACAGATTTTTACAGTAAAAAATACTACCCGGAAAAGTTGGGTCGTATAAAATATTTCGATGCCGAGAAAGGTAGATCGTTTGTTTTCCTTACAAATCAATTTATGATTCCAGCGTTAACAATCGTCGAATTGTATCGATATCGATGGCGAGTAGAAATATTTTTCAAGTGGATCAAGCAACATTTGAGAATCAAAAAGTTCTTTGGCACATCAGAAAATGCTGTCAAAACTCAAATATGGGTTGTCATCTCAACGTATGTTTATGTTCTGGTTGCGATAATGGAAAAATAGCTAAAAATCGATTTGACTTTCTACAATATTTTATAAATTTTAAGTATATCGCTTTTTGAAAAAAAGCCTCTATATCAAGTTTTTACAGAAAGTGATTACAAAAACCAAATTAATAGTTCATATATACAATTGAAATTGTTTGAAAGTTAACCGGACACTACTGTGGAAAATAAGATGCCAATTGAGTATGATATAATTAAGGAGAAAAATACTGTAATTGTCGTTGGTTCCGGTGTTATTTCTGCTACTGATATTATCAATCATCTCGATAGCTTAGCCGAGGACGATAGGTACACTGCTCCAATGAAGAAGCTTGTAGATTACAGAGACATTGAAAGCATAAATATTTTACCTGATGAAGCAGAAATAATTGCCCAAAGAAAAAAGAAATTGTCTAAAAAATTTTCAGGAGAAAAATGCGCTTTTGTCTCACCTAGTGATTTGACATATGGAACAGCACGAGTTCATCAGGCTCTTATAGATGGCACTGATATTAATACTCAAGTTTTTAGGAGCTTCGAAGAAGCCTTAGATTGGCTTAATATTACAATGGATCATGGCTCAAAAATAAATGATTAGCTCCGAGGTCACATTCCTCGACTCGGAGCTAATCATTTATTTTTGAGGCGAGTTGGATTGATTAACTTGCTTAATTCAATATTCCTTGTGCTTCATTGGACAATTGGACGAGAATAAAATAGTACTATTGATAAAGATAACCTTCACCTGATTCATCAATGACTCTCAAATATCCTTATTTTGCTGTCTTGTCATCTAGTAGGACTTGATAAATTTTCTGCTTTTCTAAGTCCTCACAGTCCTTATGCTCTACACAAAGCGCAAATAATAATTTTTGTATCATGTTTTGGATCGAGTAAGTGTTTGATTTTCAATTTCATTCTGCCTATGCCACGGGCTTCATAGCAGTGCAATTCAATATGATATTTTTTTTGATACTGTCAAGTTTTTTTGTTGAGACGTTCAATGATGTTTCTAGTTCTCAAAGAGATCCATTCTTCCTTAGGACAGATAAAAAACATCAGACACGCCTTTATAGGGTTATCCAGGCACTTGACGGCAGAAGGGAGTTCTTGCTGCCATTTAAACTCTTCCCTTCAGATCCTTGAAAAACTCTCGCCAGGGAGATACCGATCTCTTATCCCCAGCCTGGAAACCTAAATCTAGTCTTTGTCCTGTTTTAGTAACTCCGATAGCCAGCAGCACAGGAACTTTCTCTATGCTACCATCCACGCGCATACCAAATTTAAATCCAAGAATATGTATCTGATTCTTTCCTCGGGCAGATCATGAGTTCTCTATTTTTTACGGCCTCGATCAACTCTTTATTGGCATTGCTGACCTTTGTTAAAGATATCTTCCGGCCTATCAGCCTTGTAAAAATTATTGATAAGGTACGGTGCTAGTCCCTCTCAAAAACATAAAACTTAAATCTTGTTGAAGCTCATTCTCATAGTGCTTGCTTCGGGGGGAGCACCTGGGGCTCAAACTCTCCCTTCCGGCCTCTCGACACTTCAACCTGTACCTCTTCCAATACCTTTTAATGTGAGGTTATGAGGATAGGAACCATTGCGATGATTAACATCTCCTTGACCATCTTCATACGGCTCTTGCCCAAGAAATTGAGTGCGCTCTATATCCATCAGCTTGGACTGATATGAACCAACCTTCTCTTTGATCTCTATACGAATCATCTTAAAAATATTCTCAAGCTGCTCCTGAATCTCCTTGCAAATACTCATTACCTCAGGTACACTAATTTCCTCTTTCATGGGTGCTTCTCCTT
>JAXHVA010000068.1:0-22646 GCA_034189035.1 Thermodesulfobacteriota bacterium
CCAGTTAGATAAGAAGGCCACGAGCATATCCTGGCTCGGGAATAAACGCCTGCAGTTCGAGTTTCATTGATGAGTGAAGATCAATTATGTCTCACATAGCGGTGCTAAAATCGCTGTTAAATATTATATATCTTCTTCTCAACTGTTAAATATCATCTCTTCGCAGCACCTTGTATTTTTTAAACCACAGCATTTCTATTCTAAAGTTTGCTATTTATAAAATTCTATATACTTTTAGAACGAAACTCCCTAATTTCAGGTTTGAGCAGGCCGACAATTTTAGCAAATGCCCCCTTTTATGGTAATAGAAGCTCATCTCTTAATCATAGAATTTCTCCTTAGTAGAAGGCTCATCTCCTTATTACAGACGGACCTGCCCTCACAAAAAATATTGTTATTACTCGCTAATATTATTATGCGGCTAAATGGAATCTCTCCCTCTCCTCTCTTTTAGCCTCTGCAAACGCTTGCTCTGTTTTTGCTTATAAATCTGCCCGACTATTTGAATGTTCCGCGCCAATATGGAAATAGCAAAATAAAAAAATAATGTAACCAATTCATTTGTTCATTCCTTACATGATAAAATAAGGTCTATCAGTATTCTAATATCAATTAGAAATGAAATCATACTTAGGCAAATTGGAATCGGAGCAACTAACAGAGATTTGATATCAGTTGCCAGATATTTGACAGTTTGAGGGTTCTCTCCTGTTATTATATTTACAGATTGTAAGATCGTATTTTTTAGAATCTTATGGAAACCAATGCCTTACTTCCCTTGTGTGTAAAGATTCTCATATAACTAACTAGTTATATTTTATTGGCATAATTTTTGCTTTAAATTTAACATAATTATGGAACTCATAGGGATTTTAGTTAGTGATAACACTATATGTGATAGAATAAGAGCTGTTTTTGATAAAGAATTAAAAAACAATTTTATACTTCACTTCTTTTCAAATACAGATGCAATATTAGAATTTCTCAATTTTGATTTACCAGAATTGATAATATTGGATTTTACTGACTGCTTAATAGATATTGATTCTATATTATCCCATATTCGTGAAGATTCCTGGCTTCACCGTTTCGGCATTATAGGAATATTTGACAAGAGAATAACCCTGGAGAAAGAATTACTAAGGAAACTTATTGACATCAACATAATTAATCTATTCGACTATTCAATTATTGAAAAAAACCTTGAAAAAACAATTAGAATCGTTTTGCAAAACAGGCAAATTATATTTCACCGCGATATTTCAGATAAACTCTTAGAAGATTTTTCAGGGTCTTTTATTATCGATAATGATCCGGATTCAGTAGCATGTTATTCAAATTTAATTGTAACTATCTTGTTTAATAAAGGATATATAGATGAACAGATGAAGTTTTCTTTACAGGTTGTCATCATAGAATTAATAATGAATGGAATTGAGCATGGCAACTGTGGTCTTACCCATAAAGATAAGTCCGAACTCTTGAGAACAGGTCAGGATGTATCTAAAATTATATATGAAAAACATAAAGATCGGGCTATTGCAAATAAAAGAGTTTACCTCGATTATGAGATCACTCAATATAGGACAAATATAACCATACGTGATGAGGGAGAAGGGTTTGATTGGAGAGTTGTACTTAAGTCTATTGAAAATCAAGATGTTTTATCGCCACATGGAAGAGGAATTTTCATGTCTAAACTTCTTGTCAAAGAACTCAGTTTTAATGAAAAAGGAAATGAAGTAAGATTTTTTATAGATCATATAAAAGATTCTAAGCCGGGAATACCTGCTGCATTTAAAGAACAAGAGATTATAGATTTAAAACCTGGAGAAGTTATTTTTTATGAGGGTGAAGAGAGTGATTTCATCTATTATATCTCAAAAGGAAATATAAATATATTTCACGCTAATAATCTCGTAGGAAAGCTAACACCTAAAGATGTTTTTGTTGGTGACATGTCATTCCTTTTACATGAGCGTCGTTGCGCTACTGTAAATGCTGAGACAGATGTAAAATTGATAAGGATATCTAAAAAAGGATTTGTATCTGTAATAAAGAATTACCCTCATTATGGTATATTATTATCTAAACTTTTTGCCAATAGACTTGTTAATTTAAATAAGAAAGCAGCACATATTCATTAAATACCGACATATGAAAAGGGAAAGATTTTGCCCGCCTTGCAGTATATACCTGCCTTTTGGAACCTCCCATTCATTTCTAATAGAGGAATGCAATAGTTTGAGAATAAACCTCTTTACATTCCTTGAATTCAAAGTCTTAAGATAAACTCTAATTAAAGCCTTCTATATCCTCCATTTCAGTTGACATATTTTTCCCTATGTGTCATATATAAATATTATTTTTATATAAAGTCTCTCTGCAGATGGACTTTTTATAAGGCGTATAAAGCCTTTGGGTCTTCAAAGACAAATGATCAATAAGAATCGAAACTATGGGATTTCCCGCAGGGAATTCTTAAAGGTTGCTGGAATCACAATCATTTGTGTGGGCATTTATTTCTTTGCTTTTTTCGATAAGGCTCCGTCTCAATTCATAAGGCCAAAGGACCTCCTGTATACAGGTGTCTGTGCCTCTAAGGGATATCTCCTCGTTGATACAAAGAAGTGTCAGGGTTGCCTCTCGTGTATGCTTGCATGCTCTTTAGTACATGAAGGAAAAGAAAGCCTCTCGCTCTCCAGGATACATATAACGCAAAATCCATTTGAAAAATACCTGGATTACTTGTCGTTTGGAGAATGCAGACAGTGTCTGATCCCTGCCTGTGATGAAGCCTGTCCAACAGGCGCTCTCCAAATTGATACAGAAAAATGAAATATCAAAATTGTTGATTTTTCAATCTGTATGGGGTGCATAAATGCCTGCCCGTATGAGCCGGCCAGAGTGGTATGGAATTTTGAAGAGAGATATGCCTAGAAGTGCGATCCTTGTAGGAGCACCCCTTTTTGGAAAGAGAAGGGTGAAATAGGGGGAAAACAAGCCTGCGTAGCACTTTTTCCTGTTTTTGCCATGAAGTTTTCAGGGCGCAAACCTATACAGAGAGGCGATATTGATTGCGAGGTAAAATTATGGGAGAAGCACTTGGCGAGATTGTGATATGCGACAGGTTATGTTTCATTTGTCTTTTAGCGCTTTAAAACAAAAAACTAGCATTAAGCTTTAACTACTTCAAATTTAATCTGTATAAAACTCGCATTTAAGTGAGCATAAAAACAAAACAGTATAACACCATTCAATTAAACAGCTCCATTATGATCTATTCTAGATATAAAATGTGAGCTTATCCTCTGTTCTTTCTTAAGTCTCACTAAAACGCTCAGACAATACACGCATTAAAATTTGGCCGTCGTTAAAGCGGCTCTTTTCAAAAAGCTAAATTATTATTTAGCCACAAAGATCCCAAAAGCACATCTATTTCTAAAGGGTAATGTATATATTGTTTTAACGGTCAAATATTACGATTAAATCTGACAAATGGGGTGATTTCAAGGATATATACCAAAGACTATCTTAACTGGTGAGTGGCCCATGGTATTGGTTCTGCACTTTTTTGGGACAGGTTCGAGGCTATGCTCAAGTATGCCGGGTGGGATGGGATTGTGATAGATGGAAAGGCTGATAGGCCGGTATGGATTGACATACAAAATGAGGACATATTTAAAAAGACGCTGCTCTTTTGTGGGGATAAGACACATGGGCTACCCAGAAAGAGATTTGGCGTTGAGTCAGTGTAGGAAGCAATTATGATAACTGGTTTGAGTTAAATAGTTTTGGTGCTTGAGCCAGAACCACCCGAAGACCAGCAGTACTTACCATAGGCCCGGCAGGAGAGAACCTTTTGAGACTCGGAGCCCTGATACACAATGCTGGAAATGCAGCTGGGCAAGGAGGGTTCTGCGGAGTATTGGGCTCAAAGAATCTAAGGATCATAGACTTTAATAAAATGGGTGTCCTTGGGCAGGGCAATTAAATAGATTCTGATCTGCCATTTAATAAATTAGTGGACCTTGAGTTTGCTGAGATACTTCTGAGAATGGTAGCATTTCGGGAAGGTATCGGAGATTACATGGTCGAGGGATTTTCAGGACGGCCAAGAGATTGTGAAGACTTGAGGAGGATTTGGCAACAGGGTATCTCAATTATCCGCATTGTGGCTTCCTGAACCACTATGATCCAAGGGCTGAGATAGAATGGGGATATTGTTCATTTTGCAAATTATATCTACAATGTTCCATTTGGAGGTTTAGGATCATTGCATCGGACTATATGCCTAGAATAGAAAACGGGAAATGGAATTATGTTCTCCTCGATGGAAGGGTTATTGACAGAGATAAATTCGAGGATTTGAATAACGAAATTCTATACCTTTGAAGGATGGGACACTGAAACAGGCTGGCTGAATAGAGAGACTTTGGAATCTCTTAGATTGGAGTATGTTTCCGATGAGCTCGAAAAAAGAGGCAAGCTTTAAAGGGGATGAATTTGAATTGAATTCCTGCGCCATCAAAAAGATTAATTTCAAGGATCCTCACAGTTGGTTTTGAGGAGCGTCTCATTGTGAAACGCTTCCGTGAGCGACAGGCCCGACCGTAAAAGCCCTTTACAGTTTTGAAGAGGTTGTAGTATTTTTAGTTGATCCTTTTCCTCTGATAGACTTTTTTATTAGAATCGTGGATACAGAGAAGCATTGGAGATGCCCAACTTGCAGACAGAATAAATGATAAAGTAAAAAAACAGTAATCAGAAAAAAACTCATCGTATAAGAGACCTAATGGAAGAGCGACTTATACAGTTTAATAGGCAGAGATAATCTGAAGGTTGCATTGAGTAAACGGAGATTATTATGTTAACAATAATGCTGCAAGTAATTTTACGTGCTAAAATATGATTACCATTGCTGTGTTAACTATAATAACCATTTAAAAGTTATGAGTCATTTAACTCAAAAGTTTAAGGAGGCAATAAAATGAAAGTTTTGGTTGTTTACTTCAGTCAGACTGGCAATACAGAACAGATAGCTAAGGCCATTCACCAGGAGGCCTCACAGTCAAATGAATCGCGATTAAGCAAGGTTGAGGAAACCAAAGCGGACAGCCTGAACGAGTATGACCTGTTATTTGTCGGCAGTCCGATACATGCTCGGGGTATAGCTGGCCCTGTAAAGGAATTATTAGATGCCATAGTTGAACCACCAAAGTTTAAACTTAGTTTGTTTGTTACCCATTCTGCTTTTGCATATGAGACAGAGAGATTCGACCAAGGCATTTCTTCTGTCGAGGAGATTTGCAAAAGTAAGAAGATTGCCTTCCTCGGTTCATATGATTGCCAGGGGCGTCTTTCTCCAGATCTCCAGCCTATTGTAAAGCAGTCTCGAGGACTTTCCGATGAAGAATGGGCAGAAAGGATGGCAAAAGCAGATGAACATCCAAATGCTGAAGACGAGCAAAAGGCCAGAGAGTTTGCTAAGTCTCTCTTAATATAAGCTTAAAGCCTGTTGATTTCCATGGATTTAGTGACAGTCAATTTCATTTCATACTATGATACAATAACTTTGGCACTTGATAACATAGGCGCTCAAGAAGTAATTGCAAAACAGTCTTTAGTATTAATAAAACCAAATCTTGTGAATGCTTCAGCTCATCCAGTTACAACATCATTAGATTGCTGCGAAGCTGTAATAGAGTATGTGAGTTCCTGTTCAAAGGCCGACATTATCATTGCCGAGGGATGTGGAGATATGACCCTCGAAACCGGCGATGTTTTTGACATTCTCGGATACAGAGAATTGTCGAGACATTATGGGATCTCCCTCGTAGACTTGAATGAATCATTACTGGTTAAACTTTCTAACAGGAGCTGTCCTGTATTTCCATATATCTATCTTCCTAAGATCGCATTTACCCATTTTATAATCTCATTACCAGTATTGAAAGCGCATTCTCTCAGTATTATGACCGGAACTTTAAAGAATATGATCGGTTTTGCTCCTCCAAAGTACTATTCGGGAAGATACGGGAACTGGAAAAAATCACTCTTTCATCGAGACATACACCAGTCAATTATCGATCTAAACCGCTATCGCTCTGCTGATCTATCCATAATGGATGCAAGCGTGGGACTTGCAGAGTATCATCTGGGAGGACGGCAGTGTACTCCACCTGTAAATAAGATTATTGCCGGATTCAACCCTTTAGAAGTAGACAGAAAAGCAGCAGAGCTTTTGAAGCTCAACTGGGAAGAGATACAACATCTTTCAATACTTTTAAATCTTAACGAGAGAGATCTATAAACTTTTGCCCTTTTTGTTTTTTTAGGCAGGTTTAACCTATGAAAAAGACAATCATCTTTATCTTATTGACTATTATTGTTTTTTTATCTTTCCTTCTCTTTCAATCTGAGCCTAAAATCAGAAATACCAAGCCAACAGGTGAAAACATTATATGTTTTGGAAATAGTCTTACATATGGAACAGGGGCAAATACAGGTATGGATTATCCTTCCCAGCTTTCCAGAATGATCTCAAGACCCGTTTTCAATCTAGGTGTGCCTGGTGATACAACCACTGCAGCGCTCGAAAGGCTGGAGGAGGATATCATGTCTCGGTTTCCCCGAATAGTATTAATCACTCTGGGTGGTAATGATCTAAAGAATGGGATTCAAAAAGAAGAGGTATTCAACAACCTGAGGGTTATCATTACATCCATTCAGGATAGGGGGGCATTGGTTATTGTTGGAGGTATCGATGTCCCTTTTTTGGGCAACGGATTTGGTAAAGCCTATAAAGAGATATGTAATGAATTGGGCGCTGTTCTCATCCCAAACATCTTTGAAGGTATTATTGGAAATAGTAAATTAATGAGTGATCGCATACATCCGAATGATGCTGGCTATGCTATAATTGCAAAACGATTTTACGAGGCATTAAAACCGTATCTGTAGAGTTTTGCCAATTGTTACCAAGAATGCTTCCCTTTATACCTACATAGATCCAATATCAGCCTCTCTAATAATATCTGTTTTTTTAATTTACTCGATTTTAATGCTAAATCAGCCTTTAAAAACTGCTCGAATGTCCATTTCAGCTCATCAAAAGAATATTTTTTTACCTGCTCAAGGAAACCCTTAAGAAAGAAATTTTTGACCCCTAACCGCTTTCCAATAAAAGAAGGTGTTAACCCTCTTTGTAACATGTCCTTTGCCCTTAGTATCAAACGGAATTGACGTATTATCATTCCCAGAATCATCAATTGATCTTCCCCTGAAACCAGCATCTTGTTCATTATTTTTAATGCATTCTCATTATTCTTATTCACTACAGAGTCTATGAGATCAAATATACTTCCTATTTTGAGCTCTGTGATAATTGCTTGTACATCTTCAACATCGATCTTTCTCTTTTCCCCTGTAAAGATGGAAACCTTTTCTATTTCATTGTGTATTTGTAAGAGATTATTGCCAACAATATCGATTAAGAAAGTAGTTGCTTCTTTACTTATCCTTTTATCGAAACTTTTTGCCAATCTTTGAATCCAAAAAGGCAGTTCTCTATTGTGTGGGTGATTTAATTTTACAATAACACCACTTTTTTGGAATTGAAGGAAGAACTTCTGCCTAAGGTTTGCCTTTTCACCGATAAAGACTAGGCAGGTAAAGTCAGATGGGTCTGAAATGTAAGACATAAATCTTTCCGATTCCTTTGGGGATAGCCTACTTGCTTCTTTTATTAGGATGCATTTTTTATTTGATAAAAAAGGAATTGTTTGGGCAGCATTTACAATATCAGTTACACTGTTATTACCGGCATAAAAGACTTCATAGTTTAGGCCATTTGAATCATCAGATATCACCCTGTCTTTTATACTTTTAATGGACTCTTCAATCAAATAGTAATCATCACCGTAAAGATAATATAGTGGAAGCACTTCTTCATTTTCTAGGTGTCTGTTAAGTTCTATAGGGTTCATTAATACATGCATTGTGATTTTAATATACTAAAAAACTTCGAAGATACTATTATGGATATCCTCTGCCATATCTTTTGCTATCTTTTTTATTGCCTCTTTTTTATTGAAGTAAGTATTTGTTCTATTTGATGAGACGGGATATTCCTGTTCATCTTTTACGCTAAAAGATTCCCATATAATCTGTCCAGTATCATTTCTCTTTAGGGTTATATCAAGAACAACTGTTGCTCTGTATTCCAATACCCTGTCATTATCATCAAAAGAGATCGGATTCGTTTTAAAGGATTTGATTTTTCCTAAAATCGTAGCATCTGCATCCCCACTCTTTACAATTCTAACCTTTCCTCTCTTTAAAAATTCATCGATAAAAGCATCTGTAATAAAGATCTCCACTCGAGGCTCAAAGGTTTTATTGATAAAGAAAGGGATAGCGATTTTCTTAATATCTGAGGGTAAGGATTCTCCTTTATCTGCAAAATGATATCCACATGAATTAATGATTGCCAATAAAATTGTTAATATTAATATATTGAATCGTCCTTTTATAAGCATAATGTAAAGATGTCCTTTTAAATCTGCTTTTTAAAAACATATTGAAAACGACCCTTCTTGCGTTTTCATTCCTTATAATTTGTCTGTTGCCATGCCTTATAAATATTCGCTTAACAAATTTAATTATATTGCTACTGAAGGATTTTCTCGGAGTAAACTGTTTATCAACTATTACTAAAGGAACATTCATGTCATTTGCCGTAGCGATAAATTCACAATACTAATCAGAACACATTCTTTCTGAAGCAAGCTTCATAACTTCATATTATTCAACCAATATTCTTTGCCCCTTAATAATTTCAACGCACTATTAATTATCTTATGATCTTGCCCTAACTTGATGATATGTTTTCGCATAGACAGATTAAAGACATTGAGAAATTCGCTACTCCATAAAATCGGTGCTGTCTATTCATTGCCTTTTTAGGGCACTTTCGGCTAAAATAGATTTCCCTCTATATAAGTGTATATATCATATACACTTGTATCAATTACAATTATAGTCGATATTCTGCTTTTGTCTTTTTTAATTCCTCATCATTTATAAACATTTCATTCTGTCAATTAATGGAGCTGACGAGTATACTCAAGCACCTCGTCAAGTTTTAATCGGCGACTTATATTATTATTTTCAATGCATATAATAATCTCACTATATATGGAACGTAGATTTATCTCTTCAATTTTCTTGAGCCTGTCGTAAATCTCATAAGGTCTATTCTTCACCTTTAAGTTTTCCTTATTAACATCTCAAAATTTTTTCGCTATGCAACCTAAATATATTATTGACAAGTGTAAAACCTCCCTTTTTTTGCTGGAGGATGAATATAGGATGTCTTTCGTTCCTCACAATAATCGTTTGGTTCATAAAATCTTCTGTCACTCAATTAGAGACCAAATCTGCAATGCCGTTAGTAGCTGAGATTCTCTTTTATTTAATAAAGAAAAAATCAAAATTTTCGTTGGGGGATTATTTACCTATTTAGATCTTAAGGCCCTATAATATTAATTTACTTTTAATTATTTGCATATGAGTATAAGAATACTCCTTTTTTAATTTTTTTGGATTATCTGGATTATTCTGGAGATTGTAAAACTCATTTTAAATTTTGATTCGTAGTTCTCTTACTTTTTTAATATTGACCTTCTCATTGTACTGCTCATGGCAGTAAATTGTCAGCATAGATATGTTATCATAACTGATAGGATTTGAACAACCTTAAGACCATGTTTATCTCTGGCAATGAGATCTTACAACCTTCTCTATAGTCGGCCCGGTACAATGAGAGACCTCTATCAATCAATGAGCCGTCAATGCCGACTGGGTCTCCAAGTGTAGAGTGATTCTACAGGACTTCACTCGCTTGATCCTGAAGTTTCTGGAATACATAGGCGAACTGCTCAAGACCTCGGGTGTTAATGGCTTCTGAAAAGCTGCTCTTTTTTATGCCTTCTTTCGGTGCGATATTGTCACGGGCAAAATCATCTTCTTCGAGGACTTGGAGGAGGTGTTGTGCTGACGTGTGTTCTTCAAGGTGGAAGAAGACCAATGATTTGAGTTCATCTTTGAAGATCATCTTTCTTTTTTTAACCTTTTTTGATGCATACTTGCAATTTTCTAACAGTAAATTACTGAAAATGACTATTGAGTTAACTCCGAATATAATATATTTCGTTTTCATTATTAAATGGATATAATTATCATATATTTACTGAAAGTTCTCGTCTCTTATTTTTTAGAATCAATACGTTACACATAATGTTTTCGGAGTAAAATCAATAACCATTTTAATTAAATATATTGGATATATAAAAAATAAGCAGAGTTTTAAAAGGCTCTGCCTTTCATTTTAAATAGGCTATTTGTTGCTCTAGTTATTCAGAACAATATCCCAACAGTTAAGATATACAAAATAGATAATTATGCTTACTCTCCTGTATTGGCGAGACGGGTTCTGTTACCTTCAGTATTTAATTATTAGGTTTATTTAATCCTCTATCAAAATACCTTACATCCGGTCTTTTAATATGGTGGTCTGTACTCTGTTCAAACGCATAGGCCACCTTTAAAAGCATTTTCTCTTCAAAATGCCTTGCCAGAAGCTGCAACCCAATAGGCATACCTTCGTCACTAAACCCGCAGGGGACAGAAATCGCAGGAATTCCGGTGAGATTTGCAGGCACAGTAAATACATCAAAGAGATACATTTGTAATGGATTTTTAATCTTCTCTCCTATCTTAAAGGCAGGATTTGGAATCGTAGGCGTAAGGATCAAGTCGCACTGTTTAAAGGCAGTATCAAAGTCTCTTTTTATGAGTGTCCTTACCTGTGATGCCTTTTTATAATACTCATCATAATACCCTGCAGAAAGCGCATAGGTGCCGAGCATTATCCTTCGCTTCACCTCTTGTCCAAACCCCTCTGATCTGGTTTGTGTATACATTGCCTTTAAGTTTTTTGCGTTTGATGTTCTGTATCCATATTTCACTCCATCATAACGGGCTAGATTGGAGCTTGCCTCTGAAGGAGCAATCAGATAATATGTTGCAATGGAAAATTCACAGTGCGGTAATGATACTTCAATAAAAGTCGCTCCGAGTTTCTCCAACTCTCTTTTTGCATCACATATGGCTTGCTCAACTGATCTCTCAAACCCTCCCTTTTCAAAATACTCTTTGGGGATGCCAATCTTTGTATCTTTTATATCACCTGTGAGAGCGCTTTCATAGTCAACCGATTTGTTATTTACAGAAGTTGAATCAAGTCTATCATAACCACTTATGACACTTAAAAGTATTGCACAATCCCTTACATCTTTTGTCATCGGACCGATCTGGTCCAAAGAAGATGCGAAAGCGACAAGTCCAAAACGTGATACCCTCCCATATGTTGGCTTTAAACCAACAATCCCACAACATGCTGCAGGTTGCCTAATTGAACCTCCTGTATCGGAACCTAAAGCAGCAATACACTCATCAGCACAGACAGCACTTGCAGAACCTCCACTGGAGCCTCCTGGTACTCTCTTTATATCCCAAGGATTATGGGTTACACCAAAGTAGGATGCCTCAGTAGATGAACCCATGGCAAATTCATCCATATTTGTTTTACCTACAAAAACCGGCGATTTTTCCTTTAATCTTTTAATCACAGTTCCATCATACGGCGGTAAATAATTCTCAAGCATCTTTGAACCACAGGTAGTTCTTACCCCCTCTATACAAATATTATCCTTTATCGCAAGAGGAATACCTGTCATAGTACTGATCTCTCCCTTTCGAATCTTTTTGTCTGCAATATCTGCCTGTTTGATTGCCTTTTCTTTCATCAGGGTTATAAAAGCCCCTATATATCCCTCTACCTCTTCTATCCTTTTAAACACAGACATTGTAATATCTTTTGAAGTAACCTCTCCATTTTCTAACATCCTATGTAGTTCATGTAATGTATATTGATATAACTCCATATCTCCATTTCCCATTTTATTCTATAACTCGAGGCACTCGAAAACAACCACCATTTATATCCGGAGCATTTAATAATGACTCATCATTCGAAATAGAAGACCCGACTTTGTCCTCTCTTAATACATTGTTTATTTCACTCGCGTGTGTTGTGGTTTGAACAGATAAGGTTCCGAGTTCTTTCAGTTTTTCAAAATATCCAAGTATAGTATTTAGTTGACTGTCAAAAATTATCTTTTCCTCTTCACTCAATTCAAGCCTGGCCAACTCTGCTACTTTTTCTATATCTTCTCTTGTCAGTTTCATAGATATATCCTTACTCAGCAATCATTCTTTAGAATAAATCAAAATTTAGATACGGATCTCAACGGTGTCTTATGCAACTCTTTATTATATGCAGCGAGAACGTCTCTCCTGGTCAACATGCCTATTACCTTCTTTGAATCCTCTCCATCGACAACCGGTAATTCCTCTATATTCTTTATTGTAAACTTTCTCAGGGCATTGTGTAAATCATCCTCAAGGGTTACTGTTAGTACCCGCAATGTAGCCATATCTCTTGCATTAACCAGTTCGCTTAACCCCTCCTCAAACATCACATGTCTTATATCGTCAAGAGAAATGATACCAACCATCTTCTTGTTCCCATCAATTACAGGAAAATAGGAGTTTGAAGTTTCTGTAATAATTGTAAGTATCTTTTTCAAAGGCAAATCCTGAGGGATTAAAACCATCTTCCTTCTGTTTTTTAATGCATCCTTAACCTTAAGCCCTGCTAATATGTCAACAACAAAGTCACCAAGATGAGCGGGCGAATCTACCCGATCGGACACCTGTTTTTCGTATATGTTCCATCTTTTACTGAACAGATATGCTATAGATGATGATAACATCAAAGGCACCAATAACCCATAACTGCCTGTCATCTCTGAAACCATAATTAAAGACGATATTGGCACCTTTGCAACCCCGGCAAAGAAAGCACCCATTCCTACCAATACAAATGCTGTTGGCTGACTTATAATGTCCGGGAATAACAAATGAGAGGCCTGACCAAATGCCCCACCTAACATCGCTCCAATGAATAAAGAAGGAGCAAAAACTCCACCGCTTCCCCCTGAGCTTATAGTAAAAGAGGTAGCAAATATCTTGGCAAATACAAGAATTATCATAAGACCGATAGTCATCTGACCGTATATTGCTATCTGTATCCAACCATACCCCATTCCCAAAATCTGTGGAAAGTATATAGCCCCTATCCCTAACATAAGTCCACCAATAGCGGGTTTCATATAATTTGACACAGGAATTTTTTTAAAAAATCGGTCTCTCAATCCATAAAAAACCTTTACATAAAAAGCGCCCAAAACGACACATAAAAGACCAAAAAGAGCATAAAAAAAGAGTTCAAGAGGGTGTCTAAAGAGATAAATAGGTGTATCAAAAAGAACTCCCCATCCAAAAAAAGATGAAAAAACGGAATATGCAACAATAGAGGACATTATCGCTGGTATAATTCCTTCAAACTCAAATTCAGCGTCTCTGTATAAAACCTCTGCTGCAAACAAGGCTCCTCCTAAAGGGGCCCGAAACATACTTCCAATGCCTCCTCCTGCACCTGCAATTACCATTATCCTCTTATCCCGATCAGATAGCCTTAATTTAGAAGCCATGTATGACCCCAGGCCTGCTCCAATCTGTGCAACCGGTCCTTCTCTCCCTGCCGAACCACCTGAACCTATGGTTATAGCAGATGATATTGCCTTTATTATCGGTACTCTTGCCCTAATAGTCCCTCTGAGTTGATGGAAGGCTTCGATAACAGCGTCTGTTCCATGACCTGCTGCTTCTGGTGCCCACTTATAAATGATCAACCCTGCCAATAAACCCCCCAGGCAGGGGATTAACCCTATAATCCAATTCGGGGAAAGAATCTTCAACGAGGCGGACCCATTTGATTCTCCTCCGGGCAATGGCGGGTAATACCCACCTAAATAATTAAGAAAAAAACTCTCGCTTGAATTGAGAATGTAAAAAAAAAGACTGGAACCCAATCCTGTGAAAATACCTATAAGTATAGTATAAAAAAACATTATTCCTAATGATTTCAAATCGAGGTCGCGCATAGATATTAATCCAGTGTTGTATTAATTAAAAATAAATACTCTTTAAAGTATCTAAATAAAGCAAAATGAAAAATTGCAAATTGTCTAGGGAGATTGCGAGTTAATTATCTGCAATTTAACTCAAATCGTAGGGAAACGACCACCCATCCGAATCACCCTATAACGCTGTTTAATTTAGATAGCTAAATAATTATAAATCCGGGGACTCATTTGAACAGCTCACTCCACAGTTACACTCTTTGCCAAATTTCTTGGCTGATCTACATCTGTCCCTCTTAGAACCGCAATATGATATGCAAAAAGCTGAAGTGGAATTGCAAATAAAATTGGGTTTAATAACGGCAGTGTTTGGGGAATAAAGAATATATCATCTACTCTCTTCTCAATATCTCTATGGGATGAATTTGCGATCGCAATTACTGCTCCTCGCCTTGCCTTTACTTCTTCCACATTGTTTAAAACCTTTTCGTACGTAATTCCCTCTGATATTAGAACAACAACGGGCATATCGTTGTCGATCAAGGCAATTGGTCCATGCTTCATTTCGCCGGCAGGGTAACCTTCTGCATGGATGTATGATATCTCCTTTAGTTTTAATGCTCCTTCCAAGGCAATAGGATAGTTTATCCCCCTGCCCAAGAATAAAAAATTCTGCGCTTTAAAGTACTTTTTAGCTATTCTCTCAATCTCTTTCTCTTGTTTTAGTATTTCAGCTACCATATGTGGAATCTTTATAAGATTTTCTAACACATTTTCTGCTTTCTGCGGGTTTATTGTGCCTCTTAAACCTGCTATATACAAGGCCAGAATATAGAGAGCTGCGAGTTGTGTTGTAAATGCCTTAGTTGACGCTACTCCGATCTCTGGTCCTGCATGGGTATACAATGTTCCATCAGATTCGCGAGAGATACTGTTTTCCAAAGCATTACATATAGAAATAACTCTACTGCTTTTTCTCTTAGCCTCTTTCAGCGCTGCCAAAGTATCTGCTGTCTCTCCTGATTGTGATATAAAGATAGATAGGTTATCTTTATCGATAATCGGGTCTCTATAACGAAACTCTGAGCCTAGATCTGCTTCTACAGGAATTCTACAGAATTCTTCAAATAAAAACTTTCCAACAAGAGAAGCATAGAAAGATGTACCACAGGCAATTATCAATATTCGTTTTATTTTTAAGAGATCTGAGTAATCAATATTTAACTCATCTAAAGATATTCTTCCCTCACTTTGAAATATTCTTCCTCTAATAGTATCTGTTATTGACCGGGGCTGCTCAAAAATCTCTTTGAGCATGAAGTGCTTATACCCTCCTTTCTCTGCCATAACGGGATCCCATTGAATATCCTTTGGTTCTCGAATAACCTCCTTTCCATCTAGAGAAACGATCTTCATCTCTCTGTCTGAAAATATTGCTATCTCATTGTCTCCCAAAAAAACGACTTTTCTTGTATGATTTAGGATCGCAGGAATATCCGATGCCACAAAGAACTCGTCATGTCCCAAACCAATAATCAATGGGCTTTCTTTTCTTGCTGCGATTAGTTTCCTTGGCTCTTTTTCATAGAGTATCCCTAAAGCATAGGATCCCCTAAGTTCCTTAAGGGCATTAATCACCGCCGACTCTATTTCTCCTTCAGTTTCCATAAATCTTTCTATAAGATGTGAGATAACCTCCGTATCTGTCTCAGATTTAAAGGTTCGCCCCTTTTTCATCATAATACCCTTTAAATCTAGGTAATTCTCTATTATCCCATTATGTACAACCACAACCCCACCGGCCTTATGTGGGTGTGCATTTTCTTCAGAAGGTCTGCCGTGTGTTGCCCATCTGGTATGTCCTATACCAACTGTTCCATTCAATTCCTCCTCTTTTATAATACTCTCAAGATCTCTGAGTTTCCCTTTGCAACGACGGATTTCGATCTCTTTGTTATGAAAAACAGCTATACCGGCCGAGTCATATCCTCTATACTCCAGTCTCTTAAGGCCGTCTGTAATTATAGGTGTACACTGTCTCTTCCCTATATATCCTATAATACCGCACATGATCCTACTCTTTCTTTTGTCTTTGTTTACCTGTTTATCCGACTTAAAATAGGGTTTCCTTATTTAATATACTTGGTTATTATCGATCCTTTGAACAGGCCTAAAAACTGTGTATTGCTTTCGATAAAGCCCCTGTCTTTTGTGATATTTTATTCAACTTAAGTGAGAAGTATTACTTGTTTCCCTAAGTTTGCTTCAAATTAAATTTTTACAAAATTTCCGATATTACTCCTCACTTTAGTTCAGAATTAGGTTGTAAGTAAGCAAATGGGCCTATCGTCTCCTCATTTGCTATCTTACTATTGCTTATAACACAATACGGTCTTATATTTACCTTATTACCCACTTCTGAATCGTTAATAATACAACCCGGTTCGATTATGCAATCTCTTCCGATTACTGACTTCCCTCGAATTGAGCAATTTGGAAATATTGTTGTGTCTTCTCCAATGCTTACTTCTCTTTCTATATAAGTAGAATAAGGGTCTATTATGCTTACACCACCAAGCATTATCTTTTCTAGTATTTCTGTTCTAATTAATTCATTTGCCTTGGCCATCTCAAGTCTGTTATTTATTCCTAACACATCAAACGAACTTTTTGACAACAAACCCAGAGCATTTTCTTCAACAACAATGTCAGTTAAATAATACTCTGAGTTCATGTTGTTTCTTCCAACCTTTTCAAGGGCATCAAAAAGATAGTCCGCTTTTATACAATATATTCCACTATTAACTTCCTTTATCCTTTTTTGTTCATCGCTTGCATCTTTCTCTTCGACTATCCTTAAAATTTCGCTATTTTCATTCCTTATTATTCTTCCATAACCCATTGGATCTTCTATATTCATAGTTAAAACAGTAACCTTGGCTCTTGTGCTTTGATGAATCTCTATCAATTCTTTTATTGTATTCTCTTTTACAAGTGGAACATCTCCACAAAGTATCAATATATCTCCTTTAAAATCTTTCAATGCATCTTTGGTACACATTACGGCATGGCCTGTACCAAGCTGTTTTTTTTGCACTATAAAGAAAAGTCCTTTCTCCTTGAATCTCTCCTCTATCAATTCTCTCTGGTATCCAACTACCAGTATTATCTTCTTTGAAGATAATTTCTTTGCTAACTCTATCGGGTATGATAACATGGGTATACCCATCAGTGGATGAAGTAATTTTATACGTTTGGAATTCATCCTTGTACTCTTTCCCGCTGCTAGTATTATAATGGCTATATCCTTCAAATATTCCCTTCTCCAAGTTCAGCTATTTCATTATAAACTCTTTTTCATTGAACAATAAAAAAGGGCTGGGTTTTAGAACCCGCCCCTTCCTCAATGGAAAGCTTTTTGGACTATCCAGCCTTTGTTGCAACATTTATCCTTACAAGAGCTCTTTTTAAAGCCGCTTGAGCTCTTGCAAAGTCAATCTCTTCTTTGTCTGCATTTTGTATTCTCTGTTCTGCTCGATCTCTGGCAGCTTCTGCCCTTTGAATATCTATTTCTTCAGCCTTTTCAGCACTCTCAACCAATATATTAACTCTATCGTGCATCACCTCTGCAAAACCATCATTTACTGCCAGATACCTATATGAACCTTCTTTCCCTCCGTACTTTATTTCACCTGTTTTCAATACGGTCATAAATGGTGTATGCCCAGGAAGAACACCAAATTCTCCCTCTTCTCCTGGTGCAGTTACTTCTTTGGTATCCACCTTTATTAAGGACTTTTCCGGCGTGACGACCTCCAAAAGAATTGTATCTTCCACGTAAATCTCTCCTTCAACTCATTATGCAGCCAACAATTTCTCTGCCTTTTTTTGTGCCTCTTCTATTGTTCCAACCATATAAAATGCCTGCTCAGGCAAATCGTCATGTTTTCCCTTTACAAGCTCATCAAAACCCTTTATTGTATCTTCCAATTTAACATAAACACCCGGTGTACCTGTAAATTCTTCAGCTACAAAGAAAGGCTGGGATAAAAACCGCTGAATCTTTCTTGCTCTTGATACAATCAGTTTGTCTTCTTCTGAAAGCTCTTCCATGCCCAATATAGCGATAATATCCTGTAGATTTTTATATCTTTGAAGTATAGATTGAACCTCTCTGGCAACTCTGTAATGTTCTTCTCCAAGAACTTGAGGATCAAGGATTCGAGAAGTTGAATCGAGAGGATCAACAGCAGGATATATTCCCAATTCTGCAATCTGCCTTGATAACACTGTAGTCGCATCCAAATGCGCGAAAGTCGTAGCAGGCGCCGGATCTGTAAGGTCATCCGCAGGAACGTATACTGCTTGAACCGATGTAATCGAACCCTTGTTCGTAGAAGTAATCCTCTCCTCAAGCTCGCCAAGATCTGTCGCAAGTGTAGGTTGATATCCAACCGCTGATGGCATACGTCCAAGCAAAGCCGATACTTCAGAGCCGGCTTGTGTAAATCTAAATATATTATCTATAAACAGCAATACGTCCAACCCTTCTTCATCCCTGAAGTATTCAGCCGCAGTTAACGCAGAGAGACCAACCCTTGCTCTTGCACCTGGAGTTTCTGTCATTTGTCCATAAATCAGGGCTGTTTTATCTATAACTTTCGATTCCTTCATCTCTAACCACAGATCGTTTCCCTCTCTAGTACGTTCCCCAACACCACCAAAAACTGAAAAACCTCCGTGTTGCTTTGCGATGTTGTTAATCAATTCCATTATTATTACTGTCTTGCCTACGCCTGCACCACCAAATAGTCCTACCTTTCCCCCGCGCGGATAGGGTTCTAACAGGTCCAGAACCTTTATTCCCGTCTCAAAAGGAACTACAGATGTGTCCTGTTCAATCAGTTCAGGAGCAGGCCGATGAATAGGATACTTCATCTTTGTCTTTACAGGTCCCAACTCATCAACAGGCTCTCCTATTACATTTAAAACCCTTCCTAAGGTCTCTTTTCCGACAGGCATCGAAATTTGATTTCCTTTGTAAATTGCCTCTTTTCCTCTAATAAGCCCATCCGTTGTGCCCATTGATATGCATCTTACTGTATTGTCTCCCACATGCTGAGCTACTTCAACGATAAGGTTTCCAGGTCTATCGTCAATCGCCGGATTTGTCAACTCAATCGCACCATAAATAGGTGGGAGTTCTTCCGCACTAAATCGTATATCCAGCACCGGACCAATAACCTGCACAACCGTTCCCTTTACTTCCATATCTATATTTTCCTCCTTTTCCACCTTTTATCTCAATGCTTCTGATCCACCAACAATATCCAACATCTCTTTTGTAATTGATGCCTGTCTTGCTTTATTATAGGATAATGTAAGACTCTCAATCAATTCTCCAGCATTTTTAGTCGCAGCTTCCATTGCCGTCATTCTTGCTGCCTGTTCGCTTGCTACGGACTCTAACATGGCCTTATATATCTGAACCTTGATATACCGTGGAAGAATCTCTTCCAAAATTCTCTGTTCATCGGGTTCATAGATATACTCTATAATCGATTCTTCCTCTTTCTCCTCCATTGGTTGTATAGGAAGAAGCGTTTCTACATTTACCTCTTGTTTTATCATCGAAACGAATCTCGTGTACACAACACGAACTTCATCGATCTCTCTTTTTTTATAACTGTTTACAATATCTTTACCAATTTCCGATGCAAGAGAGAACTCCACTTTGTTGAGAACATCTATGTACTTCTTGTATGGTGTATACTTTCTTCTTTTAAAGTAATCCTTTGCCTTTATACCAACCAATACAAGGGATGTATTGAGATTTTTTTCATTCCCTTCTCTTACAATCCATTCAGCCCTTGTAAGTACATTGTTATTGAAGGCTCCGCATAGACCCCTCTCTGCTGATACAACAACCAATCTGACGTTCTTGATCTCTCTTCTTTCGAGAAGGGGATGCGATTCTTCAGTGGTCCTTAAAGACAGACTCCTCAATACTTCCATCATTCTCTCTGAATACGGTCTGTTCATAAGTGCATTTTCCTGTGCTCTTCTTAACTTAGCTGCAGCGACCATCTGCATCGCCCGAGTAATTATCTGTGTATTCTTTACGCTGTCAATCCTTCTTCTTATATCTCTTAATGTTGCCATATTTGATTAACCTCTCAAGGTTTAAATATTTCTTTAAATGCATTCAACGCCTTATCTATCTTGTCGCTGATTTCACTGCTGATCTCTTTTTTCTCTTTTATTTCTTCCAGAAGATCCTTATGCTTATCATCAAAGAACGTATAGAGTTCCTCTTCATAACTTCCTAAAACACTCTCATCTAAATCATCAACGAAACCTTTTGTGCCGGAGTATATGACCAGAATCTGTTTTTCTACAGGTATTGGCTTGTACTGAGCCTGTTTTAATAATTCCGTTAACCTGCTGCCTCTTGAGAGCTGCATTTGTGTAGCCTTATCCAAATCACTCCCAAACTGGGCAAATGATACAAGTTCTCTATACTGTGCCAGGTCTAATCTTAAACTCCCGGCAACCTTCTTCATTGCCTTGTTCTGCGCGTTTCCCCCAACTCTTGAAACAGAAAGTCCTACATTAATTGCAGGTCTCACCCCTGCATAAAACAGATCCGGTTCAAGGTATATCTGTCCATCTGTAATTGAAATAACATTTGTAGGAATATAAGCGGATACGTCCCCTGCCTGTGTTTCAATAATAGGCAAAGCAGTTAAAGAACCCGCCCCTAATTTCTCATTCATTTTAGCTGCCCTTTCAAGAAGCCTTGAATGGAGATAGAATATATCACCTGGATATGCCTCTCTTCCCGGAGGTCGTCTTAAAAGAAGAGACATCTGTCTATATGCAACCGCATGTTTTGATAAATCATCGTATATAACTAAGGAATGCTTCCCATTGTCTCTAAAATACTCTCCTATAGAACATCCTGAATATGGAGCGATAAATTGCAATGGGGCAGGATCTGAAGCGGCTGCAGAGATTACTGTCGTATAATCCATTGCCCCGAATTTATCCAATGTATCTATAACTCTCGCTATGGTTGACTTCTTCTGTCCTATAGCAACATAGATGCAAAAAACATCTGCGTCTTTCTGGTTTATAATGGCATCAATTACTACTGCCGTCTTTCCTGTCTGCCTGTCGCCGATGATCAACTCCCTTTGTCCTCTCCCTATAGGAATCATAGAGTCTATTGCTTTGAGTCCTGTCTGTAATGGCTCTTTCACCGGCATTCTGGCAACAACCCCTGGAGCTGTCTGCTCAATGGGACGAAAATCTTTTGTCTCTATAGAACCCTTTCCATCCAATGGCTGTCCTATAGCATTTATTACCCTTCCGACTAGGCTTTCTCCCACAGGGACCTCGGTGATTCTATTCGTTCTTTTTACTGTGTCACCCTCTTTAATATGTACATATTCTCCAAGAATGGCAACACCAACATTGTCTTCTTCCAGGTTGAGGACCATTCCGTAAATTCCGTCTGGAAACTCAATTAATTCACCTGCCATGGCATTCTCTAAACCATAAATCCTTGAGATTCCATCACCCACAGAAAGTACAGTACCAGTCTCGCTAATGTCTACCTCTTTGGAATATTCTTTTATCTGCTTCTTTATAATCTCACTGATCTCTTCTGCCCTTATCTGCATCTATCCTTCTTCCCCCTTTATTATTGATCTTTTTATATTTTTGAGCTGTGTTTTTACACTTCCATCGTATATAACATTTCCTAGCTTTGTTATTGCACCACCCATTATTGATGGATCTTCTTTTATCTCTAAAATAATTTCCTTTCCGATAGACTTTTGAAAAGCATCTTTTAATCTTTTAATAACTCTGTCTGGCATTTTCTTCGCAAAAATTACATCTGCGCGAATCCTTCCTTCTATACTATCGAGTATATCCTCATAACGTTTTATAATAAGAGGAAGAAACGATATCCTGTTTTTATCGATAAGAAGGCTTAAAAAATTGTCGACAGTCTCTGATAATGGAAGTCCCTTGAAAATCTCCTTCATTATTAATTTTTTGCTCTCATTCGGATATATTGAACTATAGAGGACTGCATTGAGTTCTATATTCTCGTTTATGATACTATTTACTTCTTGAAGTTCTCTTTCAAACTCTTTACTTTTATTTTCTTCTACACCTATACTTATCAAAGCCTCCGCATATCTTCTTGTAATGCTGCTGCTAATCAATTTATATGTACCACCTTTTCTATATATTCTGTAACAACCCTTTCATGGTCTTTGGTTGTTAGTTTTTTCTTTATCAAATCCTCTACAATGTTGAAGATTCTTTCCGCATATTCCTTTCTAATTTGGTCTTTTACTTTCATTACTTCTTGTTCTATTTCCCTTGCTGCTTTTTGTTTTATCTTTTCTGCTTCAATCTTTGCATTTTCTATTATTCTTTCTTTCTCTTTTATACCATCTTCTCTAAATTCTTCTATTATTCTATCGATTTCATTCTCTATATTTTTCAGCTTATTCTCTA
>JAXHVA010000069.1:0-22598 GCA_034189035.1 Thermodesulfobacteriota bacterium
TCGTAAATAAGCAGTACCTTCGTAAACAATGGTTCAATCTCTTTATCCATTGACGAATCAAAAGCCGCAATTGTGCTGTGGTCAAGCTTCTGAACGCATGAAAGAGCCATAAATATAATATGAGCAGTTCCATAGACTGTTACTCTTGCATAATTTCCCTCTAGACAGGGATCGATTATCAAACGCGTCCTCCTGTAGTGGTCAAGTAAAAACGGACACCTTATTAAGCAGCTAAGGATTTGATTTTTTCATAATCCATAGGACTCAGGTATCCTAGAGTCGAATGGAGTCGGTCAGTATTATAAAAGTGATATAGCCTATCACTTCGGCTTTAGCTGTTTTTCTGGATACAAAGCGGCAATATCCAAGACGTTCAAATTTCAGGCTTCTGAAAAATCGCTTTTTGGGGGCGTTGTACCAGCAATTACCCTTGCGGCTCATACTCGGAATCATCTATGGCCCAACCGACGATTTGTCCGCTAAAAAGGTCCATAACCACTGCCGGATATGAGCAACCTTCCAAGGTCAAAATGTATGTGATATCCGCCGTCCACACAGTGTTCGGTGTATCCACTTCAGACTGTCGATCCAGTAGGTTGGGGGCGACAGGATAGCTATGACGGCTGTCTGTTGTAACTTTATAATGTTTCGTATTTTTAACTTTTAGTCCAAGTTCTTGCATCAGGCTGCGAGCCCGATATCGTCCTATTTAGTATCCGATAGATTGCAGATTTTCGCAATTCTGCGTGAGCCATATGAGGAGTAAGCCTTCATTTGCTGCTGGATGAAGTCGTATCTCAACTCGGCTCTTTGGCAAAGAAGGCCTCGGCTTTTTTAAGATTTCGCGCTCCATCTTCAAACGTTTATTTTCCTTGCGCGCCGAACCTCATCTTCCAATTTTCGTCTTGTGACATCGCCTTCGGCAATGTCCTCTTGCTCTGTGCGAAATTCCCTGATCAAGCGGGAGATGTCAGATGGGTGGATGCCAAGACGCCTCCCAGCCTCTGAACTGCTGTATCTATGCTCCCGAACCAATTTGATGGCATCTTCTTTGAATTCCTTTTTGAATTTTTTCGGATTGGTTTTTCGTTCTTAAGACACCTCGCTTTCTATGATTTTACTCTTAGCAAAGTGTCCGTCAACATTAAACCATTTCATCCTGAAAACCAGGGAATTCCCTCCTATATTGTTTAAATTAAAAATTTAGCTACAATATATAGTATGTCAAGGAAAAACTCATCAAAAATTCTTTTAAATGCTTGAAATTCTCCTATATTAAAGATATAAATAAAGTGAATATATAAAACCATCAGATATTTTCATCTGAACAAAGGTGGTATTCAGAAAGTATGAAGGCAGTCTATTTTGAGAACCATCTGTTGAGAATACTCCTTACAAAACTCATTTTACGATTCAATAAAAATGCCACATTGGGGAGGTTCTCACCCATCCGATTCACAGAAGTTGCAGAACCCAATATGCCTAATCAGAGCTGGTTAAAGGTTAAGAACAAAACCTGTGGGCTCTGTGGCAGCGATATTCATATGATTTTTATGGAAATCAATCCCAAGTGCTTTCCTGCTGCAATCCCTTCTGTGTCAAAAAAATATCTCGGCCATGAGCTGCTCTCAAAGGTTATTGAAGCCGGATCTAATGTGCATGGATTGAAGGAAGGTGATCGTGTGGTGCTTCGCATTGACTGGCCTTCGTGTTTT
Source organism: Thermodesulfobacteriota bacterium (assembly GCA_034189035.1). Taxonomy (GTDB): domain Bacteria; phylum Desulfobacterota; class UBA8473; order UBA8473; family UBA8473; genus JAUXFK01. The sequence goes on from JAXHVA010000069.1 coordinate 1,716, forward strand.
CAAATGGAGTTTACTCCCCCTTGCAGGCAATGCAATGCCGGCAATTATATGCTTTGCGAAAACCTGGGCAAGGTAAACCTTCCCACCCTAGATACAGGCGGTGGATTTTCCCCGTTTATGATAATGCATAAGAGCCAGCCCCACAAGGTCTCAGATGCAATAGATGACGATGAGGCTGTACTTATTGAGCCTACAGCATGCGCAGTGCACGGTGTATTAAAGAAAAAACCGGAAAAAGGACAGAGCGTTCTTGTAATCGGATGCGGTACGATTGGCTTACTGACTATAGCCGTAGTAAAGGCATTTGAACCCAATACCAGGGTCTATGCACTCGCAAAATATCGATTCCAGGCAGATGCGGCAATGAAGATTGGGGCGGATGAGATCATATTTTCGGATAAGGACATCTATAAAAAAATAGCAAGAATAACGAATGCAGAGTATTTTCAAGGTTATCTGGGAAATGAAATCCTTCTTGGCGGATTTGATATTATTTATGATAGTATTGGCAATGATTCCAGCATAAAAGACTCACTTCGATTTACAAAAGCAGGAGGGCATGTTGTGATCCTGGGTGTGAATTTACGGCCTGGTAAAGTCGATTATACGCCTATATGGTATCAAGAAGTCCATCTGCTGGGTACAAACAGCCATGCAACAGAGTCTGATACAAAGACAACATTTGAGGTTGCTACCAGACTTATTGCACAAAAGAAGGTAAACCTCGATGGATTGATAACGCACAGGTTCAATCTTGAAGAATTCAAAGATGCAATGAAGACCTTTGTTGACAAAAAGGAATCAAAGGCCATTAAGATCGTCATCGATCACTGACGAGTTTAATTAAAAAGATCAATACTGTTCTTTCTTTATGCTCACTAAGGTACGAGGCATGGGTTATAATGTGATTACCATTGTTGTAAAGGATTTTTTTGCAAAGGGAACTCAATAGCTTTTTTTTAACTTTAATCATATAAGGGGGGGATAGCATGGAAGATAAAAAGTCATCAGACAAACTATCGATCGAAGAAAGATACTGGGCAAAGGCCGAACGTGTAAAGACCTGGTCCGGCTATGACCTGAAGGATTTTTACGGGCCTATGGATATTGACTTTGACTATCAGCGGGACCTTGGCAATCCAGGTGAATACCCATTTACCAGGGGTGTATATGCAAACATGTTCAGAGGAAGGCTATGGTCTGTCCGGGAAATATCCGGGCACTCATCGCCTGAAGAATCGAATAAGAGGTTGAAGTTTCTGATGGAAAGTGGGGCGTCGGCATTAAATATTATTCCTGATACGCCCACGCAGTCGTTATTGGATTCGGATCATCCGGATATCTATAAACAGGTAGGTATACAGGGATGCCCGTTATGTACATTAAAAGACATGGAAATACTCTTTGACGGGATACCCCAGGACAGGGTAAGCACTATATTCAGCAGCCATCATATGCCAATGGTTCAATACATCGCTCTTGCTGAGAATAAGGGTCTTGATCTGTCTAAAATTAGAGGTACCACACTCAATGACACGCTTCACGGCTCAGTCTGCTTTGGGATGGAAGCTCCCACAGAAGATTTTCTTGTAAACATACTCAGTATCGGTACTGATGCAATGGAGTTCTGCTGCAATCACATGCCCAAATATTACCCATTATGTCTTGACTGCTATGATCTGAGAGAGACCGGAATCAATGCTGTTCAAGAGATTGCCTGGGTCTTTTGTAATGCATTTGAAAATATCGATAATGCACTCTCTCGTGGTCTTGAAGCCGATGATGTGACGCGTCGGATCTCTTTCACAGTCAGTGCACATATTGATATCTTTGAAGAGGTTGCCAAACTCAGGGCTGCCAGACGGCTTTGGGCAAAGATGCTGAAGGAAAGATACGGGGTCACAGATCCGAGAGCGCTGTTCTGGAAAATTCACATAAATACCGCTGCCTGTTCAATGGTCAGGCAGCAGCCGTTAAACAATATCGTACGCATTGCCTATGAGGCCCTGGTCGCAGTACTTGGAGGAACTCAGTCACTCCAATGTGTATCTTACAATGAGCCGATCTGCCTGCCTACGGAAAAATCGCATATGCTGGCTGTGAGAACCCAGCAGATATTATCCCATGAGACCGGCGTGGTAAATGTTGCGGATCCGCTTGGAGGTTCTTACTATATTGAAGCCTTGACAAATAAGCTCGAACAAGAGATACGCGCTGAAATAGAAGCGATTGATAAGAAGGGAGGATTTATTAAGGCAGTCGCAAGCGGTTATATCCACAGTGAAATCAATAAAGCTGCATATGAGTACCAAATGGAGGTTGAGAAAGGGCAAAGGGAAATCGTCGGGAAAAATATCTATACCATACCTGACGAAGAGGATACACATGAAGAAGAAGAGGCCCCGCATATTGTTGTAGATGAAGCGGTCGAAAAACATCTGGCAACGCTTGAAGAGACTAAGAAAAATCGAAACCAAAAGGCGCACAAAGATGCACTGAATGAGCTGGAAAGGGCACACAAGGCAAAAGAAAACCTTTTTCGGCCGCTTATTGAGGCAACCAAGGCCTATGCGACGATAGAAGAGATCAACGAAGTTGTTCCTTTCTATCCTTCGATATTACGAGATCGGTTTTTCAGAAATATACTTGGGAGGAAGATAGCAGCATGATAGATACAGATAGAAAAATAAAAGTATTAATAGCGAAATTAGGACTCGATACCCATGATCGGGGTGCAAAAGTTCTGACAATGATGCTTAGGGACTTTGGAATGGAGGTTATCTATACCGGAATACTTGCCAGGCCTGATGAAGTGATAAAGACCGCAATTGAAGAGGACGTTGATGTGATTGGTATAAGCTCTCTGATCGGAGAGCATCTCTTATATAGCAAAGTGATAATGGAAAAGCTGGAAGAAAAGGGCCTTCGTGATATCCTTGTTTTGCTGGGAGGTGTAATACCAAAGCAGGATATTCCTGTTTTAAAGTCTCTCGGCGTAAAAGATGTATTTATCGCAGACAGTATGATCGGAGATATTGTAAAATGCATTAATGAAAATATAAGAAGCCGAGCATAGGGGGGGGGTATTAAACCATATCTGTGGAAAGACACGATTTAAAATTAAATGGTTATTGACTTCCCTCAATAAAAAATCGGCCACAGCAAATGCAATCATATTATAACCCGTGTAAAAAATCGCATTTTCCCCTTTTCTTCTTTATTAATGCTCACTCCACTGCTCAGATAAGTTGCACATATTATAAATGTAACCGCCTTTGCTGAGTAAACTCAATAGCCATTTAAACTTATTTTTTTGCCTTCTTTGTCAGATTTGCGGCTTCTTTAATCGATATTTCACGCTCTGAATACCACTCAATGCCCAGTCTTCGCTGAAAACGAATAAGAGAAATCTTGTCTGCGCCCACTAACTTTGAATATGGCCTGACCAGTAGTCCGGTTTCAGGAAAGACAAGGATAAATCCAAACGGAATATTATTGCCCATACAAAACTCCTTCGCGTATGAGATAAAGGCAGGCAAGAGCATCTTGCCTCGATAGTCTTCAGCTGTGAAAGTGTTATAAAAATAAGCTGTATCCTGTGGGAACTCAATGTGACCTCCCACAGAATGACAACCAAACTTTATTTATCCCTATCCATCCATAAAAGACGATCTTAGCCTTTTCCCGGGCAATAATGCATTTGTGGTTAAGAGCCAACCTTTTAAGCATCTCTTGTTTTCTGAAATCTGCAGAGAATTCTACAGCTCAGAATATTCTTCAGGCCTTGCTTCTCTAAGCTCAATACCTGGCAGAGGTTTTTCAAGCTCATAGGCGTTCTTAGTTATGATGTGAAATTTGAACAGGGTTACATTCATCTAAAAGATGAACTTCAGGCCCTGGATAAAGGTCGCAACCAAGCCAAACCTCTTGATATATCCAAGGAGTCGTTCATAAAACATTTTCGTTTGATTGATGATGTTTTTGAATTTCATTATTATTGTACTCTCCGTGTTCCTTTTGGGATGAATCGTTTCCCTACTCTGCCCGGATCTTGAATCGCTCCATATAGCCGGCAAAGCATTGTTTCACCCTATATGGGTCCATGCCAAACAGATCCAATGAATATCTATGCACACCACTCTTGTGCTGGGAATTATCTCTTAACCAGCATTTCATCCCTGTCTCAATACGCAGATCCATATCGCAGCCAAAATACCTGTAAATATCCTTTACTATGCCAATCGGATCATCGATCAGTTCATGGTAACGAACATCACAAAACTGTTGCGTATGAGCTTTTTCTCTAGTCTTTATAGCCCGATCAAAAGCCATACTCAGTAATGAAAGGCAACTTTTCCCAATCTGTTTCAGATCCTCATGATCGCTATACATCTTCCGTATTATCGGAACCATACTAAAAAATGAAGCAACAGCTTTCAGTGGATCTCGATGTGTCTGAACTACACAGGCGTCTGGAAAGACAGCAAACAGAGCATTGAAAGAAAAAAGATGAGATGGAGGCTTTAAAATCCAGTACTTCCCTGGACATCGCCATTGAACGAGCTGCAACTGATTACGATAGTAACTGTATGTAGGAATCATATCCTGTTGGAACAGCCAATCTAGATATTTCGGTATATTACACAGCATACTGAAAGAGAAGCTTGCAAAACCTTTTTTGAACAAGTGGATACATTTGTCCGGTCCAGTCGGATTCAAAGGATGGATTAAGAAAACCTGAGGTGCAAATATGCGAAGCCGCCTCATCTCATTTTGAGCATACTTGATCCGCGGATCTGTACCTCGCGTCTCAATACCCGGAGGAGGAGAAGGTCGAAGAAGCTCCCACCGAAGTGGCACCCGGACAGCAGGATCCTGTGCAAGGAGATTATGGAGCAATGTGGTAACGGTGCGGGGGAGACCAACAATGAACATAGGCCGATGTATGGGGACATCCAGGATCTCAGGGTTGCGCTTTATATCCTCCTGTATGCGCAGGCTATTGACCAGTAGCCTGCACATTCCCGCTTCATTCGAATTCGTCCCAAGCGGCTCAGATTGGCTTCTTTCTCAAGAGAGTTCAACAGAATACGCAGTTCAAGCCGCCCAAAATCGTTCTCCCATTCAGATAATCCGCTATGATTACGAACAACCTTAAAAAGTGATTCTTCCGACAGATCCGCAAAAGACAAACCAAGCCACTTCAACACAGCTTACAAACGGTTGAAGAGCTGTGTTGGAAACAGGCATCTAGATTCTTCTATTGTTGACTTGTCCCTAGACAATTTACTTTTTTTCTGCTCGATTAGTGTTGTGGTTCACTATCATCCATCTTCGCATTTCTTTGCCAATACAAACAGAATCGCCCCTTTAACTGAAAAGAACCAGAAGAAAAAAAGCCGAAATATCCCAAAAACTGCTACTGATTCCTCATTCACACCAAACCAGCCAAAAAAAACAAATCCAGCCTCTCGGATACCATAGCCGCCTATAGAAGGGATTAATGCAGAGATTAAAATAAGTGGAATGACAATTGGAAAAGCATACCAGGAAGCCCCAAAATCCGGAATTGCAATTGCCGTAATATACGCAGATACAATTATGATGAGTTTATTGATTAATGAAAGCACTCCGGCGGACATGATAAGCCTAGGGGTTCCCCAGCATATATCCAATACAAGAATAACATCATTGGCAGCCTCCCGTAACTTTTTAACAGGCATTTTAAACTCGATGATATCTGATAATGTAATTAGAGATTCAATGATAACAATAAAGAGAGAAACAATAAGGCCGGTAAAGCGTTCAACGAAAATCGTCGTCAATACACCACCCAATGAATCCCCATATTGCCGTGATGTAAGAACACCAGGGACCACATCTCCCCCCCTTCCCTATCGGCAAGAATGCATCAAAAAATATACCGATGAGGTAATTGCGGATCTATGTCGATAAAGAGATCGGAAATCCACAGAGCTTTGCGATAAGCATCCATCGGAGAGAGCAAGGGATTATGCAAGTCAAAAAAACAAGAAATGATACCCAGACAACTATCCAGTTGATATCTGTCACCTTTTCAATGAGTTCATTGAAATGAATTGTCAATACAAACCAGCCAATGGCCCCAAGGGTGAAGAATATCTTTGCGATCAAAAAGAGATAATTCTGTTTTTTAGCTTTTTCTTGCATATTCATTAGTCTTTGGATCGTTTCCCAAAGCCCCCTCCACCTGGGGTACGTATACTTATCACATCCCCCTTTTTTCCTGAAACCGTAAAATTACCTCCTAAATCTCTCGCCTTCTTTTTCGATATCAGGATGTTCTTGCCGAGCTTTCCCGGAGAGCCGCCCTGAAGTCCGTATGGAGGAAATTTCCTCCGATCCGAGAGCACTGTTACCTCACAGTTCGTAAGAAGCTGAATATCACGTCTGATCCCACAGCCTCCTGTATGCAATCCTTTGCCCCCGGATTCCTTTCGAATCTCATATCTGAGGACTCTCAGAGGATAGGCATTCTCCAATGCCTCAATGGGTGTGTTCATTGTGTTAGTCATATGGGTGTGAACCGCATCCTCACCGTCTCTATCACATGAAGCACCACTGCCGCCTGCGATTGTCTCGTAGTATGTGAACATTGTGCCTTCCTTTGCATCCAATCCTCCAATGGTAATATTATTCATACTGCCTGAGCTGGCAGCCGGTATCCTATGAGAAACAGCTCCGGACAATGCACCCAAAAGCACATCAACGATCCGTTGTGATACCTCTACATTCCCGCCTGCCACAGCAGATGGAAATTGAGCGTTCACAACAGTTCCCAAAGGAGCAATAACCTCTAAGGGATACATGCACCCTTCATTGGAAGGGGTATCGAGAGGAGACAGACACCTGAAGACATAATATACAGCAGAAAGGGTAATGGCAAGGGTTGCATTCATACATCCCTTCATTTGAAAAGAGCTCTTTGAAAAATCGATCTTCGCCCTTTTTCCTTTGACATGAACCGTTACATGAATTCTTACTGGGGTATCACTGAGCCCGTCATTATCGAGGAAGTCCTCAAAGGAATAGGTCCCGTCCGGGATATCTTCTATGGCCTTTTCCGTCATCCTGCAGGCGTAGTCCTGGAGCGCTCTCATATAAGAGATGACCTCATCATAGCTGTACTTGAAAGCGACCTCCATGAGTCTCTGTTCACCCAACCCGTTCGCTGCAAACTGCGCCAGCAAATCCCCTTTTCGCTCTTGTGGTGTACGTACATTGGCAAGAATCAGGTTCAGTAAATCCTCCTGGATAGAACCTCTTCTTGACAACTTTAAAGGCGGGATACGTATACCTTCCTGAAATATCTCTTGCGACAGAGGGAGAGAACCGGGGGACATGCCTCCGATATCCGCATGGTGTGCCCGATTCGCCACATAAAACCTGAGTGTCCGCCCGATATAGACAGGGGAGATCATTGTCAAATCCGGAAGGTGTGTTCCGCCTTGAAAAGGGTCGTTCAGGACGATCGTATCTCCTTTGTCTATACGTATGGCCTTTATCGCGCTCTTTACCGAATACGGCATAGCACCCATGTGGATCGGAAGATGGGCTGCCTGCGCCACCATCTGACCTTCAGCATCAAACAGGGCACATGAACAGTCTCTTCTCTCTTTAATATTGGGGGAATAGGCGCTCCGGCAAAGAGCCATGCCCATCTCTTCTGCTATGGAAGAGAATATGTTCTTGAATATCTCCAGCTTAATAGGATCAAACAAATGCACCTCTTCATTCTCTTTGTTTCATAAACAGATTCCCGAAGCGATCCACATTACAGGAAAAATTCGGCGGAACCAATACAGTGGAGCTGTATTCCAATATAATGGCTGGCCCTTCAACCCTGTTTCCGGCACAGAGCTTCTCCCGAATAAAGATTTCAAAGGGAATGCTTTCTCCTTTATAGAAGATCATTCTCTGCCCCAATGAGGCTGATGCACAGTCCTCATTTTTCAGTCTCTCCTCTTTGAGTTTCGGTTTTGACAGGTTTCCCTTCATCCGCACCCTGAGATTCACGATTTCACAAGGTCGCTTTTCATCAATGTAGCCATATGCCTTTTTGTGAAGTTTGTTGAACCGATCGATATAATCCTCTTTAAACAGTACGGAGATCTCATAAGACTGCCCAAGGTATCTCATATCCAAAGATGTGTCAATCGTAACTCTCTCCAATGGAATATGCTCTGCTGACATCTCATCCATTCCCTTTTCAATCAGAGGTGCAAACATCTCCTCGATCTCTTCGAAATGTATTCCTTCATCCCGAATCAACACGGATTGGGAGTAGTCTTTTACCACATCACAGATCAGCATGCCAAACGCGGATAAAAGTCCCGGATTTTTGGGGATCAATACCTGAGGGATGGAAAGGTTTTTTGCGACTTCACAGGCATGGAGCCCTCCCCCACCCCCAAAAGAGACCAGAGTAAACTCTCTAGTATCATACCCTCTTTCTATGGATACCACCCGTATGGCCCTCTCCATTGCCGCATTTACAACCTCGATTATGCCTTCTGCAACCCTATGAGGAGAAAGGTTCAACTGTGCTCCAAACCCGGCCATCATCTCTTCCACCCTGATGGAATCGAGTGCCATATCCCCACCAAGAAAGTAATCCGGCAAGAGCCTCCCCAAATAGAGGTTGGCATCTGTTACAGTAAGTTCAACTCCCCTTCCATAACAGACAGGACCCGGATCTGCCCCGGCACTGCGAGGCCCGACCCTCAGAGAGCCCCCTTCGTCCATAAAGGCAATGGATCCGCCGCCTGCACCCACTGTGTGAATATTGATCATCGGTATTTTTATGGGGATAGCATCTATACTCGATTCTGTTGTGATCATGAGGTTCTCGTAACAAAGGGAGACATCAGTGGACGTACCACCCATATCTAAGGTGACGATTTTATAATATCCTGCGGCCTTTGCTACTTCAAATGCACCCACAACCCCTGCGGCAGGTCCTGACAGAACGGTCCTGACCGGTTCTTCCTTGGCCTTTTTCGCAGAGATAAAACCACCATTGGATTGCATTATGCACAGATCCCCGACTCCGACATTTGCCTTGAGATGAGAGATATATCTCTCCATTATAGGGGATATATAGGCATTCACGACCGTAGTGCTGCACCTTTCGTACTCCCTGTATTCAGGCAATATTCGATGAGACACGGAGATGGAAATCCCCGTCTTTTCAAAACCCTCGTAAACGATCCGCTCATTTTCCGGATTCGCATATGAGAATAAAAGGCAGATGGCAATGGACTCAATACCTTCGTGTTGTATCTTTTGGATGATATCTGCAAAGGATTCTGGGTCTGCCTGGTTCAGGATTTCTCCTGTTCCTATGGTTCTCTCATGCACCCCAAATCGATACCCTTTTTGTACCAACGGTGTCATCTTATCAATATCGAGGCTGTAGAGTTGGGGCCTGTTCTGACGGCCTATCTCCAGGATATCTTCAAACCCCTTTGTCGTAATGAGAGCGGTCTTCGCCCCCTTTCTTTCGAGCAATGTATTCGTTGCAACTGTAGAGCCATGGATCACCTGCCTCTCTCCCGATACATTCCCCCATATTTTCAAGCCCTTTAAAACGGCATCTGCGGGATTCTTTGGGCTGGACGGTATCTTCTGGATATGGATTTCACCATCCCTGTACAGGATAAAATCCGTAAACGTGCCCCCTGTATCTATACCTACCCTGAACACATTAAATCTCCTAAAAGTAACCTCGAATGAATACGTCTTTTAATATTACAACAATGGTTTTGAGTTATTGCATTAAAAATTCTCCTATTTCCTATGAACTGAACGACCAGTATAACAACATCTGATGCGATCATCAAGGTCAATATCAACTCCAATTCAACTTCTAATGCTTATGTGCCTTTTCCATTGACATACCAGGGACACTTGACATATACTGTATTTCATCGAAGAGTTTTTCACAAACCGAATGATGATTACCCCTCTTTTACATAATCCTTTTCCTTGTTCTTCTTCTTTTCTGCCGGGAATATCCGACAAATACTTCTTACTCTTACTGTAATTATTCCAGTAACGAAAAGGGAGGTATTGTTCTACAGTTTCAAGGGAGAAGATCTATGGACGTTCGAAGTATTTTACATACAAAGCTATGCGATTTCATCGGCATCGACTACCCGATCTGCCAGGCCGGTATGGGCTTCGTTGCACCGGCTCAACTCGCCTTTGCGGTCTCTTCAGCCGGCGGTTTAGGTGTGATCGGTGCAGGGAGTATGACAGCAGATGAATTGAGGGAAGATATCCACAGAGTTAAAGACTCTACTGACAAGCCCTATGGCGTGGATATCCTCTTTGCCCAGATCAAAACGGAAAAGACCGATGAAGTCATCCAGTATACGGATGAAGTAAACAGACAGATCGAAGTTGTCTTAACAGAGAATGTCCCGGTTTTGATATCGGGGCTTGGCTCCCCTGCTGGAGTTGTACAGGATGCTCATTCACATGGTATAATCGTAATGTCTCTTGCTGGAAATGTAAAACAGGCAAAACGCATGGCAGATGCGGGTGTGGATGTGATTATCGCTCAGGGTCACGAAGCCGGAGGTCACACGGGCAGAATAGGTACGATGCCCCTGGTTCCCCAAATAGTCGATGCAGTTGAAGTACCGGTTCTTGCAGCAGGTGGATTGGTGGATGGCCGGGGCTTGGTGGCTTCTCTGTTTTTGGGCGCAAGCGGTATATGGATGGGCACCCGTTTTGTAGCCTCAGAAGAGGCACAGGCCCACTTCAACTATAAGAATAAGATCGTTGAGATCACTGAAGAAGGAACCGTGATCAGCCGTTGCCACAGTGGAAAACCCTGCCGCCTTATACGTAACCGCTTCACGGATTCATGGGAAGGAAGAGAGAAGGATATCCTGCCCTTTCCTTTACAGGCCATCCAGGTAGGCTATGAAGCTTCTGTAAAGGCTCGTTACGAAGGAAAGACAGAAGAGGGAGGAATGCCTGCAGGACAGGGCTCAGGTCTGATCAAGGCTATCAAGCCGGCCGGTCAGATTGTACGTGATATCATGGCAGAGGCTGTGGCTATCCTGGAGAACGACATATATCGACGTTAAATTTTAACCGTAGTCGAAGCGACTGTTTTCAAAAAGTTAAAATGTTGCCACCTGTGTTGTTTTTTTCAAAAAGCCCGTTTGAAAGGAGGCATCATGGACTCCACATTACCCGCCGAGATTAGAGAAATCAAAAGAAAAGCGCGTGTTTTTGTCGATGAGAAATGCATCCCCTTGGAGAAGGATCTGAAATCTGACTGGATTGAGCCTCCTCCTGAGATACAAACAAATTGGTGGCAGGATCAAGACACTGGGGCTTTGGGGTATGCCGCAGTTCGTGAAGAGCAGTGTCGAAGTCTCATAGGTACGAGCCACTATACCCCATTTGGTAGAGAGGTCCCTCCCTCTTTGTTTCATACTACTGACATAAAAAAAGTGGTATCTCTTCCCGCTTTTACGAGGAGAAAAAAAGGTTGCCTTTGCGCAGACTGATGAACCTGGCGCAGGCTCAGACGCTGCAGCCATTCGAACCACTGCCGTACAAGAGAAAGACGGTTAGAGTATAAACTGTGTAAAACGCTTTGCCACCCTGGCAGATCGGGCGGACTTTCTTATGGTAGTTGCAGTTACGGATCCACAAAAGCGGGCACGAAGTGGGATTACGATGTTTTTTGTCGATCAGGAAACGCCTGGCATCCATATCCGCCGAATAATGGAGGTCATGCGTCCCCAATAGTCAACCGAAATAGACCTCAATGAAGTATTTGTCTGACAAGATGCCGTACTTGGTGAGATAGGACTGGGGTTTGTCATGGCCCAGCAATTTTTGGTCAAGGGGCGGATCTGTATCGCTGCTCGTTGTCTGGGCATCGCTGAGCATATATTGGAGATGGCTATAGCGTATGCCAAAAAAAACAGACCTTTGGCCAGTATCTTTCCCAAAGACAGGCCATATAGTGGATGCTTGCAGATTCCTATATGGAACTCCATGCTACACGACTCCTAACATATGAAACAGCATGGAAAGAGGAAGAGGGAAAAGACCCCAGAATCGAGGCCTCAGAGATCAAGTGTTTGCTACTGAGATGGCATTTCGGGTCCTGGACAGGTCGATTCAGATACACGGCGATATTGGTTTAAGCAAGGATTTTCCTTTGGTGAGATGGTTCCGAGAGATCAGTGTACTTCGTATCGGCGAAGGCCCGAGCTAGATTCACCGCTGGGTAATCGCACGCAGTCTCCTTAAGGAGAAACTCCCTTTGGTTTCTTTTTGATTTGACAGAATACTTAAGGAAATTTCAATTTGAGCAACAGCTCGTAAAGAGGAAATGCGAAAAGGGAGGAGAGAAGATGACAGAGATCACATTAGATGCTCCTGATTCGACTCTATTCTTGATGGGCAATGAGGCGATTGCTCGAGGGGCACTGGAGGCGGGAATCGGATTTGCCAGTGCCTATCCGGGCACCCCATCTACAGAGATCATCGGAACTCTGGCCCAGGCAGGTAAAGAAAGCAATGTATATGTAGAGTGGTCCACAAATGAGAAAGTCGCTTTGGAATCAGCTGCGGCTGCTTCTTTTGCCGGGGTGCGGGCACTTGCTGCAATGAAGCAGGTGGGAGTCAATGTGGCCGTGGATTTCTTGATGAACATGAATCTCTGCGGTGTGAATGCAGGGTTTGTTTTGGTGGCTTGTGACGACCCCGGGGCTTTGGCAAGCCAAACAGAACAGGACACCCGTGTCTTTGCCAAATGGGCAGACTTCCCTCTTATCGAACCCGCCACGTTTCAAGAAGCCAAAGATATGACCATATGGGCATTCGAGATCTCCGAAGAGGTAAAGAGCATCTGTATGCTCAGGGGGGATGACGAGGATCTCATACGGAAGAGGGAGTGTCAATCTTGGCAAACTGCCCAAAGAGCATAAAACAGCAGTATTTGACACATCCTTCCCCTATTTCATGCCCATGCCGGTTCCCCTGAGACACCAGATGGTTCACGATAAGATGGCCAAGGTGCGTGAGATATTTGAAGACTCACCCTTTAACTGGTATACAGGCCCTGACAAACCGGATCTGTTGATTATAAGCGGTGGGAGCTGCTGGCTTTACGCTATGGAGGCAGTGAAGGTATTGAGTCTGGAAGGGTCTGTTGGGATTTTAAAACTGGGCACGATCTGGCCCCTTCCGGAAAGGCTTCTCAAAGATCACCTGAGCAGGGCAGAAAAGATCTTGATATTGGAGCATATAGAGCCGTTTATAGAAGGCGAGCTAAAGATCATGGCTTCTGAGATGGAATTTCCAACAGGGCCTCCTCTATTCTATGGCAAGAGATCAGGGCATATCGATTCAATCGGTGAGATAACTCTCGATCTTACTGTAAAGGTCATCGGAAGCATCCTTGATAAGGAGCCTCCGCAAGGGGACGCAGAGTATACGAAGAAGGCCCTTGAGATGGTCGAGCAAAATGTGCCCCCGCGAGACCTTACCTTCTGTCCCGGATGCCCCCATCGCGCGACCTTTTGGTCTATAATGAATGCCATGAAGCTCGATGGAAGAGACGGTTTTGTCACAGGTGATATCGGGTGTTACGCTCTGGGCATGGGGCCTGCCGGTTACTTTCAGGTGAAGACCCTTCAATCCATGGGATCAGGAACAGGGCTTGCCTCTGGTTTTGGTAACCTCGGCCATGTGGAATTCCATCAACCCGTGCTCTCAGTTTGCGGGGATTCTACCTTCTTCCATACAGCTATGCCGGCACTTATGAACGGGATTCATAACCAATCCGACTTCACAATGCTCATCCTCGATAATGCTGCAACCGCAATGACCGGCTTTCAACCCCACCCTGGGAGTAAGGTGGACGCTGCCGGCAATCCAGCATATGCTGTGGACATCGAAAGTATATGCCGCTCCTTGGGAATACGGGTGGAATGGGAGATCCCTTCAACCTGAAAAATACAAGAGAGAGTATCCTAGAGCTGCTGGAGGATGGGGGAAAGGTACGCATTCTCATCTTAAATGGGAAGTGTGCACAGGTTCAAAGCCAAGGAAGGTGATACCCGATATCAGGTTCATATCGATTCAAATACGTGTATTGGGGAAAAGTGCGGCTGCGCAAGGCTTTGCACTAGAGTCTTTCGCTGCCCTGCAATAATCTGGGATGATCATATTGAAAAGGCAAATATCGATGAGACAATATGCAATGGCTGCGGGGTCTGTGCAGATATCTGTCCCCAATCGGCTATAATCAAGGAGGTTACATGAATACACATGGTCCATTGAATCTCATCATCACCGGCGTGGGAGGCCAGGGCAATGTCTTGCTCGCTCAGCTTATCGGTAAGGCTCTGGTCAATTCAGAGTACTATGTGACTATAGGAGAGACCTTTGGCCCGGCTCAAAGAGGCGGAGCAGTGATGAGCCACCTGAGAATTTCTCAACACATGGAATACAGCCCCCTCATTCCGGAGGGCCAAGCCAACATTATCCTGGGATTGGAACCGGTAGAGACCTTGAGGGTGCTGGGACAATTCGGCAATCCAAGAGTGGCCGTTATTACGAACACAAGGCCCGTCTATCCCATCGCAGTGACAGGCGGAGAAGCCAGATATCCGGACTTAGAAAAGATGAAAGAGCTTGTATTTGACCTGTCTGCAAAGGTCTGGTTTCTCAATGCAACGGAAATGGCCTTTGATATGGGAATGCCCATCTTAGCCAATATCATCATGGCCGGAGCCCTCCTCGGCACTGGTACTGTCCCATTAAGACAAGAACAGTTTCTCCCTGTCCTGATCAATAGTTTTTCAAAAGACAAGCAAGAACCCAACCTCCAGGCATTCAAAAGGGGATTTGATCTTACAAGGAACGATACGAATGGGCAATTGACCAATTCATAGCCCATAGGATTACTCAAATCAAAGTATTCCCAGAAGCCCTCTTGGCCGCTCAATGAGTTGTATCGTCTCCTTCCCGGATCATCTATTTAGCTTGCAGAATTCAATATCTTATAAAATGAGAGGTAGTTTATGAAGTT
The DNA here is from genome assembly GCA_034189035.1 of Thermodesulfobacteriota bacterium. Lineage (GTDB taxonomy): Bacteria > Desulfobacterota > UBA8473 > UBA8473 > UBA8473 > JAUXFK01. Next base: position 16,825 of record JAXHVA010000069.1, read on the forward strand.
GGCACTCAAACTCATTGTCTTTGTATTCTTGGGTTGCATTCTACAGGGTACGGTCTATTCTCAGCCTCAATCCTGGGATAAAAAAAAGGCAAGAAAAGAAGCGAAAAAAATCGAAGATAAATACAATCATAGTGGACATTTTAAAAAGATAGACTCCAATACGAAATTACAGGAGTATCTCAAAATCGCGGCTATAAACAATCCGGGTTTACAATCGGCCTTCTATGATTGGAAGGCCGCCATGGAACAGATGGGTTCTATGGGCGCCCTCCCTGATCCGGCTATCACTTTCGGACACTATATAGAGAATGTGGAAACACGTGTAGGGCCACAAAAACAAAAGATCGGTCTTCGTCAGATGTTTCCTTGGTTTGGAACATTGGGAAATAAGGAGGATATCGCTTTTGAAAGATCGAATGCGAGCTACAAGAAATTCCAGTCCGAGTTCTTAAAGGTACTCTATCAAGTGAAATCAGCATATTACGACTATTATCTTTTAGGGCGAGAGATTGAAATTACAAAAGAAAACATTATGCTCTTGAAGTTCTGGGAATCAATCGCCAGGTCAAAGTATACGGTCGCCCTAAAACAACACCCTGATGTTATAAAAGCACACTTAGAACTCGGCAAACTGGAGGATCGACTACTGACCCTTAAAGATATGAAAAAACCTATAGAAACCAGGCTGTTGACAGCCCTGAATATCCCTGATACAGTATCACTGCCGATTCCATTGAGGATTGAACTCCAAGAAGTGACAGCATCTGATAAAGACTATATAAACGATATCATCCAAAACAATCCGGATCTAGATGCAATCAAGTATACAATTGAAAAAGAGAAGTTGGCAGTAGAATTGGCGAAAAAATCATCACTGCCAAATTTCACACTTGGACTCGATTACATAGTGACCGGAGAAGCTGTGAATCGAGAACTGGATGAAAGCGGGAAAGATTCGTGGCTTATATCAGTGGGAATAACTCTGCCCATCTGGGCCGGTAAAAACGATGCGAAAAAAAACGAAGCCAGGGCAAGACAACGTTCTGCTCAATACCTGTTTGAGAAAAAAGAGAACCAACTCATCATTATGGCTGAAAGGGTCATCTTTGAACATGATGATGCATTACGAAAAATCAAGCTGTACAGGGATGGTCTCGTTCCCAAGGCAGAACAATCGCTGAATGCTGCATATAGAGCTTATCAAGCTGGAAAGGCAGACTTCCTAAATGTCCTTGATGCGCAAAGACAACTCCTCGATTTCCAATTGATGCTCGACAGATCAAAGACAGACCTTGCGAAAAGAAAAGCGGAGCTGGATATGTTGACGGGTGTTGAGATTAGAGAGAAATGGGGTCCAAGGATTCAAGGGGTCGAGGATTCGAGTGAAATTACATTGAAGCCGAGGAATTGAAGAAACTCCAGGATGAGATAGGAGAGATTGAGAGGCCTCTCATATAACCCCTCAGGAGAAATGCCATGAATGAGAAAAGAGGATTTGGAACTGTTGTTAAAGGGATGATGCCCAAAGGGATATCCGGATGGATTGGCCTTATTATCATCATTATTCTGGCATTTTCCTTTGGGCTGATGATGTCCAGAGGCGGCGGCCCATCGAAAGATAAGATCCATACGCCTGTATCGGAAACACTATCGGAATCGACACTCTGGACATGTTCCATGCACCCTCAGATAAAGCTGCCTCAACCGGGGAAATGCCCGATCTGTGGGATGGATCTTATCCCTTTAGAAACAGGAGTTGAAGAGGATCTCGGTCCTCGTCAGATCCGCATCTCAGAGACGGCAAAACAGCTTGCTCGAATTCAGTCGACCCCTGTGATTCGTGCTTTTGCACAAGCAGAGATCAGGATGGTGGGAAAGATCGCATATGATGAAACAAATGTGAACTACATCACTTCATGGGTTCCAGGCCGGCTCGATCGGCTCTATGCAGACTTCACAGGTATGACAGTAAAGAAGGGCGATCATCTGGTCTATATGTATTCGCCTGAATTGCTGGCAACTCAGGAAGAGTTGTTGCAGGCCAAAAAGGCAGTTGATGCCCTGGGAAAGACAAAGAGCAGTATCTTAAAAGAAACTGCAGTTGCAACCCTTGAGGCTGCCAGAGAAAAGCTGCGGCTTTACGGTTTGTCAGAAAGCCAGATTAAAAAGATTGAAACAACAAAGAAAACATCGGATCATCTGACAATAAATGCCCCAATAGGCGGCGTTGTGGTTCATAAAAATGCGAAAGAGGGGATGTATGTTCAAACCGGAACACAGATTTACACGATCGCAGACCTCTCCAGGCTCTGGATCTATTTTGAAGCCTATGAATCCGATCTCCCCTGGCTTCGTTATGGTCAATCCGTGCAATTTACCTCTCCGTCATTCCCAGGAGAAAAATTCGAGGCGATCATCAGTTTTATTGACCCGATTGTGGATCCGAAAAAACGGACAGTGAAGGTACGGGCGATCGTGGACAACAGGGACAGCCTCCTCAAACCGGATATGTTTGTGAGCGGTATAGTGAACTCAAAGCTCGATAATACAGGCAAGGTCATCGATAAGAATCTGGCCGGAAAATGGATGTGTCCCATGCATCCTGAAATTGTAAAAGATAGTTCAGGGTCTTGCGATCTATGTGGAATGCCACTGGTAAAGGCAGAAAAACTGGGATACTCTACGAAAACAGTTTCACAAGCGAATGCGCCTCTTTTAATCCCATCCACAGCACCGATGATTACCGGTAAACGTGCGGTTGTATATGTTGAAATCCCCAATGATGAAGGCCCTCTCTTTGAAGGAAGAGAAGTGGAACTGGGGCCTCGTGCAGGAGATTTCTATGTTGTAAAATCCGGCATTGAAGAGGGGGAACTCGTTGTTGTCAATGGCGCATTCAAGATCGACAGTGAACTTCAAATCCAGGCAAAACCGAGTATGATGTCGCCCAAAGGTGGCGGTGGGCCTGTAGGACACCAGCACGGTACTCACAAAGCTCCATCAATGGATCATACTCGTCATAAGGCTGAAGGCAAGAAAAATTCGGAAACACAGCATCAGCACTGATGCCCCAAAGGCATAAAAACCCCTTGATAATCTGAATACATCGATAAAGGGTAACTTCTCAAAAAGTCCGGGAACATGCCGTAGCTCACAGGGGAGCTTTCATTCGCTCCTCTATGAATTTTGGGCGCATTCAGGGTGCTCGGCTAAAATTCAAAAAACTCGGGCTATGCCCTCAAACATTTTAACGCCGAACACCCTGAATACGTATTTTCCAAAATTCACAATGTCGCTCATAAAAGCTCCCCTGTGAGCTGCGGCATAAGTCTGTTTCCCGAAGCTATTGAGAAGTTACGATAAAGGGATATAAAAAATTCGGCGCCTGAACCCGGTAAATAGGAATACGCATGGCAAATCGCATACAACTCCAGCAGGGAAAGAAGCAGTCTGTTCTGGATAAGCTGATTCAGTACTGTCTTGAAAACAAGCTTATCATCATACTGCTTACCCTTTTGTTTATTGCCTGGGGAATTATAACTGCACCGTTTGACTGGAATATTCCTTTTATTCCAAGAGATCCTGTGCCGGTGGACGCCATCCCTGATATCGGGGAGAATCAGCAGATTGTCTTCACACAGTGGATGGGGCGTTCTCCTCAGGACATTGAAGATCAAATCACCTACCCCCTGACCGTGTCTCTCCTTGGGATACCCGGAATCAAAACCATACGAAGCTATTCATATTTCGGATTCTCATCTGTGTACATTATCTTCAAGGAGGATGTGGAATTTTACTGGTCCAGGTCGAGGGTGTTGGAAAAACTCAGTTCTTTGCCTGCCGGCACATTGCCTGATGGTGTGCAACCGGCCCTGGGGCCTGATGCCACTGCATTGGGTCAGATATTCTGGTACACCCTTGAAGGTAGCGATGAAAAAGGAAATCCCACGGGAGGATGGGATCTCCACGAGCTTCGTTCCATTCAGGACTGGACCGTACGATACGCCTTGCAATCCGCTGATGGTGTTTCCGAGGTTGCATCCATTGGCGGCTTTGTCCAGGAATATCAGATCGATGTAAACCCTGACGCAATGAGGGCGAGTCACGTCACACTTCAGGATGTCTTTCAAAGCGTGAAGATGTCCAATGTGGACGTGGGAGCGAGAACCATTGAGATCAATAAAGCCGAATACGTTATCCGAGGACTCGGTTTTATTAAGGATTTAAAGGACATTGAAAATACTGTAGTGAAACAGTCCGGTCATGTTCCCATTCGCATAAAGGATGTTGCCTCTGTCTCCATTGGCCCCGCTATCCGCAGAGGCGCTCTCGACAAAGGTGGGGCAGAGGTTGTCGGCGGTGTTGTTGTTGTCCGCTTTGGAGAGAACCCTCTTGCTGCGATCAAGAGCGTGAAGAAAAAGATTGAAGAGATCTCTCCCGGCCTTCCCAAAAAGACCCTTCCTGATGGGAGGGTGTCCCAGGTGAGAGTCGTTCCCTTTTATGATCGAACCGGCCTCATATATGAGACTCTCGGAACCTTGAACACTGCCCTCATCGATGAGATCCTGGTGACGATCATCGTGGTGATCATCATGGTGATGCACCTGCGAAGCTCAATCCTCATTTCCGGACTGCTGCCTTTGACGGTTCTTATTGTATTCATTGCAATGAAAATCTTTAAAGTGGACGCCAACATCGTTGCCCTGTCGGGTATTGCCATTGCCATCGGAACGATTGTAGATATGGGGATCGTCATCTGTGAGAATATATTAAAACACCTGGATGACGCCCCGCCGGAAGAAAATAGACTCCAGGTGATCTATACAGCGTCCTCTGAGGTGGGCAGCGCTGTACTCACTGCCATTGCTACCACTGTTGTATCATTCCTGCCGGTCTTCACTATGGAGGCTGCTGAAGGAAAGCTCTTTAAACCTCTGGCATACACAAAAACATTCGCTTTGCTCGCTTCTGTGGTGGTCGCCTTAACGATCATTCCGCCTTTTGCGCATCTTTTGTTCGCAAAGGGGAAAAAGGCCACAAAAGGACTCAAGTGGCTCCCCATCGGTCTTGCACTGTCAGGTCTGGTTCTTCTTTACTGGTCCTTTTGGCTGACTGGATTGGCCCTTATCGTATCAGCGGCGTATATCCAGTTTAAAAACCGCATTCCATTGAAAATTCGTGACAGGATCCCTGTGTTTTTTAACTATATCATTGTGTTCATCGTTGCAATCTTCCTTTCCGAGCACTGGCTCCCCCTCGGCGTTCAAAAAGGGATCATCTTGAACTTCATCTTTGTAGCGATTTTAATCGGGACCATTCTCTTTTTATTTCGCCTCCTCATCAAAGGCTACGAATCGATGCTCCGGTTTTGCCTTGCCCATAAGATTCTTTTCTTATCTACCCCCCTGGCCCTCCTTGTAATGGGAGGCACGATGTGGCTTGGATTTGACAGGATCTTTGGATTCTTGCCACATGTGATGCGATCAAACGCCATCTATTCATCGTTGAACCATACCTTTCCCGGCCTGGGCAAAGAATTTATGCCGGATTTGGACGAAGGCTCATATCTGTATATGCCCACAACCATGCCCCATGCGTCGATTGGTGAAGCATTGGATGTGCTCCAGTTGCAAGACAAGGCATTCAATGCAATCCCTGAAATTGAATCCGCAGTGGGGAAACTGGGAAGAGTCGAATCCCCCCTGGATCCGGCTCCAATATCAATGATCGAAACGGTCATCAATTATAAATCCGAATATATTGTGGATAAGGAT
>JAXHVA010000007.1:0-81608 GCA_034189035.1 Thermodesulfobacteriota bacterium
CGGCAATTTACTGCCATAAGCAGCATAACGAGAAGGTCAGTATCAAAAGAGTGAGAGAACTACGAATAAAAATTCAAAACGAGTTCCATAATCTTCAGACTAATCCAGATACCTCAAAAAAATTCAAGCAGGTGTATTCCTGGTACCCATATGAAAATACCTAACGGGAAATTACTGATATTAATTAAATGCCAGATGAAATATTTAGCCTCTTTGCTCTTTCAACCAGCGAGATACTCTTAGCCTAACCAAAAGGACATTTCAGTTTATGAAAAGTAAAGCACCACTCGATTACCTCTTTCGTCCACATTCCATTGCTATACTTGGCGCTTCAGCAAACCCAGCATCTAAGGGATACGACTATTTAAAGGGCTTCCTTGAGTTTGACTTCCCAGGCCAGGTTTATCCGGTAAACCCAAAGGTAGATGAGATATTCGGTCTTAAAGCCTATTCTCACATAACAGATATACCGGGTGAAGTTGAATATGTTATCTCCTGCATAAATGCTCGTTCATTAATCGACATGATGGCTGATTTCTCCTCTAAGGGAGTAAAGGCAATACAGCTTTATTCCTCCGGTTTTAGCGAAACAGGTGAGCCTGATGGCATTGCATTGGAACAGGAATTGACAAAAAGGGCCGGGGACAAAGGGATACGGGTGCTTGGGCCGAACTGTATGGGTATACACTATCCAAATGGCAAAATGGCCTTTGGCAGGGCAAGGTTTTCAAAGAAAGACGGACAGGTCGGATCCCTAGTTCAAAGCGGCGGACATGGCTGGCATCTGCTTTGCAGCGGTTCAATACGTGGTATTGGATTTAGTAAGATAATCAGTTTTGGAAATGCATCGGATATAAATGAAACAGACTTGCTTGAATATCTTGCGCAGGATAGAGAGACCAAAATAATCACCGCGTATATAGAGGGGATCAAAGATGGCAATAGGTTTTCGAACGTTGCAAGAACTGCAGCCCAACAAAAGCCGCTTATCGTAATAAAAGGTGGACGAACTGACGCAGGAAAGCGAACCGTTGCCTCCCATACAGGCTCCTTAGCAGGCAGCAACAGAATGTGGGATGCCTTCTTCCATCAGGCGGGAATCATTCGGGCATATAATCTCGATGAACTGATCGATTTTCTTTTACCCTTTGTATTTTTTCCAAAGATTCCCAAAGGTAGCGTTGGAGTTGTCGGAGGTGGCGGTGGGGCCAGTGTACAGGCTGCTGATGACCTGGAGTATCATGGATTAAAGGTGCCTTCTTTACCCGTTGAGATCAGGGAGGGATTAAAGGGGTTCACACCTCTGGCGGGTTCCATTCTGGGGAACCCTGTAGATACGGTTGAAATGAGGAACCCGGACAGTTTTATTCGAACCTTTAAATTGGTTGCATCCTGGGAAGGGGTTGACCTCATGCTTGCACATCTAGTAGTAGAGATAGCAGCGCAATGGCAAGGGCAGAGTATACTGGAGGGCATAGTAAATGGCCTGCTTGTATGCAAGGATACAATTGGCAAACCAATAGCAGTTGTTCTCCAGTCATATGGAACTCCCAAGGGTACTGCTATCCTCAATAACATTCAAAAAAGGCTTGCAAATTATGATATTCCTGTTTATTTTACTACAGAAAGGGCAGCAAAGGCAATAGGTACGTTTGTCAAATATCATAAAAATCTATTAGTTATATAAGCCATATTATCTATTCTATCGTTGAGAGTCCCCTTTTCGCTGAAGGGGAAAGGTTTTATCCCCTCTATGACTCGCTAGAGGCATTTTTATATAACTTGTGCCCAAAGGATTTCAATCCTCTGAAAATGCCACCTTCCGCTTAGTCTATCCTGATAAACCAAGGGTCAATATAGGGATCTGTAAACCCTGTCAACAGTCGCTCAAAGTGTAAATCAAAATTAATCCATAAAAAGGAGGAGAAGTATGGAACAAAGGGAGTATACACCAGCTATAGAACCGGGTGCACAATTAAAAAGGGATATTGAATGGGTAAAAAAAGAGATCCTTGTGGAGAAAGATCCTGACAGTATGATTGCTCAGGTTATATTTAACCGGCCCGAGAAATTGAATTCACTGATGCGGAGCCACTATCTATATCTGGCAAAGGTAATAAGCGAGTTAAACTGGGACAACGAGGTGAAGGTGATCATCTTTAAAGGAGCAGGGAGGTGTTTTGGAACAGGACATGATGTCGGCGAATTGGGAACCATGCACGGCCATGATACAAAAGGAAAGGCTAAACGCCCGAGTCAAAAGCAAAGGCTGCTGGTGGATATGGGGCTTAGAGAACATATCATTGAGCCGATTTACCGTTGCGTCAAGACCACGATTTCTCAGGTGCATAACTACTGCTACGGTGCTCACTTCCAAATAGCCATGGCCTCAGATCTGGTGTTGTGCACTCCGGATGCACGGTTTACGCATCCGGGTTTTAGATATATCGGCCCTACCCTAGACCTTGCTTTGTGGCTGCAGATTATGGGGGTAAGAAGGCTAAAGGAGATGGTCTTAACCGGCAAACCATTTACAGCAGAAGAGGCGCTGCAATACGGGCTGGTGAATAAGGTGGTTTCAGATGATAAACTGGAGGAAGAGACAAACAAGATGGCGCAAGCAGCGGCATCCCTGCCATTCGATGGCATTGTCATGGGAAAGACCTTTTTACAGGGAGTTCTGGATGCTGCCGGAGTTGCAGTCGGTGAATATATCGGCTACATGGGCCATGCAATGCAGACAGGTATCCATTATGAGCCAGGGGAATTCAACTTGCTGAAAGAGAGGAGAGATAAAGGGATAAAGGGATCCACCATAACGAGAGACGGCATATGGCCCGAAGGGTATGACTTGAGATAACCCTTACTTTCGCTCTTGTTCTCGAACCTCTTTTTGTTAAGGATACTATTGAGCAATCATAATTTCGGATAGAAGATTTTGATAGTAGACCTGCATATACATACAACGATCTCCGGTGACAGTATCATCACCCCGGATATACTTGTACCCGCAGCAATAAATGCCGGCTTAGATGGGGTTTGCATTACAGAACATGGGATTGAAAAGTCGAGGATTGCCGAAGAACTGGCAAAGGAGTTTGATTTTCCTGTCTTTGGCGGGATGGAGGCGAGCACCGAGTTCGGTGACATCCTGATTTTCGGAATCGATAGCTATCCCAGAGTAATATATAAGGCCGCGGAACTAGTGGAATTTGTTAAAAAGGCAGGCGGTGTGCTCATCGCCGCCCACCCCTTTAGAAACAACTTTGGACGGTCAACCTACAAGAACAGCCTGAGCGTTGATGCGGCATGTGAACATAAAATCCTTCAAATGGTGGATACGATGGAGACATTTAATGGGTGGTCGACCGAGGAAGAGTCTGCATTGTGCCAGGAGGTAAGCAACACTCTGGGGCTTAATAGTACTGGAGGGAGCGATGCCCATATCCCAAGGCAGGTTGGTTGTTGTGTAACCATATTTGAAAACCGGATAAGTGACGAGGCGGAATTTGTAAAAGCATCGAAAAGTGGAGAATTCACAGCCCAAGACCGCCGGAATCCAAAACAGAAAGGCCCGACGAATTGGTTCAGTTAGTGTATCTTCGGATGAAGACTTTATAAATATAAAGATGTATAAATGGTCTTTACTTAGGTATCACCTCTGCGATATGTAAGGATATGAGAGACAATTCCGGTGGCTATGGAAATAATCTGCGCCGTTGCTTTGTCATTAGAGTGTAACTCCAGCAAAGCAACGCTGCCGGGTCCTTTTATATGACGGGGGAATGTGGGGCTGCCCGGGTTAATCAGGAACACCCCTTTGTAGATTTCCAGCAGTGCAACATGGCTATCACCAAAAATAAGCAAGTCTACGTCTCCTTTAAACTCATACTGCATAGCCTCTTCCAGGGTTCTCCAGGAAGGCTCTGGATAATCTATCCCATGGGTTAGACCGATTCGTATACCGAAAAGGTCCAATACGATACTGTCTCTTAGGCGGGGGTCACTGGGCAGCCATATGTCACCATTGCCCCGGACCGCCATCACCTTTGCTATGGTTTCAAGTTCGTCCAACACGGACAAAAGATAGATATCTCCTGCATGAAGTATCAGATCAACCCCTGTAAAAATATCCTTTATCTGTGGAGGAAGCCTTTCTTCTTTTTTTGAAATATGGGTATCAGAGATCAATCCAAGTCTCATTTTGATATACACTGGTCTTTTTGTTATATGCTATCAGAAACTTTGAAACTAATTTGAATCATGCCTTTAAGTCATTGACGGGGGGCCTATTCGGTTACTTGTTATACGTAAAGACTTGTCACAAACCCATATTTACCGATGAGCCACTAATACATGCAGAATGAATACCTTATGACAAACTGTAGTTCATAAGAAGTAAACGAATAGGCCCCCCCGTCAATTTGTGGCTCATAATTGAGTTTCAAAATTTCTGGCTATGGATTTGGGATTTTAAAAGTTTTCTTTTTATCAAACTTTAAATAGTATACGTATAAGATGTCAAGTGAATTTATCTTCAAAACACCTTTGAAAATCGGATCGGAGGTGAAGCAAATGGATGAAAACAAGGACGAAAAAGTAAAAAGCCCTGTCCTGCCTTTGGAAGGGATAAAGGTGCTCGATCTCACCCAGGCAATGATGGGAGCGCTGACCGCCATGATGCTGGGGGATATGGGTGCGGATGTGATCAAGGTGGAGCGGATTCAAGGAGAAGCAATCAGAAAGGGTCGGCCTGCAGCAATGGACGACCTGTATAAGGAGGAACTGAACAAAGAAGAATCTTTAGATTCTGCGATGTGGTTGGGGAGCAACCGAAGTAAAAGAAGCCTTGCAATAGATATCAAAACCGAGCAGGGCAAGGAGATCATCTTTAAGCTGGCCAAAGAAACGGATGTCTTTATGCAGAACTTTCGACCCGGGGTCATCGAAAGGCTGGAACTCGGCTACGATACCATCTCCGAAATCAACCCTCAAGTCATATACTGCTCTATATATGGCTTCGGCAAAACCGGCCCCCTGGCCCGCAGGGTGGGCGGGGACATGTGGTCCCAGGCAATGGGAGGGGCAATCAGCCAAATCGGAACTCCTGACGGCCCACCATCGATGGTACCCTTCATATTCGTGGATCATGGGGGTGCTGTCATGACAGCCTATGGTATCATGCTCGCCCTTTTTGCAAGGGAGAGGACCGGAATGGGACAGGACCTCGACGTAAGCCAACTGGATGTTATGATGGCGCTGCAAACAACGGAGATGTCCACATACCTGGTAGAAGGAATCCAGCGGACCAAGGTGGGACGGGGGAATCCCATCTTCTCTCCTTTTTGCGCAAAGGACGGGGATGTAATGGTTATGCTCGGGGTAGGGCCAACATGGCCTGTCTTCTGCCGTGTATTAGACGTTGTGCATCTGGAAAAAGACCCCCGGTTTGAAACCGAAACTGCCAGGTTCGAAAACGCTGAAGAACTCTACACGATCCTTGATGAGGCCTTCAGCAAGAAGACCAGACTCGAGTGGCAGCAGATATTTAGGGAAAACAGGCTTCGTTGCGACCCGTGCCTTACATATGAGGAGCTCTTCGCTCATCCTCAGGTGGAGGCAAACGAGATGGTCGTCGACCTGAAGCACCCGAAGCGGGGTACAATGAAGATGCTCGGCATCCCTGTCAAGTTGAGGAAGACCCCCGGCAAAGCCGATACACCACCCCCTTTACTAGGGCAACACACTGAGGAGATACTCCTCAAACTCGGTTATAGTAATAAGGATGTGGAGGAGTTAAGTAACAAAAAAGTGATAGTCAAGGCAGTTAAATGATATTCGTATAAAAAGGCAAAGAATCATTTGGAGTCGATGCCGAAATTTAGGAGGGCTAAATATGGCGTATAAAACCATTATCTATGAAGAGGCACCGCCCATCGGTACCATCACCCTCAACCGACCGGACAAGCTAAATGCCATAAACGACCTGATGTTGGATGAGATTGAGGCAGCGCTTGGCGAGGCAGAAAAAGAAGATGAGATACGATATCTTGTCTTAAAAGGGGCGGGTCGATGTTTCTCTGTGGGGCAGGATCTGTGTGGAGAGGGAACTGCTGTGGTAATGCCCCCTGATCCACGATCGAGATCCCCACTCACCCCTATCTTCAGGACAGATGCAACGCTGATGAGAAGGTGGCAGGGGATATTGGGTTTCCCCAAGCATACGATTGCACAGGTTCATGGGTATTGTCTGGCTATGGGCTGCGACTTGATGATGATGTGTCGTACTGCAATAGCATGTGAGGATACTCTATTCGGCGATCCATCGGTGAGGATGGGCTATGCCTCGGCGAATCCGTTATGGACCTGGAAGGTAGGCCCAAAGAGGGCAAAGGAACTGCTTCTCACTGGCAGATACATCGATGGAAAGGAGGCCTTTCGCATTGGCCTGGTAAACAGGGCGGTTCCCAGTGAGAGCCTGGAGGATGAAGTTGAACTTGCCTTAGAGGCAATAGACCTGAGTGCCGGTGGCATTGGAGGGGCCGATGCAGAGTCGGGATTTCTTACCTTTGGCTATGCTGCTCACAACATCGCAGGCCTTGGTGCTGCCTGGGGTTTTTCTGCAGGTCTTCATGCACTGAGCGCTGTTCAGCGTCGTGGATTTTCCCCATATGAGTTTAATTTTTGGGAAGAGAGGGACAAGGTCGGCATGAAGGATGCGATTGCACAAAGGGATGCCCCTTTTGATATGCTTTTCCCAAAACCGAAAGGAGCTGCAAAATGAAAACATTTCGAGATGTTGTCAAATGGAAAAGTCAGTATCAAAAGAGGCAGTGGGAGGCAACACCTTATGAGGGACGGGAATTTAGTGCTGCCCTTTACGAGAAAGACGGTTTCATTGCACGCATCACGCTCAATCGACCGGAGAAGAGGAATGCCCTGAACGATGCTATGTTCAGTGACCTTATGGCAGGACTGCATAAGGCCAATGATGACTCAGAGGTGAAGGTCATAATCATACGGGGTGCCGGGACCAATTTTAGCTCTGGCCACGATCTGTCAAGCCCCGAGGGAGAGGAATCTCCACCTGTTCATCCGAGTCTGGCACCATGTGTGAGGGACTTCTACAATATAGAAAAACGCCGTTGCAATAAGCATGAAGACATCTTCAACTTTCCAAAGCCGACAATTGCCCAGATACATGGATACTGTATTGGTGCGGGCATGGAGATTCAGGCTGCGTGTGATATAACGATAGCAGCCGAAGATGCCCAGTTCGGTCTTCGCGGTTTCGGCATCGCCCCCCTTGGACTTTACGGCCATAATGTAGGTCCCTGGCCCGGGGCTTCCCCTAAACAACTGGCCGGGAGTTTCCTTCCTGAGCTCTCTGGAAAGAAAATGGAGGAGGTAGGTGCGATAAACAAGGCAGTACCTGCTTCAAAACTGGAGGAGGAGGTGAATCAGTGGGCACAGGCCATTGCCAGCCAGCCTCCTGATGCCCTGGCAGTTACCAAGGAATTTATAAACGGCATGCTCGATATAACCGGACATGGTGCCATGTGGAGGACACACTACGAAGGGCATATCATGATTCAATGGGTTCGATTCCGAAAAGACGAGGTCAGTTTCTACAAGTCTAAGAAAGACAAGGGGCTTAAGGGATTTCTCCAGGAAAGGGCAATGCACTCAACTCCCAAAAAGGAGCATGGCAAAGAATAAAAAGCAAGGAGATACGTTATGGACTATCAGAGCATTTTATATGAGGACGCAAACAGGATAGGCACGATTACCTTGAACCGGCCGCACAAGATGAACGCAATAAACGATCTCATGCTTGAAGAACTCGATGACGTATTGCGGGTAAAGGAGACGGATATTGATTTGAAGGCAATCGTAATCAGGGGAGCCGGGCGCTGCTTCTCTGTGGGGCAGGATCTCTCCGGTGAGGGCAATGCAGAGGCCATGCCACCGGATATTAAGGCGGATGTCTCAACAAAGGGATTAATAGAGGCAGGCACACGCTGGAACAGGCGGCTGGAGTATATCTTTAACTACTTAAAGCCCATTATTGCTGAGGTGCATGGGTACTGCCTGGGCCTCGGTTGTTATCTGGCTATGGCTTGTGATATCACCATTGCTAGTGAAGACGCTGTCTTTGGTGATCCGTCACTGCGCATGGGACTTTTAACAGGGATACCCCTTTGGACATGGTTCATCGGCACAAAGAAGACCAAGGAGCTTTTGTATCTGGGAAGGTATATCGATGCCAGTGAGGCCGAAGAGATATGCCTTATTAATAAGGTGGTTCCCCCTGACAGATTGAAGGAAGAGGTACAAAGATATGCATCGGCTCTGGCGATCAGCCCTGGTGATGGGATGGTGGTAGTCAAAGAGAGTATCAACGCTCAGATGGAGGCGCGTGGGGTGGGCGCAGCATGGCGTTTTCTCACCGAGATGCAGACCATCAACTGGATGCAGCAAAGACAGATCCCGGCCAGTGAATTCAACTTCTGGGAAGTGAGGGACAAAAAAGGGCTCAAGGCTGCGATTAAACAAAGGGATGATACCATTGAAAAGCTCTTTCCAAAACCCTGATATCATAATTGAATAGTGCCCTTAAAGAGCTAATGGTGTTTTATGATTTGGCTGATGAATTACCTGGTATTGTTTTTTTGAGAAAAATAAGGTTTAATAAAAGATCAATGTAATATTCATACTGAGTATTTATTTGTATTAAATAGAAAATGGAGGTTTAATTATGTCATTGCTGGAGAAGCATTATACTGAAGAACATCAGATATTCAGAGAGTCTGCACGGCGTTTTTATGTAAATGAGCTTGCTCCGCTCGCAGATGAATGGGAAGAGAAGAGGTTTGTCCCCCAGGAAGTCTGGAAGAAGTTTGCTGAGCAAGGCTTTTTATGTCCATGGATGCCGGAAGAGTATGGGGGAGCCGGAGGTGATTTACTCTATTCAATAATACTCATGGAAGAGGCTGCCCGGACAAGGGTACTCGGTTTTCCCTTTGTTCTCCATTCGGATGTTGTGGTTCCCTATATCTATCACTTCGGTACGGAAGAGCAGAAGAAAAAATGGTTACCTGGCTGCACCACCGGTGATTTACTGGCAGCGATCTGTATGACGGAACCGGATACAGGATCCGATGTGGCATCGATCCGTACCACTGCCATAAAAGATGGGGATCACTATATCGTCAACGGTCAAAAGACATTTATATCCTGCGGCGGAAGCTGCAATCTTGCTGTAACAGCCGTAAAGACAGATCCAAAGGCAGATCCGCCTTTTACCGGAGTATCTTTGCTGGTTATCGAGTATGGCACACCGGGCTTTAAAAAGGGTACTAGATTTCACAAGGTGGGCATGCATACGAATGATACTGCGGAGTTGATATTTGAAGACTGCAGGGTACCTGTTGAAAACCTCCTCGGTAAGGAAGGTGACGGGTTTAAGTATCTCATGGCGGATTTACAGCAGGAACGGTTGATGATCTCTTGGGGCGCTCAACTGATGGCGGAGGAGGCCCTAAAGGAAACGATTAATTATACAAAAGAAAGAAAGGTCTTTGGAAGGGCTGTGAGCAGGTACCAGTACATCTCGTTTGAGCTTGCAAAGATGGCAACAGAGATAGAACTCGGCAGGACATTTATGGAGAGCCTTATTATTGATCATGTAGCGGGCAAGGATGTGGTCCAGAAGGTATCCATGGCCAAATACTGGATTACAGAGATGTTGAATCGTGTAGTCGGTAAATGCCTGCAGTTTCATGGCGGATATGGATATATGGATGAGTACCCGATTTCCAGGATGTTCAGAGATGCAAGGGTACAGACGATCATCGGGGGAACATCGGAGATTATGCTTTTGGTTATCAGTAGAAACATGGGGTTGTAAATGGTGAGCCCATTGCTTTCCAATATGAAGATTCTCGATTTTACTGCTCTGCTCCCTGGTCCTTATGCCACTATGGTACTTGCAGACCTCGGAGCAGAGGCCCTTCGTATCGAATCGTCAAAATGTTTCGACCCCATGCGGGTAATGCCACCTTTTATTGATGAAAAAGGAAGCCTTTCGTGTGGTCATGCCTATTTGAACCGCAACAAAAAAACCATAGCACTCGATCCCAATTTAAAACACATAATAACTGAAACCAGGAGGTGGGAGAATGAAGAACCGCATTACTGAGATACTTGGTACTGCATATCCGTTGATCCTAGGGCCTATGCGCTTAATTACTCTGGGGGAGATGGCAGCCATGGTTTCAAAAAGCGGTGGTTTCGGCCAGGTTGCAGCCTCTGGAGCAACGAAGGAGATTTTACGATCTGAATTAAAAAAAGCAAGGGAATTGACCGACCGTCCCATTGGCGTTAACATCCCTGTATACAGACCCAATGCACTCGAGGCCCTTGAAATCGCCATTGAAATGGGGGTTCAAACTATAACAACATCAGCAGGGAGTCCCGCAAAGATGATGGACAGGATTAAGGATGCCGGATTGAAGGTCTTGCATAAGGTCTCGTCATTGGAGATGGGACTCAAGGCCCAAGATGCAGGAGTGGATGGAGTGATCGCCACAGGCCATGAGGCTGGTGGACATATTGGCCGTGATGATACAACCACACTGATTCTTATACCGCAATTGGTGGACGCACTTGAGATACCCGTAGTTGCAGCAGGAGGCATTGGAGACGCAAGAGGACTCATTGCCGCGCTTGCGCTTGGCGCTGAAGGTATAGAAGCAGGGACCCGTTTTTTAGCTACCCGCGAATGTTCGGTTCCGAACTTCTGGAAGCAGTCTGTTGTTGAGGCCAAAGGAAAGGCCACTTTAGTACTGGGAGAAAAGGCAATGCCTGTTCGGGTACTCAGGAACAAAAAAGCTTTACATGTCAGCGATCCGGATAAGGCCAAAGAGGATGCCAGGATTATGGAAGCCGGAGACAAGGATTTTATAGGGCCGGACGACAATGCAGAAAGTTCAATAATTCCGGCCGGCCAGGTTGCCGGTCTCATAAGAGAAATCAAGGCCGTAGCTGAGGTATTTCCTCGCATGGTAGCAGATGCAAAAGTACTTTCATCAAAAATATACGCTTTGTTCAAGGAGGAAGATTGATGGACTGGGAACATGTTTTACTCGACAAGAAGGACAATATCGCGACCATAACCCTGAATCGACCTGAGAAATACAACTCCTTTGGCGGCAGGATGCGCCAAGAGATTGCAGAGGTGGTTGACGATGTGTGTACAGACTCAAATGTGCGGGTGATCGTTATTACAGGTGCAGGAAAGGCCTTTTGCACAGGTGGCGATGTGAGTGAGTTCGTATCCGGCCAGACCAAGGCACTCAGCGAGGCCTCTCCCACGGAGAGGCCGGCCATGTCTAAAATCGTACTGGCCCTGAATAATGTAGAAAAGCCTGTAATCGCTGCTGTCAATGGAGTGGCTGCTGGTGGGGGATGTAATCTGGCGCTTTCGTGTGATATACGGATTGCCAGTGAAAAGGCTAGATTCGGCCAGGTATTCACACGCAGGGGTGTCCACCCTGACTGGGGAGGTATCTACTTTTTACCCAGGCTTGTGGGATATGCCAAAGCAGCAGAATTGATATTTTCCGGTGAGGTGATCGATGTAAAAGAGGCTCTCAGTATAGGCATGGTCAACAGGATCGTACCTCATGATGAGCTCATGCAGGCTACGTATGAACTGGCAGGAAGAATAGCCAAGAATGCCCCCATACCCATCGCATTTGCAAAACGAGGGCTCCAGAGCTTCTATAAGTGGGATCTTTCCATGGCTCTCGATTATGAAGCGTATGTACTCGGTATTACCATGCAAAGTAAGGATATCGTCGAAGGGTTCACAGCATTTTTAGAAAAACGGGAGCCTCTGTTCAAAGGAGAGTAAGTTAATACCTGAACCTTTTTTTTGGAAACTACTATTGGTCGATAAACAAAAGGGACATTTACAATGAATAATAGTAAGGGGTTAAAAACAGAAAAGAAGCTCATCATAGAAACTTTCGAGAAAGCTTATGAACCAGAGTGTTACTACCTTTCTGGCAGGATAAATAGTGAATAAAATTGTAAAAAACTCGTGATGACGACAGATACTGGAATCAAATTGAAAGCTACATTGTAGAGAACTCGAAAGCTGAATTTAGCCATAGTATTTGTCCAGACTGTGCGGAAAAGCTCTATCCTAATTTCGATATATACAATAATGATGTCTTGTTAGCCCATTCATACAATTTCAGAATAGAGTTTTTTCGAGCATTCCGGACAGATTGAATGTGAAAACAAGGCTTCTGTCTTTTCAGTTATGTAATGTTCTATTTGCATCCAACCCTCTTGTTTTTTAGGATCAGCTCCCTCAAGTCTAATCTTTTTGCATTGAGAACATATTGGTAAAATACCTTCAAGCCTATTAATATGTGAAAGAGCTTTCTCCAGTTCATTGATTTTCTCCCTAAGTATCTTCTCGTGGTTATCAAGGGAAACAATCATAGAGTTGAATGCTTGTGAAAAATCCCCCATAAAGTCGACTCGTTGGTTAAAATCGCCATTGGCAACTTGTTTTGCCTGCCATGTGAGATGAAGCAGTCGGGAATGCAGCTCCTTGAATGGCGATCCAAAAAAATTCTTTGGCGAAATCTTTATATCGGTTAATTTCCCATTCGATAATGGAACAATAAAATCGTGTGTTTCTTGCATAAAGTCGATTAGTTGGTTCAACATTCTTGCGAGTGTTTGTTTGTTTTCATTTAAAATCTCATCAATGTCTATCTTATCCGGGATTTTTCCTTGTAAAAGGATGGCAAGTTTTTCAATGGCTTCATCAATCATTTATTATCCTCTTGTTGTCTGACATCAAAACGGCAAACCCTATCTCCGCTTGCCCAACAATCGATCTCTTTTACCTGGAAACTTTTTCCTGTAAATGACTCTAAAATTCCAGCGATAAAACCTTCATCATATTGACAAACCACCTTATCCGTGAACGGCAGGCCGGAACAATCCAAATCTTCGGCTACAGTCAACGTCATCTCCATGCTTCCCAGATCAACCTTTTCTACCCTCAATATTCCAATCTTTAGTTCTTTTAATACCCTCTGTAATTCAGCGACGAAGATATTGAAATCCGATTCTTTATTCAACATGTTCTCACAGAAATGATATCCTGCTAATCTGCCTGCTTTAATGATTATATCGTTTGCTTTTTCATCACCCAATTCTGAAATAAGCACGTCACGAAAGGTGTATTCCAACAACCGATAAGCTAAAACCGGAACCAATAACCCCAAATTGGGTCTTCCTTTTTCAACATCTCCCAAGTCTTCCCATGCAAATCTGTTAAATCCGTGATCTTTGTTAAACATAGTTCAATGCTCCTGGGGCTACCGTATAGGGTTTTAACACAAAAAATACCCTAAAATCTAAAACATGGAAGTATAATCTACCTGACTTAATAAATACCACTTCCACACATCATCGACAAAAAAAGAAACCCAAACGGGACCAATTAATAGGGCAAGAGTTTCAGCTAAGCGGCTTGCTGAAATCGAATGCTTCACTAGAAAGCTGCGTTCAGCAGGAACCCAAGATATTGTGTTTGAAGGAGAAACCTCTCTACTAGTTATTTTTGTCATTTTAGCATCCATTTTGTTAATATTTGACATACTGTCAAAATTTTGAAACTATAACAATCCAAACTAAAGAATCCTTTTGATATATACCAATAACCAGCTAAAGATATGAGATCATTCCTCAATAAAACCCTCTCAACTTTTTCTAAAACTGAAAAACTCACAAACAAAAAAGGTTTTCAATCAGACACTTAGATAAGCAATTCCCGTGCCAAGAAGAACCTAGGGGAAATTCTATAGGCAAAATCAAAAGAGGAATTTAAGATAGTTTTGCTTGACTATTGCGAGAATAGGTCCCAGGGAAAGATATAAAAATTGTATTTGATCATTATAGTATCGGGAATTTTTCTTATTGACTTAATTTCAAATATCTGTTAATTAATATAAAATATAGTAAATGAAGGTACCCCTTAAAAACGGGTTTAAAAGGGAATCTCGTGTAAAACGGGGACGGTCCCGCCGCTGTAATCAAGGACGAACCCCACAGTGTAGAGCAATATTTGCTAAACTAAAGGCACTGTTTCGAGGTGGGAAGTAGGGTGATCTGAGAGTCAGAATACCTGCCTGTATATGGACTTATCTCTTCTTCGCGGAAAGAGGGGGTGAAGGAAACCGGGTGCAACCCTTAAGTCCAAATGGATTTAAGGGTTTTTTTGTTATGGGGAGATCAAAGGCAATATCTGTATTATTATGCATGTTTATTCTGCTTCTAATGCGAGGTGCATCTGCTTTTCAGGCAACCTACATTGATGAAATGGGAAGAGAGGTAAACATCCCTGTAAACCCGAAGAGGATTGTCTCTCTTGCCCCGAGCATAACTGAAACCCTCTATTTTTTGGATTTGGGGGGCAGGGTTGTAGGTGTTACACAGTTCAGTAACTATCCTGAAGAAGTAAAGGCCAAACCAAAGGTCGGAAGTTATATCAATATCAATATAGAAAAGATCATCTCATTGAAACCAGACCTGATTATCGCCATAGCAGACGGGAATAAGAAGGCATCCGTGGATACACTCCAAAGACTGGGATACAGTGTTTATGCAGTGAATCCGAAGTGTATATCGGATATATTTAAGACCATTGAGAATATCGGGAAGATAACAGGCTGTGCACTAAAAGCAGGCAACCTGGTGGCCGGGTTACAGAAAAGGTCCGATTACATTGAGAAGACCACAAAGGATATCCAAAGGCCCAGGGTTTTTATCCAGATCGGCATTAATCCTATAATAACAGTAGGAAAAGATACCTTTCATAATGATCTGATACGAATGGCCGGGGGCTATAATATATCAGGCCATGAAAAGGCAAAATACCCCCAATACAGCATTGAGGAGGTTTTACTCAATGCCCCGGATATCATAATCATATCTTCCATGCACAGAGGAGGCGGTTTTGAGCGAAAGAGACAAGAGTGGCTGCAGTGGAAAAACATCCCGGCAGTGTCAAATGGAAGGATTTGTGTGATCAACTCAGACCTGATCGACCATCCGTCACCTCGCATTGTGGATGGATTGGAAGAACTCGCAAGGCTTATACACCCTGATATCTTTAAATAATACGGGAATTTCAATTATGGTGGTAACTCTTCGTAATGTCCTGTTTACATGCCTGGTTTTTGCCTTTATTTTTGTTCTCATTGCAATATTTTCCCTCTCATTAGGAACCGCCGATATTGGTTTAATGAGGATACTTTCCGGGATATTTGAATCTCTGAGTGGCTCCCTTTGCGGATGGAACGATACTCAGAGGGTTATCATTCTCCATGTCCGCTTACCCAGAATCATACTGGCCGGCATAGTCGGTGGATCCCTTTCAATAGCCGGGGTGGTATTCCAGGCCCTTTTTAGAAATCCTCTGGCGGATCCTTATATCCTGGGGATTTCGAGTGGATCTGCCGTGGGTGCTATTCTGGCAATTCTTTTAGGAGCACAATTAAGTTTTCTAAGTATTCCGGCCGCCTCTTTTTCTGGAGCACTTGTAACGATTCTTCTGGTTTTGGGCATTACGAAAAGCGGATATGGATCCCATCCCAACACCTTGCTTCTTTGCGGTGTGATAGTGGGCGCATTTTTTTCTGCAGTGATAATGTTCCTTGTATCCATCACTCAAGATGAGAGGGTTCATACGATCCTGTTTTGGTTGATGGGGGATCTCAGTCTCTCGAGATACAGGGAGATTATTGTTATCACCCCTTTTGTTATGATCGGATCCTTCATTATCTATCTGTATGCCCATCCTTTAAACCTCATCTCAACCGGAGAAGAGACGGCGCTTCAACTCGGCATTGAGGTAGAGAGAGTAAAGAGGCTTTTGCTTATCACTGCTTCATTGATCACAGGCGTAGTTGTTTCAGTAAGCGGTGTTATCGGTTTTGTCGGGTTGATCGTGCCCCATATGATGCGTATGATATTCGGTTCGGATCACCGTATTCTCTTGCCTGCTTCAGGTCTTTTTGGGCTTTCTTTTCTGGTTATTGCAGACACCATAGCAAGGACTGTCATTGCACCTATAGAACTACCGGTAGGGGTGGTCACTGCCATATTCGGGGCCCCGTTTTTCATCTATCTCTTACGAAAAAAGGGACTGGGTTAATGAATATGATCAGAGTCTCGAGGGTAGGCTTTCGATATGTTGAGCAATGGGTTTTGAGAGATATCTCTTTTTGCGTAAACAGAAAAGAGGTTTTGGGGATAATCGGTCCGAATGGTTCGGGAAAGACGACCCTATTAAAGAGTTTAAACAGGACCATTACCCCTGAACAGGGGGATATATTTATAGACGGGACAAACATCAAAGGGATAAAGAGGAGAGAACTGGCCAGAATTATAGGCACTGTTCCACAGGAAGCTTCGATGATATTCCCTTTTACTATCCTTGAGATGGTGCTTATGGGACGGGCACCCTATCTGGGAAGACTCGGCTTTGAAGGAGAGCAGGATTATGAAAAGGCCATAAGGGCAATGGAGATGACTGACACTCTTCCCTTTTCTTCAAGGAAGATCGATACCCTGAGCGGAGGAGAAAAGCAGAGGGTCTTAATCGCCAGGGCTATTACGCAGGAGCCGGTGATAATGCTTCTCGATGAGCCCACATCGTTTCTTGATATCAAACACCAGATTGAGATTTACGATCTGATAAAAGAGCTCAATTCAGTCAATGGGGTAACGGTTATCATCGTGTCTCATGATATCAATCTTGCTGCTCAGTACTGTGGCAGAGTTATGCTTATGAACAACGGCAGGGTCTTTAAGATAGGAAGCCCGGATGATGTTGTGACCAAAGAGAATATCGAAGAAGTATATGGATGTCAGGTCCTAGTGGATAAAAATCCGGTTACGGAAAGACCGAGAATTACCCCCTTGAGTTCCCACTCGAGTGAAAAGGGGATGTGATGCACCATAAGATTCCAGAAGAAAGATAACAAAAGCATAGAGGAGGAATAGATAAGGTGAAGCGATTTATGAATTCTGTATTTGTTTTAGTGATATGTGGATTTGTTGCAATGACGAGTCTTGTTTATGCACAGGAAGATGGGGAAATAATGGAAGAGGTTGTCGTAACTGCAACGAGAATATCGACTTCGATTCAAGAAGTCGGTAGTTCGGTTACTGTAATTTCAAAAGATGAAATCGAGGCAAAGGGGCTCCATACGGTTCAGGAAGTGCTTAAAGGCACAGTCGGACTCGATGTAACAAATACCGGCGGACCAGGACAGACGAGCAGAATTTTTTTACGAGGGGCAAATTCTTATCATACTCTGGTGCTTATAGACGGGGTAGAGATGAACGATCCCACGGGTATCAACCGGGGGTTCAATTTTGCGAACCTTACTGCAGAGAATATAGATCGAATAGAGGTTATCCGTGGGCCTCAAAGTGTACTCTACGGTGCGGATGCAATGGGTGGCGTGATCAATATCATTACAAAGAGAGGCAAAGGAGAGATGGAATTCTATTTGGGAGGTGAGGGAGGGCCTCATAACACATGGAAAGAATTTGGAGGATTCAATACAACCAGCGAAAAATGGGGAGTTACAATGGAGGTATCTCATATTAGCAGTGATGGTTTTTCGGCTGCTGATGAAGACCTGCCCGGTAATAGAGAGGATGATGGGTGGGAAAACGGCAGCGCATCGGCCAGTTTGGACCTATCTATCAACAAGGATATTGATCTTACCCTTATAACACGAGTTTGGGATGGTCGAACCGATCTGGATAACGGGGGTGGACCATACCAGGACCAAGAGGATTACTCTGTAGATGAG
Source organism: Thermodesulfobacteriota bacterium (assembly GCA_034189035.1). Taxonomy (GTDB): domain Bacteria; phylum Desulfobacterota; class UBA8473; order UBA8473; family UBA8473; genus JAUXFK01. The sequence continues at coordinate 17,919 of JAXHVA010000007.1, forward strand.
CAGAAGATTTTCACGAGGATAGAGTCACGGATGTCCTTTATTGATGACAAATGGGAACAGACCTTTAGTCATGGTTTTGGTGACCATAAAAGAGATTACAACAATGATCCATGGAGTGGGGATTATACTTTTGACGGTGCAAAACACGAGGTATCCTGGCAACATAACCTGTACCTTTACGAAGAGAATACTCTCTCATTTGGGATAGAGTATGAGCAAGAGAAGTTGGATAACCACTCAAACCTTGACGAATCTGTCTATACATACAGTTTCTTTATTCAGGATCAAATAAAATTGAGGAACTCTTCTTTTACTACTGTTGGTCTGCGCTATGACGATCATGAACAGTTCGGAGGTGAAACCACCTTTCGAATTACACAGTCTTATCTTGTAAAGCAGTGGGATACGCAATTCAGATATTCCTATGGAACCGGTTTCAGGGCTCCGAGTTTAAGTGAGCTTTACTATGTAAACCCCTGGGGAGGACCAGGCGGAAACCCTGATCTCGATCCTGAGAGCAGTATAGGATGGGATATAGGAGTGGAGCAGTCTCTTTTGAAGAGTCAACTCATTGTGGGCGCGGCCTATTTTCAAAATGACTTTGAGGACCTTATCGAATGGAACAATGGATATGAGAACCTTGATAAGGCCAAAACAAAAGGGGTTGAATCTTTCGTAGAGGTGTCACCCCAGAATGATCTTTCAATTCGTCTCAACTATACGTACACAGATAGCGAGGATGATGAGGGTGATAGTTTACTCAGAAGGCCGTTGCATAAAGCCGGGCTGAATACATTATACTACTTCACACAGAACGGCACCTTAAACCTCGGTATTCTCTATGTGGGTGAACGGGATGATAGTTATTGGGATTCTATGGCCTTTTCTTCAATGGATGTTGTCACAGATGATTACATTGTAGTGAATCTTGCTGGATCTTACAACATATCTGATTCCTTTCAGATTCTTGCCAGAATTGAAAACCTCTTCGACGAGGACTACTATGAGGCGTATGGTTATGGGACAGCCGGATTTTCAACATACATCGGGATGAAGGTCACTCTTTAAGGAGCTGTTGCTCAAAAGAATAATCAATTTTCGCTTTGCCCGAAACGTTTTTTTTATAAGTCTAAGGCTTGCTCCAGACGATTTCAAAACTCGTCCAATAGGGCTCAAACAGCTGAAATTGCTAAACTTCAGCTTCGCCAAGACGTATAAACAAAAAACCTTTTGATGACCGCTCAAAGGAATTTTTCTTTTGGGCAACAGCTAGTTAATATGGGAATCGGAATATAAATAAAATACTTGACAATCAGTACGTGTATCCGTTATAAAATAACATCTATTTGATGTTTCGTTCTTTGAAGTATAGATTTGCTGTCATAGGTTCCCTTTATGGGGTTAAATGGGAATCCTGTTTAAAAGCAGGAGCTGCCCCGCATCTGTAAGCAGGGACGAACTCTATAATAAAACCACTGTTTCGTTGAAACGGAATGGGAAGGTATAGAGAGAGGATGATCTGCGAGCCAGAAGACCTGCCTGTGATATATCTTGTCAGAGACCCTCCGAGGGGAGTTGGTCGGCAAGAAATGGTGTTAATTCATAATTACGCTTGGATAGACATTACTTCAGAATTTTAAAGCCCGATCTCCTTTTGGAGATCGGGCTTTTTTTGTAAGTATACCCCATACACTTGTACAGAAGGTAAAGAATGGATCAAAGAGATAAGAGTCAAAACACAACAGGCCTGTCATTATCAATGAAAGGAGAGGCATCGTGTCAAAGGAAAAGGGCCTGATTATTGTTCATACTGGGACCGGTAAAGGTAAGACCACCGCTGCTATGGGTATGGCATTACGAACAGTAGGCCATAACCTGAAGGTATTGATGGCTCAGTTTATCAAGGGAAGTTGGAAATATGGAGAGCTGAAAGCGATTAAGAGGCTCCACCCCCATTTTGAGATCGTCCCACTGGGGGAGGGGTTTTTAGGATCGAACAGAAAAACTCCAACTCAGGATCAGATTCAATTGGTCGTTGATGCCTGGGAATTTTGCAAGGAAAAGGTGAGGTCAGGTCAGTACAATATGATCATCCTTGATGAGATAAACTATGTCATAGACTACGGACTGCTTCCATTGGACTGGGTTCTTGATACCCTTCAAAAGAAGCCTGCAAGACTTCATGTGGTGTTAACTGGAAGAAATGCCCATCCCAGAATCATAGAGGCAGCGGATCTGGTAACCGAAATGAGAGAGCTCAAACACCCCTTTAAAAGTGGGATTAAGGCTCAAAGGGGAATTGAGTATTAATAGGAGACGGAGTGGCAACTGGAGATATTCAAGACTGTAGTCATGAGGGCTAGCGGGATTTGAGGGAAAGAATGACTGAGAGAATTTACGGAAAGGAATATCTGAAAAGAGATTGACCCATATAGATTTTCAGATATGCTTTTAGAGCGTATTGGGTTATAAATTTAGTTTTTTAAAAGAACATTTTAACCCGTTTCAAAGGAGGTGTAAAAGATGAAGACAGGAGCCATTGTTTATATTGCCGGTGCTGAGGGGATGAGGGATGATTTTAATATTGAACAGGCAATAAATAGATTGGATTTTAAGGCGGACATGGTTGAAGTGGTTTCTCCAATTGCAGGCCATTTCGATGTGATGGATGCCTGGTGGGTGCTTACTGCCAGAGGTATGAAGTCTGTAGTTTGTCTGACGGCGGAGGTCGCAGGCAAGGCGGAACTCAGACTTACGGGTCGTGAACTCCGGCTATGCGGGTAAGATACGGTAAGAGATTATTCAGTAATGAATAAAACACATTGGGAGGTTTTAGATAATGAAGAGATGCTCTTTTATGATAATAACGATAGTCCTGTGTATGACACTGCTTGTTCCTTCTATCACGATAGGACATATGAATGATAAAAAAGCGATTGTTCTGGCTCAGTTCGGTACAAGTTATCCTGTTGCGCTTACGACTATCATGGAGATTCAAAAGCAAGTTCAAAAAGCCTTTCCAGATGTGAAGGTACAAACGGCCTTTACCTCTTATATCATCAGAAATATCTGGCATGAAAGGCAGGATGACAGGAAATTTCTGAAGGAAAATAGAAATATTCCCAAAGAGATTCTCCATATTAAAGGGCCGCTTGCGACAATTGCCTGTCTTCAGGATGAAGGCTATTCCACGATCATTATTCAACCCACCCATGTTTTTGAGGGCGAGGAGTATCTGAACCTTAAATCGTGTATAGATGCACTGGATTCTATATCAACGGTGAGAGCTAAACATAAACCTTTCCGGAAGATCATCCTAGGAAGGCCTTTTTTCGGAAAGAAGGGGGAGGAATACCCCTATCATAAGGACCTGGAAACCGCTGCAAAAGCGGTCAGTGATGATGTGGCGCTGGCTGTAAAAAATAATGCAGCCCTGGTTTACATGGGGCACGGAAACGAATGTTTGTCCACTGGCGCGTACATAGAATTTCAGGAAACTCTGAGGGAAATGTACCCTGAAACCCCTGTATATACAGGGGTGGTCGAAGGGTTTCCATCTCTCGATTATGTTGTCTCTGGTTTGGTTAAAGACAGGATAGAGAGAGTAGTACTTAAGCCTTTGATGATCGTTGCCGGTGACCATGCTATAAACGACATGGCTGGTGATGAAGATGGTTCATGGAAGAGAACCATCGAGTCAAAAGGGATTGAGGTCATAACGGCAATTCATGGGCTGGGTGAAAATCCTGAAATCGCGAAAATCTTCATTGAGCACATTAAAGACGTTATCAGGGATAATCAAGTTGAGATGTAGATCATGATGAAGAAAAATCGGTTTGGGGTCTCAATAGGCCTGGGGCTCCAAAGCCTTTTATTAGTCCTTCTACTCCTTAGTGTTATTGTAGTCTCAACCGGGATGGGATACATTTCGATATCTCCTTTTGAGGTTATACGGATAGTCATTTCCAGGATAAGTGGTGTGACTGAACTCGTAGAAGGTATTCAGGGTGTCTTTCCTTATGTTGTTATGGAAGTCAGGCTGCCTCGCATATTGACTTCGGCTATTGTAGGATCAGGCTTATCGATTGCAGGTGTAATCTTTCAGGGTATTTTGTTAAACCCTTTAGCCGATCCGTATACTCTCGGCATATCCGCTGGAGCGGCCTTTGGGGCATCTATTGCCCTGCTTTTAGATATAACCTTTCTGGAAATTTGCTCTGTCCCGTTATTTGCCTTTGTAGGAGCGGTTGCTACCTTGTTTGCAGTGATATTTCTCTCATCTTTTAATGGTCAGGCATCTTCTCACAGTTTGATATTGTCAGGGATTATCGTGGCTGCAATACTCTCCGCAGGTATAAGCTTTTTAAAATACGTGGCCGATGAGCAGGTCTCAATCATAATCTTCTGGTTGATGGGGAGCTTTGGTTCAAAGACCTGGGCTGATGTCTTTTTGACCTTCATCTTTGTATTGATTGGATTCGTAGTCTCCATCTACTATGCCCGTGATCTTAATATAATGTCATTGGGTGACCGATCAGCTGCTTCTTTAGGCATTGAGACGAATAGGGTGAGGATAATCCTTCTGGTAACAGCATCCTTGATCACTGCGATCTGTGTTTCGGTCTCAGGCATCATCGGTTTTGTGGGACTGATTATTCCCCATTTAATGCGTTTCCTTGTGGGACCGGACAATAGAAGGTTAATTCCTTCTGCAACCCTAGTTGGCGCCACTTTGCTTCTTTGCGCTGATACGATCACAAGGGCTGTTTTACCACAGGAAATACCGATAGGTGTCTTGACCGCCCTTATCGGAGGCCCCTTCTTTTGTTACATTTTCAAACAGGGGCGTATCGGAAGAGGTCATGGATAGAAAGACGGTTTTTGAAGTCAAAAATGTCAATTTCTATTACGGGAAAAACAAAACTCTAGATGATCTTTGCCTGACCATAGAACCGGGAAAGTTTTACGGTCTTGTGGGGCCCAACGGATGCGGTAAAACGACCTTTCTCGATTTGCTGGTGAGGAACAGACCTCCCGAATCAGGGAAAATCAAGTATTTAGGGCTGGATATAAAGAGATACATCAGGAGGAAACTGGCAAGAGAGATAGCCCTTGTTCCACAGGATTTTTATATCAACTTTCCCTTTACCGTTAACGAGATCGTGCTTATGGGGCGGCATCCTTATATCCAGAGGTTTTCTTCTCCTTCAGCCGAAGACATAAAGATAGTGGATGAGATAATGGAGAAGATGGAGATTGATAGACTCCATGACAGATGTATTACTGAAGTGAGTGGAGGAGAGAAGCAAAGGGTAGTCTTTGCAAGGGCCCTTGCACAGGATACCCCTGTTTTGATAATGGATGAAAGCACATCGAATATGGATATTCAGCATACCTTAAACATCCTCGATATTGTGACAGATAGAGTGGAGATTGAAAAGAGAACCGCTATTGCAGCATTGCATAACCTGAACCTCGCTGCAATCTACTGTGACAGACTAATTTTTATGAAATCTGGTAGAATTGTTTGCGAGGGGGACACAGATGATGTGTTAAACAAAGAGAATGTAAAGGATGTCTTTGAGGTGAACTCCAGGGTCTATTTTGACCGGTATTCAAATTCAAAACAGGTGGTATTTAGGAGGATAAGACACAGATGAGGGAAAAGCTCGTCGGTGTGTTCGTTATCGTATTTCTGTTGGTAGTTTCCTTTCATGCGTATGCGAAGGTATTGGGTTTTGTCGATATGCCGGATGAGGAGATCATCGTTGAACAGCCATTTAAAAGGATAATCTCATTATACGGTGCACATACGGAGAATCTTTTTTCTCTCGGTCTTGACAGAGAAATAATAGGGGTATCGAAAAACGAGGTCTATCCGCCTCAGGCAATAAAAAAGCCGACATTCAGCTATCATGATGATGCTGAGAAGTTCATTGCAGCCCATCCCGACTTGATCATAATAAGGCCAATGATCGCCCGAGGATATAGAAACCTGGTCATAAAACTCCAAAAAGCCGGGATAACGGTTATATCTTTGCAGCCGACGACTGTGAGTGAGATGTTTTTATACTGGAAGAAACTGGGAATGCTCACCGGGAAAAAAAGACAAGCTGAAGAAATGATTGAAAGATTTCAACAGGGACTTTCCTGGATCAATTTATATGTGGAAGCTATTCCCTTTACTGAGCGAAAGAGGGTCTATTTTGAGGCCATTCACAGTAAGATGAAGACCTTCTCTCCATCTTCAATCGCTATTTTTGCATTGAAGTCAGCAGGAGGAATAAATGTTGCGGATGATGCAAAGGCTGTAAGGGGAACAAATATTGCGACCTATGGGAAAGAGCGTATCCTATCTCATGCAAATGAAATAGACGTTTATCTTGCACAAAGAGGGACGATGAACCATACAATGGTAGAGTCTATTTTACAGGAGGGCGGGTTTAAGGCCATTAAGGCGGTACGAGACAGGGAGGTCTATATAATCGATGAGGAGATCGTGTCACGCCCTACCATGAGATTATTAGAAGGGATACACCAAATAAGCAAGCTCTTATACGCTGACAGGTTTGTAGACTGTAATAATTAATCAAAATTCGTATTGACTGCCTTCAGTAAAAATCGGTTACAGCAAAGGCAATCACATTATAACCCGTGCAAAACTCTCTAGTGAGTGAGCGTTAAGAAAGAATAGTATTGATCATTTGTATGAGACAGTCACAGATGTACATTATAAAAGACTCACAACTAAAAAGCAATCTCCTGTTCTTTCTTAACGCTCACTATAGCGCTCAAACAATTGCACACGTTATAAGTATGACCGCCTTTGCTGAGTTAAGTCAATAGTGATTTTAACCAATAAATGAATATGAGGAGCCAATGTAAGATGAAGTGCGGAACCCTTTACGGTATAGGGGTGGGACCAGGAGACCCTGAACTCATTACAGTAAAAGCAACAAAGATTTTAAAGGAAGTGGCGGTTGTATTTGCACCCGCCTCTACCAAGAACAGCTACTCACTGGCCGTGGACATCGCATCCCCACATATTGCCGAGGGTGTGTCTGTTGAATCCCTTGGGTTTCCTATGACCAAAGACAAGGAGCACCTCGAAAGTGCATGGCAAAATAATGCCGCGAGAGTGGTAGATACAGTAAGAGAAGGTAAAGATGTTGCATTCATCACTCTTGGAGATCCCATGACATACAGTACCTTTGGATATATTATGCAAACCATAAAGGAAAGTTACCCTAATGTTCCTGTTAAGATCGTCCCCGGCATCACTTCATACCATGCGGCCGCTGCATCTGTAGGCCACGTTTTAGCTGAGGGGGAAGAGTCCTTTACTGTTATTTCAGGTGCCCTAGGAGCGGAAAGATTAAAAGAAGCAATACACCATACGGATAACCTGGTAATGCTGAAAGTCTACCGTAACCACAGAGGCATCATCGATACCCTGAATAAGTTAGACTTGACGGATAGATCGATTTTCATCTCGCGCTGTGGGCTGGATGGAGAAGAGGTCATCCGAGACCTTAAAGAATTTCCTGATACGGCCCTATCTTATCTTTCTCTCCTTCTGATACGAAAAAGGGATTAAAATGGAAAGGAAGCCCCCTGTCGTTCTCTATTTTTTTTTGGCCACCATAACCGGATTTGCTCTCATGGCCTTATTGAGTGGCGTCCTTGATACTGTAGAACTTTTCAAGAATCCGGTGATACTATGGAAAAGTCTGATCTGGCCTATGATACGGCTTACTGGGTTTATATCTATCGGTCTTTTTGTCGGTCAGATTGTAGAAAATTTTGGATGGACTGACAGGTTGGCTGTAATGGCCCGCCCATTTATGCGTTGGGGGCATCTTTCTCCTCAAATGGGGGCGGTCTTCACTACGGCTTTCTTTTCCGGTGTTACCTCACTTGCTATGCTTATGTCTTTTCACAAAGAAGGTAGTATAAGCCGAAATGAGATGATCCTTGCCGTGTTATTGAATACCTTTCCTTCCTTCTTTCTCCATTTGCCTACAACCTTCTTTATACTACTGCCACTTTTAGGAAAAGCGGGACTCATTTATATTCTCCTCACATTTGCAGCGGCTCTTTTTCGACTGGGATCTGTACTGACCTACACTCATTTCATGCTTTCTCAATCACCTGTAGATTACAATAAAAAGGCATCACAGGATAAGAGCTTAAAGCAGTTATTACAAGAAACGAGTAAAAAGTTCAGGTCGCGATTGATTAACATACTTTTGATCATCTTACCGGTCTATCTGGTCATCATACTGATCTCCGATATGGGATTTTTCCTTTGGCTGAGAAGATCAATGGCACAGAGCATTAACACGACATTTATTCCCATAGAGGCAGTCACTGTTGTTATCTTCAGTCTGGTAGCTGAATCAAAATCTGGATATGCTGCTGCAGGTGCGATGTTGGATAGAGGCACAATGGATATCTTTCAGACAGTATTAGCGCTCCTTTTGGGAAATATTATTGCTGCACCGGTGAGGGCTTTGCGGCATCAGATGCCCTATTATATGGGGATTTTCAGTCCTGGTATCGGCATTTATTTGATCGTAGCGAGTCAGGGCTTTCGAATTATGAGCCTTATGGCAGTTGGTTTGATCTTTATTTTGGGTGTAAATATGCTCTCATAGACTTCTCTTAGATAGACCTCTTGACCTCGAGTTTAATGGACATCGATGAGAAGGTATCACCATATAGAATGAGCTAAGCAACTTATCGTTTATAGAGGCTTCGAAAAGGGTTATTGCGCACGTTGAAAAGATGATGAGATATTTTAAAAGAAGACATGTGATAAAAGATGAAGCCTGGAGACATTAAAACATAAACTCGTAGGCCGTGATTCTCGGCTTTGTAAATGATGTGAAACAGAGCGGGAAAGCCGCCAAGCTAAAGTCCCGCTCTGTCTATCAGTCTTAACCTAGAGCCTGAAATGGAGACTCGGTTAATCTAACAAACAAAGATTACCATGAGACCTCCGAAAAGTAAAGGAGGTTTAGAATGAAAAAGTTAATAATTTTAGTTATGCTCATAGCGTTATTGGCCTTTCCGCGTACGAGTCTGGCCAAAAATGAACAAATAGATAAAAAGTCGTTAGTAATGTTGAAAGAGATAGTAGTAACTGCCGGGAGAGTAGAAGAAGAGAAAGAGGATATGACTATCAATATTACCGTTGTGACTGAAGAAGAGATCCAGCAATCCTCTGCACGTGATTTGGGTGATCTGCTAGCTGAACAAGGATTTATGATTCGAGAATATCCAAACTCACTGGTTTCAGTGAAAATTCGCGGTTTCAGGACAGAAACACATGGCAACGATTTGGCCAGTCATATACTCATCCTGATTAACGGGCGACGAACCGGAACGGGCAATCTGGCAAAAATTATGCTGGATAACGTCGAGCGAGTTGAAATTATCCGCGGTCCCGGCTCGGTACAGTATGGTCCTTCGGCTATGGGCGGCGTTATTAATGTCATTACCAAAGAAGGCGCCGGTGAGCCTTCTTTATATGCACAAGGAACCTTGGGGAGCTGGAACTATAAGAAAGTTGCAGCTGGTGCCTCAGGACAATTTAAGATTTTTGATTTTTCCTTCAACACATCGTCAGAATCCCAGGAGGACTATAACACTGCCTGGGAAGACAAATATTACAACACAGGGTTCGACTCAAAGGATAGTATAAGTGTTAATGCAGGCTGGACGTTTGTACCCGATAACCGAATCGGAGTAACCTATACCGGTTATGAGGGCGAGGGGATTGGAAATCCAGACTATTTGAGCCAGAACGATTTAGACGATTATGGCGACCATGCAATCAATACTGTTGACCTTGTTTATGACGGTCAAACAACTGATGGCTTTATGATATGGAACCTGCGCTATTTTAATGGAAAAGACGAGTACGAGACATTTGATCCTGAAAATTATGGCAGCAAGCATAAATACTTTAGGGATACGGATCAGCAGGGGATTCAAGCTCAACTAACATTCAACAGGGAACATGCTCATATCACCACAGGCTTTGATTGGACAAATTATGAAGTTACGAATTCCTATACATTCGACGGCGAAAACACGTATGATAATCCTGCGGCGTTTCTCATGGCCAAAACCAGACTCTTTGACGATAAGTTGGTTCTTTCCGCAGGAGGACGTCATGATTGGTATGATGTTGAAAGTGATGACGGCCAAAGCACGAATGAAACCAATTGGTCGAGTAGTGTGGGCGCTGCCTATAAATTTATTCCCGGGTTGAGTATCCGTGTTAATTATGCCGAAGCCTTCCTTATGCCCACCGCCGACCAACTCTATATGTATGATGACTATAGCGCCTGGGGTTGGGGTATCTGGTCAGGGAACCCCGACCTGGATCCGGAAAAAAGCAAAACCTATGAAATAGGCCTCGATTTTTCAAAAAAATCCGTTTCCGGCAATCTAACGTATTTTTACACTGACTTTGAAGATAAAATTTCTTATGCGTACGACCCTGTTGATGATGTTACTCGTTATGAGAACGTCGATGGCGCCAAAATCTCCGGCATTGAGGGTGCGCTGCAATTTGATATCGGCGCTTTTTTTAACTGGAACTGTGAACTTTCACCTTATGCTTCTTTTACCTGCCTTACCGAATACGAAGATGAAGAAGAGGATGAAGACCTTCTGTACACGCCTCAATGGACGGCATCTTATGGTCTTTGTTTTGCCAATCCCAACATTGGATTTGTATCAAGGCTGAATTTTGCCTATATCGACGAACAGGATATCACCGACTATGAAGGCACTGGAGAAACCACGCTTAAAAGCTATACTGTTGCTGATCTGACAGTTACTAAAACACTCTTTTTTTCTGAAAAATACGGCGATGTCTCCATAAAAGCTGAAATAAAAAATTTTTTTGACGAGACCTATGCCGCTGTGCAAGGATATCCTATGCCAGGCAGATCGTTTTATCTCGGTCTGAAATACGTTTATTGATAAATTAGGTGAGGCTTTTTTTACTAATCTTTTTTCCGGCGGCTGCAGGTTGATCCTCGGGAAAGATTCTAAATAGATGTTTCAAAGATGAGTTCAGATTGTTTTGTTTTCAGATTACGCCTTTTTCTGGCCGGATTGATTTTATTGGTGCCGATACCGTCTTTTGGCACAACTTTTCCCATCACGGTGACCGATGCGTTTCAAAATAGGATGCATGTGGCAAAAAAACCGCAACGGGTGGTTTCCCTGGTGCCCTATATCTCCGAGATGATTGTATCATTCGGACAGGGCCATGTCCTTGCGGGATTAACGCGTCAGGATTTGATCTTAAACTGCGGCATTCAAAAAAAAAATGTAGGGAGTTATTTTTACCCTGATGTTGAAGCGATTGCTGATTGTCATCCTGACCTGATTATTGTTTCGCCTTCTCATAAGAGAGTTCTGAACTATTTTAAACATGGCGGCTGCAAGCTGATGGTTATGGAGGTTGTGCAAATAGAAGAAGCGTTTTCCGAGATGGAAATGCTCGGCCGGCTTTTTGATTGTGAGGTCCAAGCGGCGGCCACTATTCAACGCAACCGGGATCAACTCGCCCTGGTAAAGGCCAAATTGGCGGCCATACCGCTTCATAAAAGAAAACGGGTGGCCCGGGTGATGGCTGGAGATGAATTAGCGTGCCCCGGTAATGATTCCTTTCAAAATGAGATGATTGCAGCAGCTGGAGGAATCCCGCCAAAGTGGGGAAGGAATGGATTCGCCGTCTCCATTAATTTGAAAGAATGGCAGCAGTTCAATCCTCAGGTGGTCTACGGATGTCACCGGAACAAAAAAGCCGTAGAATCTATACTCAACCGGGAAGGGTGGAAAGATGTGGACGCGGTGCGAACTGGTTTTGTCACAATGTTCCCCTGTGATCTGACCTGCCAGCTCTCCACGCGGGTGGGTGATTTTGTCGAGTGGCTGGCAGCGTTTTTGTACCTGGACTTTTTTGCCGACCCTGAGAAAGCCGTTTTGAAAAATGGGATTCTTGACAGCAGGCCGCTGCCTCTGGATCTGGCTTATGTTGATTATGCCAAGATTGTCAAACATAGGGTGTCGGATGCAAAATACAAATCGTTGGTAGTTCGGTTCAAGAGACCTCAGGATCTGATCTCAACTTTTGAGGGGAATTTGTCCTCTGTTTCAGCTGTGGGCAACACCTTTGTTCCCATGCCGGCCAGTCTGGGACATATGGCCTATGGTGTTAAGCAGGTACGGGGTGCTATCAGTAACAATCTGGGCTTTTCCAGCGATGAATTTGCCACCTTGATGACCGGAGCCGACATGAGCAATCTGGCCGTAAAAACAGAGACCTTTGAAGATATAAAAGTAGCGGCTCTTGTTACGGCAGGCGTTAAAGGCAATGCCATGCGCATGTCCAAAGATTCCGGAGTGTATTATAAAACGGGTACCATTAATATTATTTTGCTGACCAACCGTAAACTGGCTCCCAATGCCATGGAGCGAGCTATTGTTACGACTACAGAGGCCAAATCCGCCGCCTTGTCGGACATGGATATCCGCAGTTCCTATAATCCCTTGGATTTTCGTGCCACTGGTACAGGTACCGATAACGTTCTGGTAGTTCAGGGCGAAGGACCGGTTGAACGCTATGCTGGCGGACACACCAAAATAGGTGAACTGATCGCCAAAGCGGTACATGCCGGGGTAACAGAAGCTATATTCAAGCAGAACGGTCTCAAGACGGATCGTAACCTGTTTCAGCGATTGTCTGATAGAAAGTTGAGCCTCGAGGAAATTATTCAATTGTATTATGTTGAAGCCGATCAAAAGATGCTGGTAACCAGGCTCGAAGAGCTGATGATGTTACCCTATTATGCATCTTTCATTGAATCCGCGTTTGCTATTAGCGATGACTACAAAAAAGGTCTTATCAAGGAGTTGGACTTTTTTGATGAAATGTGTTGTTCGGTTGCCGCCAGGCTGTCGAGTCGTTCGGATTTTACCCCCAAAGACATTCCTTCTACTGGCGTATTGCCGGTTGTGATGGACAGGGCCTTCGGCGCGCTGGTTGCCGGCATCTCTGGAAAAGATTTAACCAGGTGATTAACAGGGAGAATGATCTATGTGCTGTAAGAGTAAACATGTAAATCAGATATCAGAAGTCAGAAGCCGGGAGCCGGAAAACAGGGTAATGTGGATGCGTATAACTTTGTTTTTTCTTTCTATCTTGGCATCTTTCCATTTAATATCTTCTCCGGCATTTGCTCAGAAAAAAGGTAATATCACTCTCCTTATACATCCTCATGCTACTTATAAAGTGAGCCAGGCCATTTCTGATTTGAACAAACTTCCTGAAGTGGCTGATAAATATAACATATATTTTTACACTACCGACGATTTGAAAAACGGAAAGATTGAACAAAAAAATGTTGCTCAATCCAGGTTTATTATTGTTGATGATATGGGTCGGGAATTGCAAGACTATGCCCTGAAAAATGTTGATTATAAAAAGATAAAACTCTATGGTCTTTGCAGTGTGCCAAAAGAGCCGGAAAAGATTATTTCCGACCCCAAAGTAAAACAATATTATAGCTCTCCGACGAGCAAAAACATCAAGAATCTTCTTCTTTTTCTGCTTAGCCGTGACTGCGGGCTTGATGTCGATTATGCAGAACCGCAGATTATTCCTGAAATGGGCATCTTTCATCCTCGGAGTAGTAAAATCTTTGCGGATTTTGAAGATTATCTTTCATGGTACAAAGAGAAAGGATTTTTTAGAAAAGATGGTTTCTGGGTAGGAATTCCCGATCATGGAGTCTTTGCCTTTCCCGGGGAGACAGGAGAAATTATAACTTCCCTTGTTCACAGTTTGGAAAAAAACAGTATCAATGTCCTTCCTGTTTATTCTTTTCCGTCTTGCCTTGCGGTTGAAAAATTTTTTTTTGATGAAAAGAAAAGATCAAGAGTTGATCTGGTTGCGACTTTTTCTTTCAAATTTTCTGACAGTAATGATGAAAAAGTAAAACAAAGCTTTAAAAAGTTGGGAGTTCCGCTTTTGAATGCTGTTAAAATGCCTTACAGGACTATCTCTGAGTGGAGAGAATCTGACCAGGGTCTTGGGTTGATGGCGATTTCCTATGCTATCTGCACTCCTGAATTAAATGGATTGATCGAGCCTTCTGTTTTAGGTGGAAAGGCGGTCTTAAAAGAAGAACAGACCGGTAAAAAGGTTTATGTGTATAAGCCCATCAAGGAAAATATTGAATTTTTCATCAAGCGGATAAAGGGATGGAGAAACCTCCAGACAAAGCCGAACAAAGATAAAAAGGTTGTCATTATGTATTGGAACCACTCCCCTGGCAAGCAGAATGTAGGAGCAACTTACCTTAATGTCTTCCGCAGTCTGGAAGAGATTTTAAAGAGGATGCACAGGGAAGGTTATACCATTGAAGGAAAACTTCCTTCAGAAGAAGAGATCAAGGACCTTGTTCTGCTGAGCGGCCGTAATGTCGGCTTTTGGGTTCAAGGTGAACTTGATGAGTTGATTAAGACAAAAAGGGTAGTTCGCCTGCCCGTTGCCAACTATCTGAAATTGTATAAGAAGATAGATGAAAGCTATATGGAGAAATTAGAAGCCGAATGGGGCAAGGTGGAAGAATCAAAGATTATGATCAAGGATAAGGAGGTCATCATTCCTTATGTAAACCTGGGCAATGTCATCCTTGTTCCTCAGCCGACGAGGGGCTGGTGTGACGACCCGATGAAACTATATCACTCCACTAAACTCTGGCCTCATCATCAATATACCGCCTTTTATCTTTGGCTGAAGCATGAATTCAAGGCAGACGCCATAGTCTCTCTAGGAACACACGGCACTCATGAATGGCTTCCTGGCAAACAGGCCGGCTTGAGCCGATCCTGCCCACCTGAGGTTCTTATTCAAGATATTCCCAATCTTTACCCCTATATTATAGATGATATCGGCGAAGGAGTACAAGCCAAACGCCGGGGAAGGGGTGTAATGATTGACTATCTCATTCCGGCGATGAAAAAAGCGGGAGTTTATGACAAGTATATTGAATTGGCAGGTATTATTAATGAATATAACGATGCTCTCACCCGAAGTAGCGAACTGGCTGAACAGAAGTTCAAAAGAATTGAGACGGTGGTGAAAAAACTTGGGCTGGACAAAGACCTTCTTTTAAAAGAAGTAAATGAAAAGGCTGTAGAGGAGATTCAGCATTACCTGTTGGATTTGGGGGAAGCTAATGTGCCTTATGGTATGCATACTTTTGGTGTTTCCCCGGAAGGGGAGGCACTGGAAGAGTTTGGCCGGTTGATTAAGGATAGAAATGAAACGCTTGATCTGAATGAAATTAAGAAAAAACTGAGTATGTGTTATTTGGAGATAGACAATCTTATTGCCGGACTGGATGGCAAGTATATTCCTTCAGGTGAAGGAAATGACCCTTTGAGAAATCCTGAAGCTATTCCAACAGGGAAAAATTTTTATGGTTTTGATGCAGCAAAAGTCCCTTCCAAAGATGCGTATGCCCTGGGGAAAAAACAGGCTGAAGAAATGGTTGACAAGTTTTTGAAGGAAAAGGGAAAATATCCGGACAAAATTGGACTTGTTCTCTGGAGCATAGAACTTCAGCGTAATGAAGGAACTCAGGTAGGGACGGCCCTTCATCTTATAGGAATGAAGCCTGTTTGGGATAAAAACAATAAGGTAATCGGGGTTGAGCCTATCTTAGGAAAGCTGCTTGGTCGACCAAGGATAGATGTTCATCTTCAGTCTTCAGGACTTTTTAGAGACAATTTTCCCAATCTTATTCTGCTTTTGGATGAAGCAGTGCGTCAGGCGAGCCAGTTAAAGGATGTGGAAAATTTTATCGCCAAACACAGCAGGAAGATAAAGGGTTATCTTGTAGAAAAAGGATATAGTGAAGAAGATGCGGAGAACTTAAGCAAGATAAGGATTTTTTCGGCCAGGCCGGGCAGTTATGGGACGAAAGTAGAAGATCTTATTCCGGCCAGCGGCCTTTGGGAAAGCGACGAAGATGTCGCCGATGTCTTTATAAATTTTGTTTCCTTTGGATATGGAAAAGGTGTTTGGGGCAAATCGCTTAAATCCGTTTATAAAAAGAATCTTGAGGATGTAAAAGTTGCAATGCATTCAAGATCAAGCAACCTTTTTGGAGTTCTTGATGTTGATGGCGTCTATGGATCTTTGGGCGCTTTTTCCCTGGCCGTAAAGAAGGTGGGCGGAGAATATCCCGATGTTGTTCTTTCCATTCAGGGCGATCCTGATGCCGCTCATATTGAGGATATTGAAAGGACTATCGGAGAGGAGCTGCGCGCCCGCTATTTGAATCCTAAATGGATTGAGGGGATGAAAAAAGAGAAGTATGCCGGGGCATGGCAGATGAATAAATTTGTGGAATACATGTGGGGACATCAGGTAACCATTCCCTTTGCTATTGATGAAACCAAATGGGAACAGGTCTATGAAGTTTATGTGGAAGAT
The DNA here is from genome assembly GCA_034189035.1 of Thermodesulfobacteriota bacterium. GTDB lineage: Bacteria > Desulfobacterota > UBA8473 > UBA8473 > UBA8473 > JAUXFK01. The sequence continues at coordinate 34,450 of JAXHVA010000007.1, forward strand.
AAATATGGAATGGAACTAAAGAAATTTTTCAATAAAGAAAACCCCTGGGCTTACCAGTCGATAACAGCCCGGATGTTGGAAGCTGTGCGAAAAGAATATTGGCAGCCTGATGAAAAGATCACACGTAAGCTGTCAGTCGAGTACGCCTTGAATGTGGTTGAAAGGGGTGTGGCATGCTGTGATCATACCTGTAATAACCCGGCATTAAACCAGATGGTAGTCAATATCATTTCACTTCCAGGTGTAATGTCACCTGAAATGGTAAAAAAATTCAAATTAGCCATTGAACAGTCTGTGGGTAAAGCCCTGATACAGCAGATTTCAGACAGAAAAAATTTGCAAAACAGGCTTAAAGAGGGATTTAAAGAAAGATCATCGGAAAATTCTGATGAACTCTCTAAAACATCTTCGAGACAAAAAGCATATCCAACGCCCGGAGATAAAATAGACTTCATTGAGGGGTATAAGATGGAGGAAGTGAAGTCACAAGATGAAACAACAGATCTTTCCTCTTACGGTGTTCAGTGGTTTGCATCCATTTTTATCATCCTTATCATCGGATTGTTTGTTTTTGGGGCAAGGCGAAGGAAGTAGAGGAGAATATATGCATAAAGAACGGGGGCGAAGCATTTTTATAGGAGATATATATGGAACTTAAAAGTCTAATTATCGGTTTAATCTTTACCATTGGTGTATTTGCATTCAAGAACGGTGTGGGCCTGTACTATTTCCTTTCACGGGAAACAAGATTAAAGTTCAGACTGCTATTTTTCCTTATTTACAGTGCTATTTATCTCTTTATTTTTATGATTTCATCTTTAATTTTACAAAAAATAGATATAATAAACTATTTTGAATCTATTCAGACTTTTTTTAAGTCAGGTATGTTCATACATATGATTATGGCTTCTTTGCTTCTTATTTGGGGAGTTATTCTTGTCAAAAGACAAAAAATCAAAAAACATATAACACATGCATGGCTTTTAATGGTCATCCCATGCCCTGTTTGCATTACAGTCATTTTTTTTAGTGCAAGTTTTCTTATCGCCTTCTTTCCTGATTCCGTCAAGTTGGCCGTTTTATCCACTTATGCTGGATTTATTATCATTAACATTGTTGCCATGCTCATAATGAGTTTATGGAAAGCCCTATCTGACTCAACACCTGAGGCGATTCTTGGCTCCCTCATGCTGACGATTTCAATCTATTTCTTTCTTTCCGTCATTATTATGCCGCAATTTTCAGATCTGGATAAAATATACCGGTTAGCAACATACAAAAGTGAACACAACCCTATTACTGCTCATCAATTTACTCTATACCTAATAGTTATTATCGGCTCAATTTTATCTGGTTTCTTTTCAATGAAACGAAAAATAAGGAGGAACTAAATTGGACATCGGTGCACTTTTAAAGACATTTATTTACATTATCGCTTCTTCTCTTTTATATCCTGTTTTATTTCTCCTTGTCATGCTGACATTATTTATACTGATTTATTCCGGCAGTTTTTTTGCCGAGTGGTTTGAAAGGGTCAGATTAAAAGATTATGCCTCTGAAGATCTTCCGGATATTATAAAAGAAGGAAGATACATAAGTGTTTTGTCTCACAGGGTCAATAAGTATATTAATAATCTTAAAGCATTTATTGAGAGGAGTAATCAAACATCCGAGATTGAGATTGAAAACTATATACAGGATAATATATTAAAGATATGGAAATCTATTGATTGGTTGAGTATGCTTGTCAGGATTGCCCCAGCCCTTGGTCTCATCGGAACACTCATCCCTATGGGAACTGGTCTGGCAGCCCTTGGACAGGGAGATATGACCAAGCTTTCTTCAGATCTGGTAATAGCATTTACGACAACGGTAGTTGGCCTTACCCTGGGGATAATCTCATCTTTCTTCTATACAGTGAAACGAAGATGGGCGGAAGAAGATATAAAAAATATAGAACTGGCTACAGAGATTTTAGCCGGGGATTCGGTTAAATAGCTGTTGAATGGTTAAGTAGTTGAGCTGCTGGGATAAGGAACCTCTCTTATGAAATATTTTAAAAGAAGAAGGAGCTCTATTCGTAATAAAGAGTTCGGAAACCAAGCTTTCAGCGATAATGATCCTATGACAGGGGTGGCCAACCTCTTCGACATCGGACTTGTCTTTATCGTGGGCCTGATCATTACTCTTTTTTTCGCATATCACCTTCAAGATCTTTTTTCTGAGAAATCAGAATTCACCATTATGAAGAAGGATGAAAGCGGGCAGATGGAGGTCATCACAAAGAAAGGCAAAGAGATAAAGTCTATCAAAGTAACGAAAGAGAAGGCTCAAGGCAAAGGAGAAAGGTTGGGGATCGCATACCGTTTAGAAGATGGAACAATGGTCTATGTGCCGGAGTAGAGCAACTCTTTTCGCAATTGACTATAGGACCACTACAAAAGAGGGTCTTGCAGTAAGTAAAGAATCTAAAATAGGTAATTCTTAGTCCGATATCTTGATAGGATGTGACTCGATGTATGTTGATCTGAGGGGAACGGCTACAGATGAAAAAAAATATACTATTATGTAAAGAAAGGTAAAAGATATGAAACTCTATAAAAGAACCAATTGTATGGCATTCCAAATATTGTTCATAGCCCTGTTTGTCTTAATCTACAGGATTCCGCTTGTGTTTTCTTATCCGGTAGAGTTTACCGATTCTATGGGAAACCATACTATTATCACTCAAAGTCCTATACGTGTCGTCTCCCTGGTGCCCTCTGTAACCGAGATTATATTCAAGCTTGGCGCAGAGAACACACTCACTGGAATCACCTACCACAGTAGCAAACTTTCATTCCGGGCAGAGAATAAACAGATTGTCGGTGGCTTCTTTTCTCCTTCATTGGAAAAGATAGAAGAGATAGATCATGAGATCATCTTTGTATCGAAATTACACAAGGAGGTGATGGAAAGATTTGACGATGGAAAATGTCAACTGATCAACCTTGAAACTGAGTCCATAGCCGACAGTTACAAGAATATCCTTTTGTTGGGAAGGATATTTGATAAAAAAGACAATGCACATCGGATTGTTGCTACTATAAAAGGTGAAATTGAGGTTGTCTTAAAAAAGGTATCAAAAATCCCTCTTTCAAATCGGAAACGTGTTGTGCGGGTTATGGGGTATAATCCGATATTGGTTCCTGGGGACGATTCATTCCAGAATGAGATGATCAGGATTGCAGGCGGTATTCCACCGGTGCTTAACAAGAAAGGTAATATAGTACACATTACAAAAGAGGAATGGATGCGCTTCAATCCACAGGTCATCTATTGGTGCGGTAAAAACAGTACAATAGAAAAAAAATTCTCGGATCGACCTGGTGTGAGGGATGTGGACGCAGTGAGGGATAGCCAAATATTTTCTTTTCCCTGTGACCTTACCTGTAGAGCAGCAACAAATACCGGTTATTTTATCTCATGGCTCTCATCAAGAATATACAGTGATGAGTTCATAAAAGAAGGGGCGCTGGTTTTGGAAGAAAAGACTGCCGGTTCACGAAGGATCAAAATTGACCTCGATTACATAAAGGATGCCCGTATCTTATACAGCACTATCTATGATTTTTTAAACAAGACCCTGATCGTCGATTTTAAGATGCCCTTATCCATAGTTTCAACGCTTGAGGGAGGGCGTAAAGCTATAGAATCGGTTGGTAACCACTACAGCTCTCCTCCCTGCTGGGCGATCGGACATAAACTCGGTTTAGAAGAGATAAGATCAAAGGTCTATAAAGTTATAGGTAGATCAAAAGACAAGGCCAGCTTTCTTTTTACCGGTGCTGATATGGATAATCTGACCATCAAAAAAGAATCGTTTAAGGAGATGGGGGTCTATGCTTTGGTAACGGCCGGCGTTGAATCAAATGCTGTCAGGATGTCAAGAGACGAGGGGAGGTTCTATGAACCGGGCACCATCAATATCATCATTTTGCCAAACATGAAGCTCACTCCACGAAGCATGACCAGGGCTATTATCTCCGCTACCGAGGCTAAAACTGCGGCCATTATGGATATGGATATAAGGAGTACTTATACGTCTACAGTTCATCAGGCCACAGGAACCGGAACAGATAATATTATCGTAGTGCAGGGAACAGGCGTTGAAATTGACAATACCGGAGGCCATTCAAAGATGGGTGAACTGATTGCAAAAGCAGTTTATGCGGGTGTAAAAGAGGCAATTTTCAAACAAAACGGTCTCATAACCGAACGGAATGTATTTCAACGTCTAACAGAAAGAGGAGTCGGGATTTTTGACCTAGTGTCTCAAGTGAACTGTGAGTGCAAAGAAAAGAGGAGTAGCCTTGTGAGTGGACTCGAAGATGTCCTCCTCGATTCCCGCTATGCATCCTTTCTTGAATCCGCTATGGTATTGAGTGATGACTATGAAAAAGGTCTGGTTGAAGACCTTTCCTCATATGAGCTGTGGTGTAAGATGATTGCCCAGGACATAGCAGGAAAGAGAGTTGATGAAATAATGGATCTTGTCGAGATGAATGATATTCCGTCTGTCTTAAAAATGGCCTTCAATGCAATATTAAACGGTGTCTACCATGAAATGAGATGAGTCTGTATGAATAGATCCTTCGTCGAAATAACAACAGTAATCTTTATGACTTTTTTGATCCTTCCCTCGATTACTATAGGCCAAAACATATCCTTTCTGACCATCGACAGTGACAGCTATCTTGTAAACAGGGCGTTTAAGGAACTTGACCTGCCTGAAGACATCAAAGTCAAGTTCTTCACTTACACAGATATAAAGAGGGAGAAATCGGCCAGGGATTTCATTGCGGCATCAAGGGTCATCATCGTTGATATCATGATGAGTGAACTCTGCGAATATTTGATAGAGAACGAAGAGATAAGGAAAAAACGTGTATATGCCCTTCGTGGTTCCCGGGATGATGAAGGTCTGAAAAAAGAGGGGTTTATATTTGATTCTGATATTGCGGAATATTTTAAAAACCTCTCTGTAAAGAATATTAAAAATTTCATCTGCAAAGTGGCGAACAGGGAGATTGCCCCCTCCATCACATATCAGGACGTTGAGAAACTCCCTGAAATCGGAATCTATCATAGAGAGGCAGAGCAACTCTTTACAGATTATGTTGAGTACATCCGGTGGTATGCGGACAGGAAAGGATATGATGAAAAAAAGCCGTGGCTGGCAATGATGCTTTTTCCCTCCATCCTCATTGAAGGCCAATCATTTGCAATCGATTATTGTATAAAGCGGTTTGAAGATGGGGGGTTCAATGTTCTGCCTTGCTTTGGCAGGGATTATAATGTGATCACATCGATTTTGATGGACAAGGGGAGGAAATCAAGAGTCGATCTCGTCTTGGCCTTCTCTTTGAAGTTCTATTCTGCCTTAAATGATCAGCTCCGGCATGCCTTGATGGATCTTGATGTCCCGGTCTTCGATGCGATTAACCTTTACTCCAATACGATTGATGAATGGCGCAAGAGTCCCATCGGCATACCCACCATGGATGTAGTCTGGACAATAGCAAACCCGGAAGTATCCGGTCTGATCGAGCCTGGTCCCCTCTCGGGAAAGGTGGAGATATCCGACAGGGAATCCGGCAGGAGCCTTTTTGTTATCAGACCCGTTAAAGAAAACATCGAACTTATCATTCCCAGATTGAAGATGTGGGTTCAGCTGAAGAAAAAAGAAAATAAGAACAAAAAAGTGGCGATTCTTTACTACAACCATAGCCAGGGAAGGCAGAATGTGGGTGCGAGTTATCTGAATGTCTTTAAGAGTCTTGAGCTTATCTTGAAACGTATGAGAAAAGAAGAGTATCATATCAAGAAGGATCATACACTGAACGAAGGTTATATAAAGGACCTTGTCTTGAAGTACGGCAGGAATATCGGAAGCTGGGCTCCCGGAGAACTGGATAAGATGTTGAAGAATAAGTCTATTGTCCGCCTCCCGATTGAGAGATACAAGGAGTGGTTTGTCGGGCTGCCGGATGATTTCAAAAGAGGTGTCCTCAATCAATGGGGAGCAGTGGAAGACTTCGCAATAATGATCAAAGATCGTCAGTTTATCATCCCGGCGATTTTACTTGGACATGTCCTTATTATGCCTGAACCTGCCCGTGGTTGGAGCGACGATCCCATGAAGCTGTACCATGATCCCACGCTCTATCCCCATCATCAATATATAGCAGCTTACCTGTGGTTGAAACATGTCTTTCATGCTGATGCACTGATACATTTAGGAACTCATGCCACACATGAGTGGCTGCCTGGAAAACAGACGGGGCTCTCTCCTTCCTGCCCACCTGAAGTGCTGATTACAAATATACCGAATATCTACCCTTATATCGTGGATGATGTGGGTGAAGGCGTCCAGGCGAAAAGAAGAGGAAGGGGCGTCGTTATCGATCACCTGACTCCTGCGGTTAGAGAAGGAGGGCTTTATCATGAGTATGCCATACTCTACGATATGATCAGCAGTTACAACCGGTCTGTTTCTCTCGGGAGTATGGTAGTACAGGGAAAGCTGGGAGAAATAGAAGAACTGATCGCAAAGATCGGACTGAACAAAGATATCGATATAAAGGTTTTGAATGAAGATGCCTTGGAGAGGATAGAGCATTACTTACTCGAACTGAGAGAAAACCTCATGCCCTATGGTATGCATACTTTTGGTGTGTCACCATTGGGGGAGGCATTCAAAGAAACTTATGAGGTTATCATAAAGAGAAACTCCGATGCCAGAGAAGATGAAGTAAAAAAGGGCCTTTTGAGTTCGGGGCCAAGAGAGATCGATCATCTCATTAAGGCCTTGAATGGGGGCTATATCCCCTCCGGCGAAGGGAATGACCCCATAAGAAATATAGGCGCCATACCCACAGGGAAGAATTTTTTCGGCTTTGACTCCAACAAGATTCCAACCAAAGCTGCCTGGGACCTCGGTAAAGAGGCAGCCATACAGATTATCAAAAAAGGTCTGGAAGATAAAGGAAGCTGCCCTGAAAAGGTAGCGGTTGTGCTATGGGCAACTGAGACGATTAGAAATGAGGGAATTAACGAGAGCACTATCCTTCATCTTATGGGTTTGAGACCGAAATGGGATGAGGTCGGCCGGGTTATAGGCACAAAGGTAATACCCGGGGGAAAGCTTGGCCGCCCACGTATCGATGTCTTTATCAACCCTTCTGGCCTCTACCGGGATCTCTTTCCCAATATGCTTTTCTTTCTCGATAAGGCGGTTCAAAAGGCGGGTGCACAAAGAGATATAGAAAACCTGATCAGCAGACATAATGCGAGGATTAAGACCCGATTGATAAATTCCGGAATGGATGAAAAAAAGGCAGAGATTTTTTCTAAGATCAGGATATTTACTGAAAGACCAGGATCCTATGGAACAGGGGTCAGCGAAATGACTGGAAATTCCGGTATCTGGGAATCCAATGAAGAGATTGTAAAGGTTTATGAGAACAGGATCGGCTATGCATTCGGCCTTGGCAAATGGGGAGAGGAGGCAAAGGATTTATTAAGAGAAAACCTGAAAGGTGTGGATGTGGCCATGCATTCCATATCCTCGAATATTTACGGTACCATGGACAATGACGATGTTTTTCAGTATTTGGGGGGACTTTCTCTGGCCGTAAAGAAGGAAAGAGGAGAAAGACCGGATACCCTTATCACCATGCAGAGGATACCGGACAGGATCGAAGTAGAAGGTATAACCAAGACCATAGGCCGTGAGCTTCGAACCCGTTATCTCAACCCCAAATGGATCGAGGGGATGAAAAGGGAAGACTATGCTGGAGCGAGGGAAATGGAGAAGTTTGTAGAATATATGTGGGGCTGGCAGGTGACCGCACCTTTTGCCATAAACAAGACCAAGTGGGAGCAGACATACGAGGTGTACGTCAAAGACAAATACGGGCTTGAAATAAAAGAATTCTTCAACAAGGCAAATCCCTGGGCATACCAGTCCATCACAGCTCGTATGCTAGAATCCATACGAAAAGACTATTGGAAGGCCGATAAAAATATCAGTAAGAAACTGGCCGTGGAATACGCCGTGAATGTCATTGAAAAAGGTGTGGCCTGCTGCGATCATACCTGTAATAATCCGATTCTCAATCAGATGGTACTAAATATCATCTCCATACCCGGGGTCATGTCGCCTGAAATGGTAGAAAGGTTCAGACTTGCAATTGAACAGGCTATGGGGAAGGTTTTGACTGAGAAGGTCAAGGAGAGAATCGAACTTCAAAAGAGTTTGACGGATGGCTTTACCAAAATACCTGATCAAATAGAACAAGCGAAGCCCAGCAACGATCCGAACGAGAAGAAAGACATCTCAAGACGGGGAGGTGAATTGGAAATGGTTGAAGGCTATAAGATGGATGAAGTCAAGACGGAAGATGAAACTACGGACATCTCTTCCTCTGGGCTACAATGGTTTGCATCCCTATTTGTTATTATGATCATTGGCTTGGCTGTTTTGGGGGCATTCAGATACAGATGAACCGTTTTATGAAAACACCCATAGTTATGGCTGCATTTGGCACAACCACCAGGGCTATGGAAACATATTCTTTTATCGATGAAATATGCAAGGAGCGTTTTCCTGATCACGAGATCCTCTGGTCGTACTCTTCGAGGTTGGTGAAAGACTGGATAAAGTGGAGGATGAACATAGACCTGAAACACCCTTATGAGGTTCTTGCAGAATTGAGAGAAAGGGAGTATTCCTGGGCAGTGGTTCAGTCTTTTCATCTTCTTTGTGGGCATGAGTTTTACCGTCTTGTTGAGGAGGTAAAGCAGAACCCTGTAAGAACATCGATCGGCCTTCCTCTATTGAGCAGCCCTGAGGATTATGAAGCCGTGGTGCGGGGACTTTGCAGCATGTACTCAGACATTGAAGACGAGGCTATTGTACTGGTGGGCCATGGAACGGATCACCCCATCTGGTCATCCTATATGGCACTAGATCGTATGTTTTGTGAAAGGACCGGTTCGAATATATTTGTGGGTGTGATTGAAGGATACGGATCAAAGGATAAGCTCGTTGAGAATGTTAAAAAAGCCGGATTCAAAAAAGCCCGTTTAGTCCCTTTTATGCTTGTTGCAGGCACTCATTTTCAAGAAGACCTTGCAGGGGACGATGATTCATGGAAGACCGCATTTGAACAAAATGAGATCTCAGTTGTATTCGAGAGAAGTGGGCTGGGCTTTTGCAAGGACATAGTCGAGATATTTTGCATGCATATAAAGAATGCCCTTGATGTTATTCCATACGAATTCTGAGCCTTCTACGGATGAAAAGGAAAAGGACTTGACGAAGGGAGGTGGTTCGTTTACAAATAAACCGATACGGTTGAACGGTGGCATGTAAAGCCATAATAGGGAAACCGGTGTGATTCCGGCGCGGACCCGCCGCTGTGATCGGGGACGAAACCCTCAGTTTGCCACTCTTCCGTCAACAAGCGGGAGGGGAAGGAGAGGGAACTAGGATGATCCGAGAGTCAGAAGACCTGCCGTTCAGTTCGCATTTGTGGAGATGGCAAATCCTCAGATGTTATCCGCCTGGAGGTCCTTCCGATTTATTGTCGATCAAGAGATAGGATTATTTTAAAGAGTGGCAATAGGTTGTGAAGGGCAGTAATCGTTATGAGAACCTGGTTTTTCAGGACCTGAATATTGACGAATGAACGTTTGAGGAGGAAAAAATGCAGACACAAGTGGAATTTGCGAAAAATGGAATTGTAACACCTGTCATGGAAGAGATGGCAAAAGAGGAAGGACTTTCGCCAGATTTAGTATGCCAGCGTATTGCGGATGGTCAAATCATAGTACCTTTAAACTCGAATCGCAAAGATAAGACTGTAGGGATCGGCCTCGGGCTTCGCACCAAAATCAATGCGAGTATCGGTACCTCTACGGACATCATTGACATTGAGGCAGAGGTACGTAAAGCACATGCAGCAGAGGCTGCCGGAGCAGATACCCTTATGGAGCTGTCCGTAGGGGGAGACCTTGATGAGGTACGAAGAGAAGTCCTTGCAGCAGTCAGCCTCCCTGTGGGCAATGTCCCCCTTTACCAGGCCTTCTGCGAGGCATCCTTGCGATACGGGAGCGCAAACAAACTGGATGAAGAGCTACTCTTCGATCTTATCGAAAAGCAGTGTGCGGATGGTATCTCGTTTATGGCTGTACATTGTGGGATTAACCTGTATACCCTTGAACGTCTGGAGCGTCAAGGCTACCGATACGGGGGACTGGTCAGCAAGGGAGGCACTTCTATGATGGCCTGGATGATGGCTAACAACAAGGAAAACCCTTTATATGAAAAGTTTGATAGGGTGGTAGAAATACTCAAACAGTACGATGTTGTTCTGTCCCTTGGCAACGGGCTTCGTTCCGGGGCTGTTCATGATTCATTTGATCGGGCTATGGTTCAGGAATTACTGATCAACTGCGAACTTGCACAGATCGGTCACAATATGGGTTGCCAGATGATGGTGGAAGGCCCCGGTCATGTGCCCATCGATGAGATCAAGGCGAATATCATACTCCAAAAGCGAATGAGCAACCATGCCCCTTACTATATGCTGGGACCGATCCCATCGGATATCATGGCCGGCTATGATCACGTGGCTTCTGCTATCGGGGCTGCTCATAGTGCTCAATATGGTGCAGACCTGATTTGCTATATCACACCTGCCGAGCATCTTGCCCTGCCGAATGATCAGGATGTAGTGGAAGGGGTAAAGACCGCCCGTGTAGCTGCATATATCGGAGATATGGCAAAATACCCAGAGCGTGGCAGGATGAGGGATATGTTGATGAGCAAGGCACGGCGGGATTCAAACTGGGACAAACAGTTCGAGTTAGCCTTTTTCAGTGATGAAGCAAAGGCGATCCGGGATAGCCGCTCTCCCCGAGATAACAGCGCATGCACTATGTGCGGGAAGTTCTGTGCTAACAAGGGCTCCTCGGAACTATTCGATCATTTGCTGGAGGGAACGGGCAAGGCCTGATCCTCCTGGATTGAGGGAGAAAAGAGGCGGATATGAGACTATCGTATAAGGACACAGGCTCTGGCCATGAGGAGTTCCAGTATCTAGAGGACCTGGCCACAGCATATTGGTATTCAGAGGTCTTATTTACGGGGATGGAGTTGAATGTCTTCAAGTATCTGGCTAAGGGTCCTTCTTCACTTTCATCATTGGTTAAACAGACCGGATGGGATCGGGATGGATTGGCCAGACTCCTTGCCGTACTCGTTGCACTTGGCCTTATGGTCGAGTTTGACACGATGTTTACTAACAGCCCCCTCGCGGATAGATACCTCGTGCCGGGACGTGATGAGTACATGGGAGACTTCATAGAGTATCGGCGTTACATAGCCCCACACTGGCAGAGATTGACAAGCCGGATCAGAGAGGGCATTACTGCAAATGAACGTCCCACAGACGAGCCCCATGATGCATATGAAAAGAGGGTTTTTAACTATGTTCAAGCCATGGATGTCCAGGCCCGTTTCAAGGCCATAGAAGTCCTTGAATATATAGATGCCCTTCACGTTACATTTCCAAAGCATATTTTGGATATCGGAGGGGGGGCAGGGGCATGGTGCAGAACCTTCTTGAAGCACTGGCCTCAAGCGGATGCCGTGCTGTTCGATCTTCCGGAAATACTGGCAGCAGCTTGCAGGCTTTACACTGATCCTGGGGAATGGACGCATATTAAAAGGCTTGCCGGGGATATCCTTCATCCATGCATAAAAGAGGGTGTATTCGATTTGGTGATACTGTCGAATATCCTCCATGTATACAGCGAGAAAGAGGCAACAATGATACTTAAGACTGCAAGGAGATGCCTTGGCTCAAAAGGCATGGTGCTCATCCATGATTATCTTTTGGATGAAAATGGAACTGACCCGTTAAAAGGAAGGCTTTACGACCTCCATATGATGCTAAATACGTATAACGGTCGTATTTATAGTAAAGAAAAGCTTACAGCAATGTTGGGGGATGTGGGTTTACAAAACACACGAGCCTTTCAGCTCTGTTCGGACACCTGGGCTATAATGGCCAAGCGCGGTAAAAAGGGAAGCACCTCCATCAACCGATTGGATATGCTCGAAGCAAAAGCAAGACGGTTGGGTTTCGAGTTCGCCCGGGTGATTGAGACGCGAGAGGTCTGTGTTCGCTCTTGGGTAAGGGTCAAATGCAGGTTTGGATGCCAACGGTACGGCCTTTGCCATACCTGCCCCCCTCATGCCCTGGATGAAGAGAAGATGAAAAAGATCCTTTTGGAATATACGCATGCCTTATTGGTACAGGGTATTCCCCCAGCAAAGAGGTTTCATGGTCAGCTCCTTGAACTGGAGAGGCATCTTTTCCTGGCAGGTTACACGAAGACGCTGGCCTTCGGAGCAGGTCCATGCCCTGTATGTCCTGAGTGTGTGACGGACTCCCCATGCAGGTTTCCACAAAAGGCACGTCCTTCTATGGAGGCATGTGGAGTGGATGTCTACACGACTGCAAAAAGGGCAGGTTTGAATATTGCACCGGTTAAATCAGATCACGGTTATGTCAAATACGTGGGCCTTGTCCTTATTCAATAGTATCAATACAGAAGTGGGATTTTATGAGAAAAGGTTTGCGAATTACCCTACTGGAACATCCGAGAGAGGTTTCGTCTGTCCATTTTAATGACATTGCAAATGCACCGATATGCTCTTGTATGATGACAGGATTCGCTGCAGCGTGTCTTAAGGAAGCGGGTTTCCAGGTAACTCTAGTAAATGCGATCAATTGGACATTTGACGAGACCAAAAAGCATTTGCTCGAAGCCCCTTTTGATCTTCTTGCTGTGCATGCCGTGTATTTTTGGGAGAAGACCAATCTGCTCTTTGATATGCTAACAGATTTGAAGCGAATCAATCACGGTGTGCCGATCTGTTTTTTTGGCTTTTTCCCGACTTTGGCTTGGCAAGATATCATGACGCATTTTCCGTTTATTGATTATGTGATTGTAGGAGAACCGGAAGAGACGATCGTGGAGCTTGCCCACCACATGGAGAGAGGTATAGATAGAGGTTTGAGGGGGCTGGCTGTGCGTATTCATGATAAACCGGTACTGCTGGGAATCCGTGATCCTATCTCTAGCCTCGATGGGCTCCCCTATCCTCTAAGACCGGATATTCAAAATGCACAGACAATCTGTGTACAGGCCAGCCGGGGTTGCTACAATGGGTGTTCGTTTTGTCCCATACCGGTCCTGACCGGAGGAAAGGCCGCATGGAGGGGCCGTTCTGTTCAAGATGTGGTCTATGAAGTGACTGGACTGGTCCACAAGGGATATAGGGATATTTACTTTGTGGATCCCAATTTCATCGGTCCTGGCAAGGCAGGAAAAAAGAGGGCATTTGAACTCGCCCGCTCGTTATCAGAGTTGGGCATAACCTTCGGTATGGAGACGCGTGCCGATGATCTCACCTCTCCTTTGATGAAGGCATTGGTGGATGCCGGTCTGACCAGTCTGCTTATCGGTCTTGAAAGCGGGAGTCATGGGGTACTCAACCGGCTCCGAAAGAATACGAGTGTAAAAGAGAACCAAGATTCTATTGAGATGGTGCGAGAGGCGGGTCTGGAGCCTGAGCTTGGGTTCATCATGTTCGAGCCGGAGAGCACGGTAAACGACATTGAAGAAAACTTCTTATTTTTAAAGGGAAACAGACTGCTTGATCGATTGGATCGGACCGTTAATATCCTCCATCATCAACAGATTTTATTCAAGGGTACATCCGGATATAATAGGGCACTTGCAAAGGGGAGGCTCATCTCAAAAGGCTTCCTCGGTTTTCAAGGCGAACCGGTTTACGATGATTATAGGGTTGCCTGGCTTTCCAGGCTTGTAACATCCATCTGCCAATCTGTACTCAAAGAGATGGACAACCCCCATTCGCCGGTTTACTGGAAAAGAGAGTCTGAAAATAGGGCTGTATTTAAAAGGGTCAATGACCGTGTTGTAAGAGTCTTTTCGCATTTGCTGAACACAAGTCAGGATCTGAGATCCGATCTTGACCCAAAATGGAGTGCATCTGTTTTACGTGAGTTGACTGAGGATATCCGGGCCGTGACCCGCAAGACTGAGTTGAATCGATAAGAGGAATACTATGGAGAAAAAAGCACTGATGATCCAGGGGACCGGGTCACATGTAGGAAAAAGCATTATGGTGGCTGCGTTTTGTCGTATACTGAAGCAGGACGGATATAACGTTGCCCCCTTCAAATCCCAGAACATGGCATTGAACTCGTTCATCACAAAAGATGGCAAAGAGATGGGAAGGGCACAGGTTGTTCAGGCGGAATCAGCCGGACTGGCACCGGACGTAGACATGAACCCCATACTGATAAAACCGAATACGGATATAGGCGCACAGATTATCATCCATGGGAAGGTATACAAGAATATGTCAGCAAGCCGGTATCATGGATTTAAAAAAGATGCTATTGCATTTGTCAAAGAGAGTTTCGAACGGTTGAAAGAGAGATATGAATTCATCATCATAGAAGGGGCTGGATCTCCTGCAGAGATTAATCTGAGGGAGAACGATATTGCGAATATGGGCATGGCTGAACTTGCCGATTGCCCTGTGGTGCTTGTGGGCGACATTGACAGGGGAGGGGTCTTTGCCTCTTTAGTAGGGACAATGGAACTGCTGGAACAGACAGAAAGAGAAAGGATTAAAGGATTTATAATCAACAAGTTTCGGGGAGATGTCTCACTTCTTCAACCTGGGATCGACCTTTTGGAGCAAAGAACGAGGATCCCCGTATTGGGAGTCATACCGTTTTTCACGGATATCTACATCCAGGAGGAAGATGCTGTGGCAGTAGATCGTTTACAGTCTGTAAAGAGAACCGGGAAAATAGATGTGGCAGTCATCTACCTTCCCCACATCTCGAACTTTACGGATTTTGATCCATTGGAAAGCGATGCTTATGTAAACCTGAAGTATGTTCGTTATGGTGAGCGCATCGGAGATGTAGATGTAATCATTATACCGGGAAGCAAGAACACGATCGATGATTTGAGGTATCTGCATGACAGGGGGTATGTTGAAGATATCCACAGGCATTTTAAAAGAGGAAAAACTGTTGTAGGGATCTGTGGAGGGTATCAGATGCTCGGTGAATATGTGGATGATCCTGATCATATAGAGTCATCGCTTAGCAGAATAAATGGTATAGGCTTGCTCTCTGTAAGAACAAAGATAGAGAAGGAAAAAACAACGAGTCAAATTCGGGCCAGGATCCACCCTTCAAACGGTCTCTTTGAACAGAGCGGTGAAATAAAAGGCTATGAGATACATATGGGGAGGACATTCAGCGAAAAAGAAAGGTCTCTGTTTGAGATTTTCGAGAGGGGAAAATCTCCTGTTTCTATCTGTGATGGAGCCCTCTCTGAAGATGGCAGGGTTTGGGGGACATATATCCATGGAATATTCGATAATGATCCTTTTCGCTTAGAATTTATCAGAACTGTGGGCAAATCAAAAGGGATGATAATAGGTTCACAAGACGAAACCGCAGGTCATATCCCTTTCAGGTATAAAGAGAATAAAGAAGCGCATTATGATAAACTCGCAGCGCTTTTGAGAGAAAACATGGATATGGATGCCTTTTATAGGATTGCAGGGCTTAGGTGAGGCGTAACGAATACGACGAGAATGAGAAGAAAAAAAGGTTTAAAAAGCGGATTTACCACCGGAGCATGCGCAGCAGCAGCGGCAAAGGCCGCTACCTTGCGGTTGTTAACCTGTCAAGGATCGACCTGTATTGATGTGCCTTTTCCTAACGGAAGTAAGGTTACCTTCCATATCCATGGATCCGGTGTGAAAGGTGAGAAGGTCTGGGCCTCTGTCATTAAAGAAGCAGGAGATGACCCGGATGTGACCAATATGGCAGAGATCAGGGTGGATGTCAGGGAAATAAAGGGCAAGAAGGGTGAAGATGCCCGGATCATCGTTATAGGCGGTCAGGGTGTCGGAGTCATCACAAAACCGGGTCTTCCGGTTTCCGTGGGCAAACCAGCCATTAATCCGGTGCCCATGAAGATGATACACGAGGCAGTAAGGGAAGGGATATCCGAATCCAAAACCAGGATTACCGATCTTGAAGTGACCGTATCGGTCCCTGATGGAGAAAGGATTGCAAAGAAGACCCTCAATTCGAGACTCGGTATTATAGGAGGTATATCGATTCTCGGGACCAACGGCATTGTGCAGCCGGTGTCTTCAGAGGCTTGGCGTGCAACGATACGCATGTCCATGGACGTGGCACAAGCAGTGGGATTAAGACAGATTGTGATCTGTACAGGAAGAAGCAGTGAAAAGGTGATGATGAACTGCCTTCAGTTGCCACAGCAGGCATATGTAATGATGGGAGATTACATCAGATTTTCGATTACAGAGGCAAAAAGGCATGGTTTTGAAGAGGTCCACATTGGTGCACAGTGGGCGAAGATGGTAAAGATCGCTATGGGGATACCCCAGACACACGTGAGGCACGGAGTTATCCAGGTACAGGCACTTGTTGCCCTTCTTGGTGAGATGGGGCTTGCCGACAAATTCAGCATAGAAGGCGCAAATACGGCTCGGGATATCCTCTTACGGCTTCAACGCAACAAAAGAGATGAACTGATCCAGGGAATTTGCAAGGAGGCATGGCGAAATATCGATTCATATCTTTCCGGGATCAGAACCAGGTGTTATCTCATTGGTTATGAAGGTAAGGAGGTCATTGCTACGAGTGGATAAACTTTACATATTAGGTATTGATGCAAAGGAGCTCAATGAGGGCATAAAAGAGGTCATCTCTCTTTGTGATATAGTCATCGGCTCAAATGAACAGCGCGATAGAATCCTCAAGGAAGGATGGGAAATAAAGGATTTTTTTCCAATATCCCCACTTAATGATGCATTGGATTATATAAAAAGGAACCGATTGAAAAAGGGGATTGTCGTCCTTGCAAGTGGTGATCCGTTGTTCTTTGGTGTAGGCAGAAGGCTTCTTAATGAGATTGGAAAGAGGAATATAGAGATTATCCCCGCGATATCGAGTATGCAGTTTGCCTTTTCCAGAATAAAAGAACCCTGGGATGACGTTTTCTTTATCAGTGTTCACGGAAGAGATATCAAGGAGCTTGTGACAGATATCCACAACCATGAAAGGGTCTGTATATTCACAGACAGCAAGAATACACCGGCCAGGATTGCAAAGATGCTTATTGAAGCAGGGTTTGATTGCAGGGCATTTGTTTGCGAGAATATAGGAATGGAAGAAGAGAATATTACCGAAGCAGACCTGGACGTCATATCGAAGGAGGTTTTTTCAGATCTGAATTTAATGATCTTGTTAAATTTGCGAAGTGTAAGTATTCCTTCATATATCTTCGGGCTTTCAGAATCTGATTTAATACATACCCGGGGTCTCATAACCAAAGATGAGGTGAGGGCAGTAACCTTACATAAACTCCGTATACCTGAGAAAGGCGTCGTATGGGACATTGGTTCTGGTAGCGGTTCTATAGCCATAGAGACTGCGAGGGTAAGCCCAAAAGCAATGGTATATGCAATTGAGAAAGAGGGGGAGGCGGTCTGTCATATCTTTGAAAACAAAAGACGGTTTTTTACACATAACCTCGAGATTGTCTACGGAGAGGCCCCGGATGCGTTGTCGAATCTGCCGAATCCGGACAGGGTCTTCATTGGCGGAAGTGCAGGAAGATTAGAAGGGATTATGACAAGGGTCTCAGAAAGCCTGAATGCGGGTGGCAGGATTGTGATCAATGCAACAACCATCGAAACCCTGACAATGGGGAAAAAACTTCTTGATACAGAAGGGTTTTCAGTTGAGATCACGGAGGTCTCTATAGCCAGAACAAAGAGGTTGAAAGGGATGAACCACCTTTCAGCGCTTAATCCGGTATTTATTCTTATGGGGAGGAAAGATGAAGGGTAGGGTGACGATTGTAGGTGCGGGCCCTGGTGATCCAGAACTTTTGACGGTCAAGGGCAGAAGAGTTCTCAATGAAGCGGATGTGATTATTTACGCTGGCAGTCTCGTTAATCCTGCCCTTGTGAACGGATTGAACGCAGAGACTTTCGATTCTGCAAAGCTCAATCTCGATGAGATCGTGGAATTAATGAGGGAAAAAATAGAGAAAGGCAAACAAGTCGTGCGTTTACATTCGGGAGATCCGAGCATATACGGTGCGATTAAAGAACAGATGGTGAGGCTCGACAATCTTGGTATCCCCTATGAGATTATCCCTGGGGTGAGTTCTGCTGTGGCAACAGCTGCAGCACTTAAAGAGGAGTTTACTCTGCCTGAGGTAACCCAGACCTTGATAATCACGAGACTCGGTGGTCGAACCCCGGTACCGGAAAAGGAGGCGTTGAGGAGGTTATCCGAGATAAGGGCAACCACACTCATATTCCTTAGTGTGCATGAGATAGAAAAAGTAGTTTCTGAGCTCCTTAACGGATATGCGGAGGATACACCTGTGGCAGTGGTTGAACGGGTAACGTGGCCGCAGCAGAGGATTATAAGGGGAACACTGAAGGACATAGCACAAAAGGTAAGAGATGCCGGCATAGATAAGACCGCTATAATCGCTGTAGGTGATTTTATGCGGGGCGTAAACAGGGAATCACGGCTCTATGATAAAGGATTCAGCCATGGATACAGAGAGTAATTCAAAATTTGGATACATTCACCGAAGATCAAAAATACAGGAAGCTGGTATTGCTGTTATATGTCTTAGGGAAGCTGGTCTTGATCTGGCTGAAAGACTCTCTGGATTTCTGCCCGGTGTAAAGATATATGCTTACGACTCATCAGATAGAAAAAACCCAAACGTGCGGAGATTTTCTTCCTTAACGGTACTGATGGAAAAGATATGGCTTCATTACGATGCCTATGTATTTATTATGGCTGTGGGTATTGTGGTAAGAGTAATAGCCCCTCTCATAAGGGATAAGAAGATAGACCCCGCTGTAGTAGTCATTGATGAAAAGGCCGCGTTTGTCATAAGCCTCTTAAGCGGGCATATTGGGGGAGCGAACAGATTAACTTCAAAGATAGCGGGGTTTCTCAAAGCTCATGCAGTAATAACCACTGGATCGGATGTGAATGAAAAGACCGCCCTTGACATATGGGCATTGGAGAGAGATCTCTATGTGGAAGACTGGGAGAAATTGAAGAGACTGAGTGCCCGTATCGTAAATGGAGAAAATGTAAGTGCATTCGTAGATAGCCTCGTCTACGAACTGCCAAAGGAATTGACGAGGGTCTCCTCTCCAAAGGATGCTTTGCTTATTATAACAAACAGGGTAATGCCTTACGAAGCATTGTATCTCAGGCCGAGGAACCTGGTGCTTGGCATCGGATGCAATAAGGGCACTGAAGAAAAAGAGATAGTGGATGTCATAGAAAGCGTTTTCAGTACGAATAGGTTTTCTTTACATTCCATAAGAAATTTAGCTACTATTGACCTAAAAAAAACAGAAAAGGGGCTAATCTCTTTTGCAAAGAGACACGGATTTCTAATCGACTTTTTTCCTAAGGAGAAACTCAATAGGGTGAGGAACGTAAAGAGTTCCGAGGCTTCTATTAAGGCCACAGGCGCCAGGGCAGTAGCAGAACCATCTGCCATTTTGTCGGCTCGTTCTGCTCTTGTTATCGAAAAACAGAAAAGGGGGAATGTAACATTAGCAGTGGCAAACTCTACATTGTTGGGATAGGTCCTGGGGGTATGGATCACCTTACGCCCAGGGCAAGGGCTGCAATTGACTCGTCAGGGGTAGTCGTGGGGTATAAAACCTACCTTGACCTAGTCAGACCACTTCTTGTGGGAAAGGAGGTTATCTCTTCAGGGATGATGCAGGAAAAACACAGGTGTACCAAGGCTGTAGAGGTTGCCTCTGCAGGCAGTTATGTGTCGATTGTAAGCGGTGGGGATCCAGGAATCTACGGCATGGCCGGCTTGGTCTTTGAAATTCTTTCATTGCGAAGTGGATTGCAGCCCTGTATTGAACTTGAAGTTGTTCCAGGCGTAGCCGCCATCAATGCCAGTGCCTCAAGGCTTGGCGCACCCCTCATGCATGATTTTGCATCGATAAGCCTCAGCGATCTGTTAACCCCGTGGGAGGTTATCGCAAAGAGACTTGAGGCAGCGTCATCCGCCGATTTTGTCATCGTGCTTTACAATCCGAAAAGCAAGGGGAGGACACAACAGATTGCAAGGGCGAGGGATACAGTCCTCAAATACAGAGACGGAAACACCCCGGTGGGGATCGTCAGGAATGCTGCAAGGGATGATGAGACCATAACGATCACCACGTTAAATAAGATGCTCCAAAGCCTTATTGACATGCAAAGTACGGTAATAATAGGAAATACACAGACCTTTCAATGGGGGAATTTTATGATTACGCCAAGGGGATATATGGTCAGGGATCAAAAAAGAGAAACTCTTGAATTGAGAGATGAGGGGGGTGATTTGACTGAGGTGAAAGATGGTATCTAGGGCTCTTGTCATAGCAGGAACTCACAGCGGTTCGGGAAAGACTACAGTGAGTATCGGCCTTATGGCCGCTCTCAAAAGGCAGGGGCATATTGTACAACCGTTTAAGATCGGCCCGGATTACATAGATCCCGGCTTTCACATGAGGGCATGTGGGATGCCTTCTTATAATCTCGATACATGGATGATGGGAGACCAAGGTGTAAGAGAAACCTTCTTCAATAAAAGCAGATCTGCAGATATCGCCCTTATAGAGGGGGTAATGGGGCTCTTTGACGGTCGAAACGATTCAAGGGCAACATCGAGCACAGCCCATGTTGCGATGCTCTTGGATCTTCCTATAATCCTTATCGTCGATGGGAGTTCAATGGCCCAGAGTGCCGGAGCAATCGTTTACGGTTTTGAGAACTATATGCAAGGGGTGCAGATCGCGGGTGTTATCTTTAACAACGTTGCAGGGGAAACCCATTACAGAATGCTAAGAGAAGCGGTAAAAAAAAGATGTAAGGCAGAAGTACTCGGTTATATACCAAGAGATCACGGAATCTCAATACCTGAACGTCATCTCGGTCTCGTCTCGTTTTGGGAGGAGAAAGGCCTTTCAGAGATCCTGGAAAAGCTTGCAGAGCTCATCAGCAGGCATATCGATATCGAACGGCTTGTATATGATGGTGTAAGAGAAGAAGACCAATTAATACAGGATTCTTCATATTCTGCTGTTTGCACGTGTGCAAATCCTCAAGTCCGTATTGCAGTTGCCTTTGATGATGCTTTCTGGTTTTATTATCAGGAAAACCTTGATATACTCAGAGACGCTGGAGCAGAACTTGTCTTTTTTAGCCCTCTTAAAGATGAAGAGCTTCCCCCCCATACAGTGGGTATATATCTTGGCGGTGGCTATCCGGAACTTTATGCCAGCAGACTCTCTGAAAATAAGGCCATGTGTGAGGCCATCTGGAGATGGGCAATTAAGGGAGGAGCAATCTATGCCGAATGTGGCGGTTTTATGTATCTGACAGAAGGGATATATGATCTGAATGGAAATTATTATACGATGGCAGGGGTGTACAAAACGAAGACTAAAATAGCCGGATCGCGTCTCAGACTGGGGTATAAAGAAGTCGAATTCCTCGATAGAACGATCCTTGGAAAGAAGGGTGACCGGGTAAGGGGCCATGAATTTCACTACTCAGAACTTCTATCGCCTCCTGAAAATGTCACGAAAGTATACAGCGTAGATTCAAAAAACGAAGGGTATAGAGTGAAGAACAGCCTCTCAAGCTATATCCATATACATTTTAAGAGCAACGATCGTATCGGTGAAAGTTTTCTGACATTTTGCAAGGAACAAAGCCGAAGTTTATGATGCCTTATTCCCTAAGCCGGATAATCTGGAGCCAAAAAGGCTTTAACAAGTTGCAACAGTTTAGCTTTTTAAAAAGAGTGGCTTCAGCAACAATCAAATTTTAATCCGTGTAAAACTCGCATCCAAGTGAGCGTAAAGAAAGAACAGTATATAGCCATTCAATTCAGTAGCTCCATTATTAATTATCAGACATTAAATGTGAGGTTATCCCCTGTTTTTTCTTAACGCACATTAAGGCACTCAGGCAATACACGCATTAAAATTTGACCGTCGTTGAAGCTTGATCATGGTTTACTATTTCATAAAGTTAAATTCACAAAAAAAAGTAGCAACGCCTTTATAAACAAAAGGTTTTTCGGACATAACAAAATATTTCTTTCCATTTTTGCAAGAATTTTACAACTGCGGACCTGAGGAAAACGAGAGAGGACATTCGTATGAACAAAGGAACAGAGATTGAGAAAAGAAGCTTTGAGATTATTGCTGAAAAGATGAGAGGAAGAGAATTTGAAGAATCTCAGCGAGCAATTGTAATGCGGGTTATCCATGCAACCGGGGACTTTGATTTTGAGGACAACCTCAAATTCCACCCCAGAGCCATAGAGGCAGGTATAATGGCCTTAAAGAGTGGAAAGGATATACTCGTTGATGTGAATATGGTCGCTGCCGGAATAAACAGGCAACTCCTTGCGCGATTTGGAGGAGATATCATATCCAAAATTGCTGAAGTTGGAAATGAGGCGGTCAAAGAGAGAAAGACAAGGGCTGAGGTGGCTATTCAAAGAGCAATGAATCAAAACGTAGGTATTGTCGCAATCGGCAATGCACCCACTGCTCTTTTTAAGGCGATCGAGCTTATTGATAAAGGAGGGCATAAACCCTGTCTTGTAATAGGTGTACCTGTTGGTTTTGTAAACGCAGAGGAATCAAAGGAGGCGCTATCAAAGAAATCCTATCCATTCATAACGAGTCTTGGCAGAAAAGGCGGCAGTCATGTTGCGGTTGCCATTGTAAACGGAATACTCAGACTCGCTGTGGGTTACGAATTCGACTTTCAATATGGACACACGAATCAAGATCCTTATCAACACGTTTAACCAGATCAGAATATAAATGACACCAACTGTTTTCTTTTGTGCATTTATCGTCGATATGATATTTGGGGACCCACATTGGTTTCCCCATCCTATAGTCATGATCGGTCAGTTTATAAATTTTTCAGAGGGTATTATTCGTCGTAGCGCAAAGATTATAAATGAGAGGACCGGGGGGATCATCTTATGGTTCGTTACGGTTTTTTTCACGTATTTGATAGCCTGGGGGTTGATCAAATCTTCACTTTTCATAAGTCCCCTGTTCAGCATGATTGTAATGGTCTTACTTGGCTCATTGACCCTTGCACTAAGATCGCTTTTTGAAGAGAGCAAAATGGTCCTCAGTGTCCTGAATTCAGGTAATATTGAAGAGGCCAGGATTCGCCTCTCCATGATCGTGAGCAGGGATACACAAGATCTGAGCGAGCAGGAAATATATCGAGCAATTATTGAGACAGTATCAGAGAATCTGTCGGACGGCATCATTGCACCCATGTTTTATTTGGCTTTGGGCGGTGTTCCTTTGGCCATGGTTTACAAGGCAGTAAATACCCTCGATTCAATGGTGGGATACAAAACACCCAGATATAGAGATATTGGCTGTTTCAGTGCAAAGATGGATGATATATTCAATTGGATACCTTCAAGGATCACTGGCCTGGCTATTATAGTATCCGCTTTTTTCTTGAGACTCAACTGGAAGGATTCTTGGAGAGTTATGCGAAGAGACGGCAGAAACCACAAAAGTCCGAACAGCGGAATACCAGAGGCTGCAATGGCCGGTTCACTGGGCATACAGGTTGGCGGTAAAAACAGATACTTTGGGACGATCGTATACAAACCGACGATCGGTGACAGAACAAGACAGACGGAGACAAGAGATATAAAAAAGTCATGGGCAGTTATGTTTTTATCTTCTTTGTTGATGGCCCTTGTATGTACGATGGTTCTTTGGATAATAGAGAAATGAAAAGCAAACATGGCGGAAATATTTTTGAACTTTCAAGAAGATATGGGATTGATGCGGCCAGTATTATTGATTTTAGCGCAAATATCAATCCACTAGGATACTCATCCCGAGTGCGCAAAGCCTTGATAAGGGAAATTGATTCTATCCTGAATTATCCTGATGTTACTTCATTTGAGCTCGTATCGGGATTATCGCAGTATCATGGTATTGTTCAGGATAGTATCCTTGTTGGGAATGGTTCCACAGAATTTATCTATTTAATACCTGTGGTATTTAAGCCCAAAAAAGCACTTATCGTTGTCCCTTCCTTCAGTGAGTATGAAAATGGCCTTAAGATGATCAATTGCGAAGTCTTGTATTTCCAGACAACACCGGAGACTGACTTTTCAATTGATATCCCCGCACTGTGTTCTACTCTAGAAGAGGGTTTCGATATTTTATATCTATGCAATC
The DNA here is from genome assembly GCA_034189035.1 of Thermodesulfobacteriota bacterium. Taxonomy (GTDB): domain Bacteria; phylum Desulfobacterota; class UBA8473; order UBA8473; family UBA8473; genus JAUXFK01. The sequence goes on from JAXHVA010000007.1 coordinate 58,958, forward strand.
CGGCAAACCCGACCGGGTGTTTAACCGCAACAGATGACATCCGTAATATCATTACATGTGCCAGAAAAGCCGGAGCAATTGCAGTAATTGATGAGGTCTTCATCGACTTTATCGAAGAAGTGTCTGTCAAAAGAGATGTCCTACGATTTGATAACCTGATCGTTATAAGATCCGTTACAAAGTTCTTTGGTATTCCAGGGCTTCGAATCGGCTATATCATCGCCTCTCAACCATACATTGAAAAGATAAGGCAGAATAGACCTCCATGGTCTGTCAATGCCCTGGGGGAGAAAGCAGCGCTGGAAGCCCTTTCAGATAAAGGCTACATAAAGGATACAAGGGAATACGTTAGAGCAGAAAGAGAATTCTTAAGAAATGAACTGGATAAGATTCCCGGATTCAAGACATATAACAGTGCGGCAAACTTTCTCCTTGTTTTCATGGAAAGCCAAATCGGTATGAACGCAAAAGAACTAGCAGAGCGGTTAGCTCAACATGGTATACTGATTAGAGATTGCAGTAATTTCCAGAGTCTCGGGCATCATTACTTTCGGATAGCTGTAAAGAGGCATGAAGAGAATATTGTATTAATAGACAGATTGAAAAAGGCGATCAGATGGTAATATTTGTGACAGGTGGTGCGAAAAGCGGTAAAAGTTGTTTCGCCCAGGCACTTGCTGAGGGTTTGAAGGGAAGGAGACTCTTCCTGGCTACGGCAAAGCCCCTGGATGAAGAGATGATGATACGGATCGAAAAACATCGCGAAGACAGGGGCGATCGCTGGGACACAAAGGAGGAAGAGGTTTATATTGGAAAGGCAGTCCGATCGTTAATAGATACATATGATATAATCCTTGTAGATTGCCTGACAGTTTGGATATCCAACCTCCTTTGTGGATACACAGATCAAGAAGAAAGTATATCAGAGATTATAGAGTATTTCTTTTTGAGTATAGATGAATTCAAAGGAACAATCATCATCGTATCGAACGAGGTTGGCGCTGGTATAGTCCCAGATAATAGATTGGCAAGGATATATAGAGATCAACTCGGTTTACTCAACCAAAGAATGGCCAAAAGGGCAGACCAAGTCTATCTGCTTGTTTCCGGCATACCTGTTAAGATAAAGAGTTAAGATCATAAAAAGGGAGGTAAGAGTTTAGGTTCTTTAAACGAATGGCTTCAACGACGGTCGGATTTTAATCCATGTAAAACTCGCATCCAAGTGAGCGAAAAAAAGCACAGTATACCAATCTTAAATTCAGTAACTCCATTATGGACCTATATCAGATATAAAATGTGAGGGGATCCCCTGTTCTTTTTTGCGCTCACTAAAATGCTCAAACAACTACACGCATTAAAGTCCGACCGTCGTTGAAGCCTGATGATAAGCCTCTATTTCATAGGGCTAAAATGATATAAAGGGAGATGGATGAAATGTCTAGGAATCTGCAAGGCATCTTGGATGGCATACACACTTTAAACAAGAAATGTCTAAAGAAAGCCAAGAAAAAATTGGATAGTCTTACCAAGCCCCGCGAAAGCCTTGGCAAGCTTGAGGCGATTGCACAGAGATACGCAGCTATAAAAGAAGATATGACCCCGCCTATCGAAAATAAGATGATATTTACCTTTGCAGGTGATCATGGTGTTGTAAAAGAGGGTGTAAGCGCCTTTCCAAAAAAGGTCACTGTGCAGATGGTCCTCAATATGCTAAGTGGAGGAGCTGCCGTTAGTGTCCTTGCCAGACATGCCGGGGCAAAGGTTGTTGTTGTGGATATAGGCGTTGATCATGACTTTGAACCTGACAGAGGCCTTGTTATAGATAAAGTCGGTTATGGGACAAAGAATATCTTTAATGGTCCTGCCATGTCATACGATGAAGCCCTCCGCTCCATAGAAGTCGGCATGAACCTGGCCTTCGAGTATGCAAACCAGGGGGTTGACATCGTAGGAACAGGAGAGATGGGCATTGGAAATACCACCCCATCCAGTGCCATATTATCTGTACTTACAGGCCTGCCTGCTAAAGAGTCAACAGGGAGAGGCACGGGTATTGATGACAGAACCTTACAAAGGAAGAGAGATGTCATAGAAAAGGCGATCAGTTCAAATCAGCCGAATATAGATGACCCAATAGACATCCTTGCAAAAGTGGGTGGATTTGAAATAGGAGGCATCGCAGGACTTATCATCGGATGTGCATACCACAGGATACCGGTAGTTGTCGATGGTTTTATATCCACAGCAGGTGCCCTGATCGCTACTTCGCTTGACAAGACGATAAACGATTATCTCTTTTATTCGCATCTTTCTTCCGAGTCCGGACATAAACGGATGTTGAAGAAGCTTGGAGGAGAACCGATTTTGGATTTGGATATGAGATTGGGGGAAGGAACAGGCGCAGCCATAGCTATGACAGTGATCGAAGCTGCTGTAAAGATCATAACGGAAATGGCGACCTTTGAATCTGCAGGGGTTGATGAAGCAATCTAGCCACGACTGAAGGAAAGGGTAATAGAAGTGAAAAGATTTATTATAGCTTTGCAGTTTCTCACTATCATTCGTCTTTCTAAGAGTATAAACATATCGAGTGAGGAATTGGGAAAATCGATGAAATACTTCCCTATGGTCGGGTTGTTTCTTGGATTTGTCCTCGCATTCTCCAATACCTTACTCAATTATATACTGCCCGGTCCTGTAGTGGATGGGATCCTGTTAATTATATTGATTATCCTCACCGGTGCATTGCACTTAGATGGTTTTGTCGATACTGTTGACGGTCTGGCCGGAGGCAATACAAAAGAGGAGATCCTTCGAATCATGCGGGACAGTAACACCGGTGCTATTGGAGCCGTAGGTTTAACAGCCTTACTGCTTTTGAAATATGTTTCCCTTATGCATATCCCGGATGAGATGAAGAATCAGGTTCTCGTTGCTATGCCGGTGATAAGCAGATACTCAATGGTACAGGTATCTTTCTTCTTGAAGTACGCAAGGACTGGTTCAGGGCTTGGGTCACCCTTTACTTCACATGTTGGTAAAACAGAGTTTCTTACGGCCTTAATTATTACCCTCTTATTATCCTCAGTACTATTGAATATAAAAGGGGTTGTATTGATTGGAATGGTCAGTACATGTACCTTGGGGCTTATTGCCGTTTATAAGAAGAAGCTCGGGGGAACAACCGGTGATTCATTTGGTGCAACCAATGAGGTAAACGAGGTATTGGTCTTAATTTTTTTACTAGTTTCCATTCATAGTATGTATTAGTGAGGGCTACTAAAATACTATCTATCTAGAATTATAGCCAAATTTAGATTACAAGGTCATCGAGGGGGAGAGGCACTCTTTGACCGCTCTTCTGAAACGTGAGAGTATATCACGTTGTGGAACCATCAATGAGACATCAGTCCTTATCATTGTTTGGACTTAACGGGAACATAAAAAAGAGGAGGCAGTAGTAGACTTGCCCTTTTCACTTCTATGTTTGATATTTAATCGAACCTATCTAGCTTTTATTCTTATTTTCTATAGTCTTCACAAGCCTTTCAAAAAGCTGATTCTGCTTTTCAATAAGAACGGTATTGTTTTTTAGAATTTCAAGCGATTTTGCTTGTGGGGATTTTTTCTTTGAAAAGTTCCAATACATGAAAAATATCCAAACCCCGATCAAGATAATTATTGGTGTCCAGTTTATCAGTATATTCTTAATGAGAGAATGTTTTTTTTGAGATACATAACTATATTTCTTATCTGCCCAAGTTATGCGTGTAGTGTGGCTACTATATTCAGAAGCATTTCTGGTGGTCTGCGTTCTGATCCTAAAGGAAATTGTGTCTTTGGCTTGTAAAACATTAGGATAAAATCTTTCAGTATCAGTGTCTATAAGCGAGCCTTTTGAATTATAGTATTTGACTTCAATAACAAAGTCATACCAAACCTCATTTGTAAGGTTTTCTATTTCTCCTATGCAAGTAATAAATCTACAACTTGGACTCTCAGAAAAATTTATTTCTGTTTTTCTTATTTTAAATATACTATCAAAATTCATTTCGGTTTTGATATCTGTGATGACAAAGGAGGGTGTCAATAATATCATTAATGGAATAATCAAGTAATAAAAATTACAGAAAAGTTTTTTCATTTATATTGCTCCTTTTTAGACTTTTCGCATAGCCTCAGGACTATGCTGACGCCGAAACTGTGGGGTAGCTAATTTTGTAATGCCACAGTACTATACGCGAGGAACTGACTTTTAAGAATCATCGTGCTGTTAGCCTTGGGCTTACTTCATTGTTAGGCAATTCACTTTGGTGAAGCCTTTATTAAATGAGAGTCATCAATCGTAACGCTTCTTTTCTTATTGAAAATAATATTTATCTTTACATCGTCAGGATTTCCAATTTTCTGTAGAAAAAAATGTGTCTCGTATGATGTTCATATTGTTGCTTACTGATAGTGGAGATTGAAGAGCAAGAAAGAGAAATTCACCTTTACAAGGAAAATAGTATTACATTTCTATATATACTTGTCCTTCAACGCCTTCAGTTCAAAGTTTGGCTTGATAGACCATTCGAGAGTAAAAGGGGATATACATTCGTTAATTAAGAAAAAATAGGAGGGCTTATAAAGTTATTTATGCAAAAAATGAGCATTTGGAATTATTCGCACAGGAATCGGAAGGAATCGGGCTCAGACCTTGATGGGCTGTTGCCCAAATCGATTTTCGAGGTTTTTGCAGTAATTGTTGAGGTATGGTTTGAGCTCTTTTGCCTTTTTTCGGATCGCCCTGCGCTGTGTTGAGGAAAACTGTACGAATGAATAGATATCCTCAGTCCTCAGGCATCGGCACATTACTGTCATGCATTCAGGCTCCTACTTGCTTTTTATGAGATTTATGGGTAGAATATCTAGAGGAGTCAAAAAATATAAACAACAAAAATGTTTTATAACCTGACAGGTATCCATCCATAAATGGTCCTTTTTCCCGATTTATGTGTCAGGCTCAGATATTAATTCCTCGAAATTTGTTACTATATTCATACGGTTAAAATCTTCGCTTCCCTGATCTTGAACAAAATTACTCATTTCTGGATGTATACTACCTGTGCGAAACATGCATGAGATGGTATGAGATTACGTTTTAATTTTGTAAAGACCCCTGTATATAGTTAAGATTGTTTCAATGAATCGAATGGAAACGATCTTAGAGGTTTTACGTGTTTGAGCCTGAGTGGCGAGATATGAAAAAGAAAAGATATTATACATTCAATCGTTTCATGAGAGAAAAAACAGGCGATAAGGTTCGGAAAATATCCGTTGATGGAGGATTCACATGTCCGAATCGGGACGGGAAAGCGGGGCTGGGAGGGTGTATTTATTGCCATACCCCGAGTTTTGTCCCCATGAGTAGTAATAGTCAGAAAACTGTAAGTGCCCAGGTAGGAGAGGGAATATCGAGGCTAAAAGCTCGGGGGTTTAAGGGAAAATTTATTGTTTACTTTCAGGCATATACAAATACATATGCACAGGTGAAAACACTGAAGCAGCTCTATGATGAGGCATTGGACTGTGAGGAGGTAATAGGGCTTTCGATTGGTACTAGGCCGGATTGTGTCTCAAATGAGGTGCTTTTATTATTGGAAGGTTATGCAAAAAATTATCACGTATGGATTGAGTACGGTCTTCAGTCCTCCAATGACAAAACCCTAATACGTATTAATCGTGGGCATAACTATGCCCAGTTCGAAGATGCCGTGAAAAGGACGCAAAAAAGAGGAATGTACATATGTGCACATATTATCCTAGGTCTGCCTGGTGAGGATCGAGAACAGATGCATGAGACGATTAAGAGAATATCTGATTTAGGGGTCGATGGGGTAAAGATACACCATTTACAAGTAGTAAGAGGTGCAGTCCTTGAAAGAAAATATAATGATAAAGAGGTGAAGGTATTATCTATTGCAGATTATGTACCGCTTGTATGTGATATTATCGAAAGGCTTTCACCAGAGATGATTGTTCATAGACTTATAGGAGATGTCTATGATGAATTATTGGTAGCACCCCGTTGGGAACTGTCAAAGACAGAGATACTCTCTTTGATTGATAAAGAGATGGAACGAAGAGGCACATATCAGGGAGCCCGTTATATACCATAAAGGGGACTTTTCAGGATGGACACGCATTAATTTTGACCGCTTTTTTTACGATATTTTTCAAAAAGTAAACCCTTAAAATGATAAGAACAAGAGGGTTTCTTTCCAGATAAAAGAAAGAATGTTTTTAGATGCTGGATTATTTTTTCAAAGGAGGGCCTATTATATATCCTCTTTTTCTTTGTTTAGTGATTTAATTAACGGTTATTATTGAAAAAAACATGTTTTGGATAAGAGAAAAAAAGAGAAGAAACCCGCATTTGATAGATGAGGTTCTTGACCTGCAAGGAGAGGAGACTACATTAAGGCCTTGGATATTGCCAGAGATTGTGGGGATTTCGTGGCAAAGGTCCTTTTCTGTGGGTTAGTACATCGCGTTTTTCTCTCAACAGTGCTCTAGAGATGGCAGCTTCACAGGAAATAAAGAATAGAAAAGTATGGGACAAACCTGGAGATTGTCTTTGAGAAGAACAAAACAAAAACCGCTTTGTAACTGATACACTAGCTCTCGAATGCAGGAGTAATAATGAAAATAAAGAGAAATGAACAGAAGCGTTCCAGGGTAGAGATGATCCCCCCTTATTGATGTTGTGTTTCTCTTTTTAGTTTCCTTCATCTATGCCATGGTATCTATGGTTATTCATAGAGGGATAAACGTCAACCTTCCAAAAGCAAAGAGTGCTGTGGTCGATAGAAATGACTATGTTTCTCTCACAATTACCGAGAATGGAGAAATATACTTCGATAATATGAAAACCTCACTCGAAGATATAGAGGGGCTCCTTCAAAGAAGAAGGGAAGACAATCCTGATTTGAGGGTTTATATTAAAGAGACAAGAGGGCATTCTACGAAAAAATTATCGAGGTCCTTGATCTGGTGAGGGAATCAGGGCTTAATAAGGTCTCTTTAGAGAGGGAATTTGAGCAGACAAAACAGGGCAAAAGGACAGGTAAAAAGTGAGGAAAGGATATGTTTAGCCGAGATTTTTTGATAGCCACTTGCCTCGCTCTTACCATCCATGAGTGTTTCCTATTTATAAAGCCCCACCCGTTGAGCAACTTTAGTACAATTAAGAGAAGAAAAAGGGATAATAGAGGTCTCTTTATCTAGAATTCAAAAAAAGAGTCTACCTATACAGAGGATTAATTTTGATGAAAAAAAGACATCTCAACCGGTACATAGGCCCAAGCAAAAAAAAGCACAAAGCCCGCCTGATATACAAATCCAGCCCCAGACTGATACCCAGCAACAAACCCGAACATAAATCTGCCAACTGCGAAATCTCCTCTGATTCAAAAACATCAAATCAAGATGGAAAAGAGATAGAAGAAGAAACATGCCCAACCTATCTAAGGACTCCGAAACCCCGTTATCCAATAATGGCCAGTATAAGAAAAATTTAAGGATTGATATTGATGAAAGTAAAAAATTTACCACGTGGGTAAGTGGGGAATGTAAAAATGCGGAATACTTATGGTTATAGTATATTGATTGAATATGCTTTACATGCTATTAAAACACTAACTCATTATTCCTACTAAAAAGAAGGGTTAGCATATTAAGGTATAGACTAAAGTCCCACTAAAGTCTGAATTGTATTAAAAAGGAAGGTTTTTATATGGGGTGCCCATTGCAACTAGAGTAACGTATTCAAATTGCGTTAAATTAATCTTTTTTATCTTAACTTAACAGATCGAGATCAGCTTGAGACTCAGAACAGCTCCAACATACTAGATTCATTTCAGTTTCAGGTCGTGGTATAATCAAATTGAGAATTGAGATCCTACTTGAGAACGAGCAGCAAATCAAAATGAGAATCAGAACCAGAGCACCCCTTATTTATCTTTTAAAGAACATTATTTATTTTTTTATTCTGTTTACGTTTACTTTTTATAAAAAGCAACTATTGTGCCAAAAATGAAAATCGCTTCTAAAATAATCAAATGCCTAATAGTAGAGACTCCAGCCAGATGTTACTTCATAAGCTATGAGATGGATTGGAATCCCATTATGGATCAAAATGATACATTTTAACAGAAAAAATCTTTAAGACATTTAGATTTGAACGAAAAAACAGAATGAATCAAAAAGATACAAATGGATCAAAAAGAAACATTCTTTATCAATTATCATCGCTTAAATCGGGTTGCTCTTTGGGGATGCTTTCTAATAAAAAGCTAAAAAAAGTATTAACAAGAGGGGATTTTGTTTTTCCCTTAAGAGTTACTACATAAAAATTTCTAATGAATCTAATACCTTCTATTTTTTTCTCCAGAAATATCCCTGATTTCAGTTCATCTCCTATCGCTCTTTTAGAGAGAATAGAGACGCCTATTCCAGCTTTAATTCCCTGTCTAACAGCCTCTGTACTTCCCATTTCAGCGATTATATTCAATCTGTTAAGACCAATTCCAGCTTTATTCAATACACTTTCTATTGTCATGCGGGTCCCAGAGCCTCTCTCTCTAATAATGAAAGTTCCATTTTTAAGTTCTTCAGGACTGATGGAGGTTATCGGTGCCCATGTATGATTAGGTGGGATAGCTAATACCAGTTCATCTTTTATAAACTCACTGTATTCAAGTCTTGTATTTTGAATCTTTGCGCCCACAATACCTATTTCGATTCTATTATTAAGCACTTGATCAACAATATCTCTTGTATCTCCAATGCTTAAATATATAGAGGCGCCTGGGTAACTGTCCTTAAATTTTCCTAACAAATGAGGCAGGATATATTCACCAGGTATATTGCTTCCACCAATGGTAATCTCTCCTACCATTTTTCTTGAAAAATTCTCTAATACCTGTTTCGCTTCAACCCGTATCTTTAGGAGCTGTTTTGCATATTTGTAAATGATCTCTCCAGCTTTGGTAGGAATTACTTCCTTTCCCATTCTATCTAAAAGTCTTGTGCCTAGATTTTCTTCCAGAGATTTAATATGCTCACTGATTGTAGGTTGAGTGAGATATACTGCTTCCCCTGCTTTTGAGAAGCTCCCCAACTCTATAACCTTGCACAATATTTCTAACTGTCTAAAGTCCATAGTTATTTTAGGAGATTTCCCCTTATATATACTTATACACCTCAATTGCGCTTTCTGGGCACATCTTTGCACATATCATACAAGCGCTGCAGTTTTCCTTATTTTCAAATACCGGAATTTGGTAGCCTTGCGCACTAAATTTATCTCCTTTGGTTATACAGTCTTTCGGACAAAACTCTAAACAATATGCGCAGCCTTTACAGTATTGCTCGTCAATAATGATTTCTCCTTTACTTCGTTCCATTCGTTTCACTCCTTTTATTTATTCTTAAGTGATTTATTCAAGTGTAGCTAGGTTGACACTCATTATCGCCAATCGCCAGGTATTCAGCGACCCTTTGGGCCATCGTGCCCAAGAACCCAGACTTTTCCTCCTTTAGAGGGGGGAGTGATTTCCGATAACTGGGTATCCATTCCCCCCTTTTGATTTGTAATGCCCGAATACCCATGTCGTTCTCTTTTTAGGAGGCCCTATGTATTTCCAATGGCCGGGGATAGAAGCGCCATACGGCAAATGTATAGGGTTTTAACTACATGAAGTGAGGCGCCGGCTTTGGAGGTTTTGTATAGCCTGTTGATAAGAAAAGTAATGGTAAAATCATAAAACAATAGAGAAAGAAAGTTTGAATCGAATAGACATATTGCCCTCCCCTACAGTTTATGTCTTGAATACCTGTATAATACTTAAAGTGATTTATTTATACAATTATTCTTATCATGCTTTTTTTTCTTTTACAACATTTTTCATGCAACTATCTATTTTTGCATCATTTTGTCCAATAAAATAGAAAGCCGTCATCAGGGTTCAACAGAGGTTAAATTGTAATGCACGTGTTGTCTGATCGACCAAGTGAGTTAATAAAGAATAAAAAATACGAGTTTTACTCGGGTTATAATTTGAATGCTGCCTCTTGCACCTCTTTTCAAAAAGAAAACTGTTAAATTAAAAATTATGCAAAAAAACATTGACACATATTGTGTAATATGTTATTTAGAAAAATCAAAAAACAGCCGCTTGGATCCAATTTTTGGACTGGGACGGAAGGAAATTAGATAAATAGAAAAGGGTTGACATCCGGCGCAAAAGCCGGATATTTAAAGAGCCTATATTTTATAAGAGCCTTCTGGATTAAGTTCAGGAGGCTTTTTTATTATTTGATATTGAAACGGAGATTATTAAATGAATGGGTATATCGGAAAGAATCTATTTGTCGATCTTACGAACGGAGAATTTGTAGAAGAACAGATGCCGGAAGAGATTTACAGAAAATTTATAGGTGGGTATGGTATAGGCGTAAAAGTCTTATATGAAAAGATAAAAGCCGGTATTGACCCTTTGGGAGAAGAGAACATCTTGGGATTTATTACCGGCCCTTTGACCGGGACGGGTGCTTTCGGTAGCGGGAGATATATGGTCGTAGGGAAATCGCCCTTAACAGGTGGTTGGGGTGACGCAAATTCCGGAGGGCATTTTGCCCAATCATTGAAACGATCGGGATATGACGCTGTATTCTTTATTGGTAAATCTGAGAAACCCGTTTATTTGGTTTTAACTGATGAGGTTCGAGAACTGAGAGAAGCAGGCCATATTTGGGGAAAAGACGCGGTTGAAACAGATGATATTATTCTAGAAGAGCTAAAAGACAAAAAGTTCAATGTTGCCTGTATAGGGCCGGCTGGTGAGAACCTCTCTTTGATCTCAGGTATTGTAAACAATAAAGGTCGGATCGCTGCAAGGTCTGGACTGGGAGCTGTCATGGGATCAAAGAATCTTAAGGCAATAGCGGTTAAAGGAACTTGTAGGGTTCAGGTATCAGATCCGAACAAGTTAAAAAAGCTTAATGCGGAAATACGACCTTTATTTGAGCAGCGGCCTTCGAGGATTATGAATTTCTTGACAAAGGCAATGACTCCTTTGCTTCCTTATCTTGTGAGATTAAAGGTCCCACTCCCTCCTCCGGATCAAAAACTGGTTGCCCAATTATTCTCTGACTATGGAACATGCAGTTTTGTAGGTCCGTCTTCAGAGATGCAGGATTCCCCCATAAAGAACTGGTCAGGTATAGCATACAAAGACTTTCCAATGAGGACAATGTCATCAAAGATCAGTGATGACAATATTATAAAGTATCAGAAGAAGAAATTTGCTTGCAGCTCTTGTCCTGTAGCTTGCGGCGGTATCGTGGAAATGAAAGAGGGGAAGTATCCGCTCAAAGAATCACACAAGCCAGAATACGAAACCATAGCTGCCTTTGGCAGCGCAATCCTAAATGATGACATTGAAATTATCTTTAAAGCGAATGATATGTGCAATAGGGCTGGTATTGATACCATATCAGCGGGGGGAACGATTGCATTTGCCATTGAATGTTACGAAAATGGTCTGATTTCCAAAGAGGACACGGACGGGCTAGAACTAAAATGGGGCGGGACAGACTTTGTATTGAAGTTACTCGATAAGATGATTAAGAGGGAAGGTTTTGGCGATGTGCTGGCTGATGGATGTAAGGTAGCTTCGGAGAAGATAGGGAAAGGATCAGAGAGGTTTGCTATGCATGTAGGTGGGCAGGAAGTACCAATGCATGATCCACGGCTTAATCCCGGTTTTGGAACCACCTATGTATCTGATCCAACACCAGCAAGACATACCCAGGGGGGATTAGGTTATGAGGAAATGGGGATAGGACTTATGGATGAGAAACTCCTCTCTAAATACAACCTTCCGAAACAGAAGAAATACGAATACCACAATAAGGGTAAGAAGAGTGCCCTGGTAAGTAGTTATAGCCAAGTCATAAACTGTGCTGGTCTTTGTGTCTTTCACTTTCTCATTGTTCCTGATTACCCGCTTATGGACTATTTAGAAGCAGCCACTGGGTGGAATTTTACCCCCGAGGAGTTGATCATCACAGGAATGAGGATTCAGACCATGAGGCATCTTTTCAACCTAAGAGAGGGGATCACGCCCAAGGATTTTGTCTTACCCGACAGAATTCTTGGTAAACCTTCCCTTGCTGAGGGGCCTCTCAAAGGGATAACCATTGATATAGATACCTTAAATTCAGAGTATTATAAAGGTATGGGATGGGATGTTATCACAGGGATGCCCACTGAGGAAAAGATGAAAGAGCTGTCTTTGGATGTTTACGCTGAGAGTTTGAAATCATCGTAAAAGGAAATTTTCAAAATGGCAGAAGTAGATATTCAAGGGATTTTTGGAAGCCGCTTCCTGAAGGAAAGCTTTACAATTAACATTAAAGAAAAGGCTTCCATTAAAAAGGTGTTTAAAAAGATAGATAAGCATTTGAAGGTAAGGTTTTTCAGGAAGCACCTTAAAAAATTGCCCAAGGGAGTTGTAATCTTAGTCAATGGGCAACCGATTCGCTCTCCTTTAAAAGACAGAGTTTTAATAAAGGATAGCGATCAGATATCTATTTTGAGGATACTTGCTGGAGGTTAATAATAACGGTTTTTCATTATTTAAAGAGGGGGATATCTATGGGAAAGATGACAATCCTGGACTTGCAGAGAATGAAATATGAGAGAAAAAAGATAACGATGCTGACTGCTTATGATTATCCTACTGCCAGGATTCTTGATAGCTGTGGAGTGGATATTATACTCGTTGGTGATTCAGTGGGAAATGTTATTCTAGGAGAGGAAAATACCCTGCCGGTATCTGTTGAAGACATGATTCACCACACCAAGGCAGTTACTAGAGGTGCTAAAGATTCGCTTGTTGTTATAGACATGCCGTTTATGTCATATCAGATAAGTACTCGGGATGCTAAAAGAAACGCAGGACGGATGATTAAAGAGAGCGGGGCCGAGGCAGTTAAGCTTGAAGGAGGGACGAATATGGAGGATACGATCAAAGCTATTACAGACATAGATATACCTGTAATGGCACATATTGGTTTAACACCCCAGTCAGTCCATCGAATGGGAGGCTACCGGGTTCAAGGAAAAGAGGATAAGCAGAGAGAAAAACTTACGGAGGATGCACTAGCAGTAGAAAGGGCAGGGGCCTTCTCCGTTGTTTTGGAAGTAATCCCCAGTAAGCTGGCACATGAGATTACTGAAAAGCTGAAGATACCAACTATAGGTATTGGCGCGGGTGTAGACTGTGACGGTCAGGTATTGGTAATTAACGACTTGTTAGGACTCTCCGGTGAATTTCGACCGAAGTTTGTAAAAAGATATGTCCAAATGGAAGAGTTGATCTCAAAGGCCGTAAAGGAATACATTTCTGAAGTAAGGGCTGAGGCGTTTCCCGGTGAAGAACATAGCTTTCAGTAATCTTATTATGTTCTTCTATTCTTTGCGTAATATAACTATTTTGTATTTTTTTATTAAATTGGGTTAATGATGAAGATAATAAAAACTGTCAAAGAGATGCAAGGATTTTCTAAGAGATGTCGTTCAGATGGGAAGATCATTGCCTTTGTTCCGACTATGGGGTTTCTCCACCAGGGCCATCTTCGGCTAATGGAAGAGGGGAGAAGGGTTGGTGATGTTTTAGTAATTAGTATATTCATCAATCCAACTCAATTCGGAGAAGGGGAAGACTTTGAAAGATATCCAAAAGATTTTTCAAGAGACACTGACCTAGCGCAGAAAGTAGGAGTTGATGTTGCCTTTTTTCCTTCTTCATCGGATATATATCCAAAAGAATATCAAACATATGTCAATGTAGAACAAGTAACCAGGAATCTGTGCGGTCTTTCCAGACCTGGTCATTTCAGGGGGGTAACAACAGTAGTTGCAAAGTTATTCAATATTGTCATGCCACATATTGCTCTATTTGGGCAAAAGGATTTTCAGCAATTAATAACTATAAAGCGGATGGTAAGAGACTTAAGTTTTGACATAAAGATTATGGGGATCCCTACTGTTCGAGAGGAGGATGGGCTGGCGATGAGTTCAAGAAATACTTATTTAAAACCTCAAGAACGCGAGGCTGCCTTATGCCTATATAGATCAATATGTAAGGCAGAACACCTGTTCAAATCAGGCGAAAACAATGCTGATAATATCCTAAAAGAAGTAACGAGGATAGTTAAGGCTGAAAACCTAGCTAAGATTGAATATATTAAGATATGCGATGTAAATACACTTCAGGATATTGAAAGAATCGATACAGAGGCTGTTTTAGCAATGGCAGTGATGATTGGCGAAACGAGGCTGATTGATAATCTGGTCTTTGAATATCCGAGATGATACTTTATTCGCGGGAGGAAAAGGCAAAGTGCAGAGAATCATGTTAAAATCCAAGATACACCGAGCAAGTGTAACCGATGCAAATCTCGATTATGAAGGGAGTATAACTATCGACTCGGTACTTATGAAAGATGCTGATATAATACCTTATGAAGCGGTTCACATCTATAATATCACAAATGGAGAACGTTTCGAAACATATGCTATTCAAGGGAAGGAAGACTCTGGGACAATCTGTCTCAATGGGGCTGCTGCCCGAAAGGCGTGTGTTAATGACCTCATAATAATCGCAAATTATGCTAACTTTAACGAAGAGGAGGCAAAGACCCATAAACCTTCTGTTATTCTTGTAGATTCCAATAATAGGAAGATAGTGAAGTAGTAAAAAGATAACCTTCTTTTTGATATCCTACCCAATTTTTTCCTTTTATTTTGGCAAAAAAAAACGAAGAGGAAAAGGTGTGAATATCTTTGGAGTAATTTCGTATATTTGAATAATTTTTGTCTTTGCTGTAACGATGAGCCTTTTGAAAAGAGTCGAAAAAAATAGTAATCAAATCGTAATCTGTTTAAAACTCTTATTTTTCTCACTCTTTTTCTTAACTCATAGAGACGCACAGATTGTACACACATTAAAAAATTAAACACCATTGACGCTTGCTGAACTTTTCTATTTTATTATGATTATTAAGATAAATTGAAAATAACTTGGTCGCATGTTCCCTCAAATGTTTACGATTTAGCTTCATTCATTAATGATCATTTACAAGACAAATCAAAGATTTTCGTAAAAGATCACACATATCATTAATTGAGTAACGAGCTAGAAATCTTAATATTTGACAATAGAAATTGTTAATTCTCTAAGGAGAATTAAATAAATCATTATAGTGTGACGATATATTATTAATCAAAGATGACGACTCTTTTTTATAATCTGTTTTCTGCTTTAAAATTGGATATTACGCAGTTGTAAAAGGTACATAAAATGAAAAACCGCATAAAAAATTACTTTATTATGGGTTTACTCGCAACAATCCCTATTAGTGTAACGATTTACATCCTTAGAGTAATCATTGGTACGATGGATAATATACTACAGATATTACCATCGACCTTTCATCCGAATACATACTTATCCTTCCATATTCCAGGTCTTGGCTTGATTGCTACCCTTGTCCTGATATTTATAATCGGAGTTCTTACTCAGAGCTTTCTTGGCCGAAAGGTAGTATCCATCGGTGAATGGATGCTATCAAAAATCCCCCTGGTTAGAAATATATATATAGCTATCAAACAATTAGTCGGGGCAATCTTTGTACAGAACTCAAGAGAATTTAAACGGGTCGTAATGGTTGAATATCCTAGAAAGGAGCTATGGGTTATCGGATTTGTAACCGGTATTACTGAAGGAGAGGTCCAAACGAAGACAAAAAAAAGGGTTGTTAATGTATTTGTTCCAACAACACCAAATCCTACCTCTGGGTTCTACCTTCTGGTTCCAGAGAAGGATATTATATCACTAGATATGACCGTGGAAGATGCTTTTAAATTAGTTGTCTCCGGGGGGATTGTTAGTCCTCCTGAAAAGGGAGAGATAAATCCATAAGTATCAACGGTTATAAAGAGGAATTTCATTTCCGAATGAGCACTAACCAATACCTCAAGTGAGCTAGAGGAGATAAGATGAGTATTGAGGATATCCAAACAAAAAAAGATGATGATACGACCAAAGATATTTCAGCTATAGGTGTTAAAATATATAAACCCAAACAAACCATAATAAAAGAGGGAGATAATAACGAATACTTTTTTGTGATTCTGGAAGGTACTGCAGAGGTATTGCAAAAAGGGAAAGTCATGAGGATATTAAAAGAAAGGGATGTATTTGGGGTTGATGGTTTCTTCTCAAATCATTATTCTACAACAACCGTTAGAGCATTGAGTAAAACCCGTATAGCGATCTATCAAATAGACATCATTGATGATATTATTTATTCTAAGCCGCAATTGACCGAGAGAATTCTCGCTTCCATCTTGAATCAGCTTGAGCAAACTACCCAGATTGCAGAAGAGAACATTATCATAGAGGGTGTAACAGATCTTAACGAAGTGGTCTATGAAGATGGTGAGACAATAATAAAAGAGGGAACTACTGGATATGATTTCTTTAGACTTTTAAGGACTGAAGGTGGATTACTGGCAACAAGAAAAGGAAAGAAGATAGGAAAGATCGAAAAAACAGGCGAATTTTTTGGAGAGATGAGCTCAATACTGAAGCAGCCTAGAACGGCAACGATTAGTTCCATAGGGACAAGTGTAGTTCAGGTCTTCTATGGAAATAACCTGAGCGATCTTATTGAGTCCTATCCAAAAGTGGCCAGAAAGTTATTGGATACATTATCCCTTCGGCTAATCAAGGCAAACAAAACAATCATTGAACTCACTAAAGAAAAGTAAATAAGGCTCAATTCGTGAGCTTCGGGTTTTATTGTAACTTTTTTACTGCATTTTCAATCCTGCCTAGCCCTATTTCAATATTCTCAAATGAAGTCACATAAGAAAGTCTGATATGATTATCGTTACTAAAGGCCTGACCAGGTATCACGGCAACACCTGAATTTTTGAGCAAAAAATCAGCAAGACCGTCGGAGTTTTTATCTTCTTTCCCTTGAATCTCCTTTCATAAAGGTCTGAAGCTCTGGGGAAGGTATAGAAAGCTCCCATTGGCTTTAGACATGATATGCCTTCAATAGAGTTTAGTCTTTGAGTCATATACTTTCGTCTTCGATCAAATTCTTCGACCATTATTTTTACAGAATCTTGAGAATTCATTAATGCTTCTATACTAGCCTTTTGTGCGATAGATGTAGGGTTTGTGGTGCACTGACTCTGAATTTTGCTCATTGCCTCAATTATTTCTGGTGGGCCTGCTGAATATCCGATACGCCAACCAGTCATATGCATATGCTTTTGAAACTCCATTTACCACTATGGTCAGATCTTTTATCTCTTTACCAAAAGATGCTATGCTAGTAAATGTCAAATCATCGTAAATGAATTCTTCGTATACCTCATCCGATATAACAATGATGTTATCTTTAATGGCGATTTCTGCAATCTTTTTGAGCTCTTTAGGGGTGTAGACACTCCCCGTAGGATTTGATGGGCTATTCAGTATGATTGCCTTTGTCCTGGAAGTAATTGCAGCTTTCAGCTCTTCAGGTAATATCTTAAATGAATTCTCTTCACTGGAATGTACAATTATTGGAGTAGCATTGGCTAAAAGGACAATGTCAGGATACGATACCCAACAAGGAGCCGGGATTACCACTTCATCCCCTTGGTTAAAAAGGGCCTGAGCAATATTATAGAGGGAATGTTTTGCCCCATTGGAAACGATGATCTGTTTTCTTTCATAAGTCAGGCCATTTTTCTTTTGGAATTTATGGATTATTGCATCCTTCAGTTTCTCAATTCCGTCTACAGGGGTATACTTGGTAAAACCATCATTAATGGCCATAAGAGGCATCTTTTATATTCTGGGGTGTATCGAAGTCAGGCTCTCCTGTCCCGAAAATTATGATATCGACACCTTTTGCCTTAAGTTTCTTTGCTTTGGCGAAGAGAACCATAGTTGGTGATGACTTTATATCAATAACCCTTTGTGCCAAAATCATGATTTCTTAACTTTCTTTCATACCCTTCGGCAAATTTATTTTTTATTACTTGAATCCCTGTATTTTGGATACTTCGCTTTTAAATTTCTGTTAACAGCATCGGGTACGAGATCAACCACAGAACCGCCCATACTTGCAACTTCTTTGATTATTCTGGAGCTGGTATAGAACCACCTGTAACTTGTCATAAGAAATACTGTCTCTATATTTCTGTTCAATTTTCTGTTCATCAATGCCATCTGGAATTCATATTCAAAGTCGAGTACTGCCCGAAGCCCTCTCACTACTGTATGCACATTGGTTTTGTCTAAATACTCTACTAAGAGGCAGTCGAAAGAGTCAATAGTTATACGGGGCTCGTCTTTAAATACCTCGCTTAATATATCTAACCTCTCTTTTATAGTAAACAGATGGGTTTTTAAAGGATTTATGGCAACAGTGACAATAAGTCCATCGAAGACATTGAGCGCCCTGTTTATCAAATCAACATGACCGTTCGTCACCGGATCGAATGAACCTGGGTATACAGCAAGTTTTTTCATAGAGTCCCTTTCTTGAAAGAAATAGATTTCACCAGTGCATCATAAATGGCCCTTTTGCTCATTTCTAAATGGATACTGGCTGCTTTTAAATGGCCAATCCTACACGGCCTAATCCCACAATGATCAACGTTACATCACATAACATCGACATTCCCAATAAATGAAGTTTGGGGATAAAATCGTATTAATTCACTAAATGGCAAGAAAAGAGCTGCCTATGCTCTACAGAATCTTGGTTATGACCTTCATTATCCCCTCCTTTTGTTATTGTTAATCAATCTCAAAGAACGAGATTAGAGTTGTACCATACCTTCTTTGATCGGTCAAGGTGAGTCTTTCTATAGTGTCGTTAAGTGGTTCTGAAAGAGAATGTTCAGCGATAATTAACGTGTTATCCTTTAAGACATTTGATTGAGATATCCTCATCAGAGTTTTTTGAAGCATACCTCTTTTATATGGAGGGTCTAGAAAAATAAGATCAAACTTCTTTTTTCTTATTTCAAGTATCTTTATTCCTTTGGCGACTGTGGTTCCTATTACCTTTCCCCTGTCGATGAATCCACAGTTTCTTAGGTTTTTCTTTATAACGGATGACGCCTTTGGGTTACTTTCAATAAAGACGGTGTTCTTTGCACCACGGCTCAATGCCTCTATCCCTAAATTCCCAAACCCTCCAAACAAATCGAGGACTTCTTTGCCCTCAAATTCTCCAGGGAGTATATTGAAGATCGATTCTTTTATACTGTCGGTGGTAGGGCGCGTTGCCATTCCTTTAACAGAGAGTAGCCTTCTGCCCTTGGCTTTTCCACTGATAACCCTCAAGAGCCTCTCACTATGCTGATTAATCTGCGATCGCCTATTTTGTGAGGTGATAAATCACAACCTATTGATATCGATCAGTGCCTTTTTTACCTTTTCTCTGTTTTCGGGTTGTAACTCAACCAAAGGCAACCTCAGCCTTCCGCTAGGAAGACCCATTATATTCAATGCTGCCTTTACTGGTGCTGGATTCGATTCTATAAAAAGGGCTTTAACCAATGGGAGGGTTCGATAATGTATATCCCTTGCTTTTTCATAATCTCCATCTTTTATCAAATTACACATAGTGGCATATTCTTTTCCAATAACATTTCCTACTGCGCATATAACACCATCTCCCCCAAGACACATCATTGGGTAAGTCAGTGCATCTTCGCCAGAGAGAACAAAGAACTTCTTCGGATTATCTTTGGTAGATCTTATTATCTCCATGGTCTGGGTTATATTCCCACTGGCATCTTTAATCCCTATAATATTATCAATCTTCGAGAGTTGAATTATAGTTTGAGGCTCTATATTCCTGCCTGTCCTAGAGGGAATATTGTATATAAAAAGCGGTATATTCGTATTTTTAGCAATTGTCTCAAAGTGACGAAGGAGTCCATTTTGGGTTGGCCGATTGTAGTAAGGACCGACCTGAAGACTTGCATCAGCTCCAATATCCTCAGCATGTTTTGTCATTTCAATAGCTTCTTGCGTACTATTTGATCCTGTTCCAGCGATTATTGGAACCCTTCCATTTACTTCTTTTATAACAATCTCAATTACTCTATTGTGCTCCTCATGTGAAAGAGTAGGCGATTCACCCGTGGTTCCACAAGGTACTATTCCGTGTACTCCCTCTTTTTCAATCAAGTGGTTTACCAGCTTTATTAACCCAGTTTCGTCTATTGAATAATCATCTTTAAAAGGAGTAATGATAGGTATATGACAGCCACTAAAGTCTTTCTGGTTCATGATGATTGCCTCCTTTTTCTTCATATAAATTAATTAAATATGGAGAACTGCGTTTTTATAAGTAGTCTCTATCGGAGTATGTTAAAGTATATTAACATTTGGCGCTTCAAAGGAGAGTATTGTGAATTAAAATTCGGTTTTAAAGTAGAAAAGATAAAAGCCATGAGTTTTTTACTGCCCATGGCTTTTGATTTTTTCTTTTTATTAATTATCTCAAGACAATGGGCTTTTAAAATGTGTCGTTGTTTTACTTTATAGACTTCTTTTTGGGAATAAACATTATTTATATATTTTAACCTCCCTGATTCCCACTGTCTTTTCATTATACATTTATCAAAAGAAATTCTTTTTGTCAATACATTATTCCACTGAGACTAGGATAAATCTGTTCTCATGTCTTAAGGCGCTGGCACAAGAGTTTTTAGTCATACTCAAAGAGTCAAATAATACCACGGGTATATTGGAAGGATGTCAGTGAGGAAGGGTTAGAAGCCAGCTGTTATTGCTCACCGATTATGCTAAGAATTAATGGCCCAAATCGAAGGCGAGGATTCACTTTGATACTCGTTGATGCAAATACTCTTTTGTATGCAGAAGACTCGTTTCATCTTCGCTCGTTTTCCCAGGTTGAAGTGAAGTGACCCTTTTTCCCTGCCAAAATAGACGAACTCTACCAGGTAAATTTAGAAATTTAGAGGAATGCCCCCCTTTATTCCTTCGGCTGAAAAACGCCCCGGAATGCCTCTATAAAGTCAGAAGACGTAACATTTTCGCATTATCGGACCTGAGGCACATCATTGCCAAGGTCCCCCTGAGTGATGATTTTGATAATGTTTGCCGCAATCACCCCAAATACCTGAAAAAAACATTCGTCGACACCCTTTTGTCAATGGTCGCTTGAATATGAAATGCTCAATTTCGGTGAAACTTCAGTAGATTATATTTTTCTCAAAAAAAGTTTACACTTTGTAATACATTCGATACCATCTAAGACTAGATGGAGGTAAACTATGAAACAGTCTGTTACAATACGTTTTTCACCTAAAAGGCAACGACTATTGAAACTCTTTAAAATACGACATCATATCATCAAGGATTCCGAGGATTTTGAGCTTCCTCTCAGTATGACCTTTTAATATGAAATTGACTAAAAATTAAAAATAGAGAAGATCTCCGGTTGTATCAAACCATAGGGTGATACGGATGCTGTAAAACGGATACGTTCTCTGTGAGACATTTAATGATCATTGCTGTAGATTCGAATGCACTGCTGAGTATTCTTACAAAAGACTCACTATACGGACAAGCATCAGCGCTTCTTGAAAAATATAGCCGTCATGAACTCATTATAAAATGAGTTTATTTATCTTGAACTCGGGATCAACTTTCCGGATATTGGAACACTTCGCACTTCACTTGATATCTTGGAAATAACCGTATTGAAAGCGATTATGATCAAATCCTCGGCCGTTTTGAACGCATGGATCAAATATCTTAGAAAAAAGAGTTATGTTTATTCGTCCTGTAAGGAAACCATCACTCAAATCTGCCCTAAGTGCAATGATGTTTTGCCATTCAGGCAAAGAATCCTTACAGATTTCCTTGTCGGCGGATTTGCATTGGAAAATAGTGACGGGACCTTAACCCAAGATCGTACATACTACAAAAACTATTTTCATCAATTACAGATTCTTGGCTTGAGTCAAGATACGGTAAAACCTGGGGATCACCTGGCCTGGAGTGGGGTATGCTGCTATCATCATAGATGTGGTTCGGATTGATGATGAACGTATCCAAGTCAATATTGGTGGAAACGATTCGATAATTTCTTTCATAGGATTTATACCATTGCCCCCTGAATCATTCAGTATCATTTCCCCATCTACGGCGTCGAATAAAGATATGCCGGTTATTAACCATTGTATTGTCCAGACTCTGCGTTCATTTCGTTTAAGGAAACAGCTGAACACTTTGCAGGGGATGTCAACCTCCCATTTTTAGTACCTTACTCATAAGTAAGGTTTCCTGAATAAATAGTCAAAGCCTATTACTGGCAGTTTCATAACCACATGAGGCTTTAAAAAGTTCCTGTTCGAATAGGAAATTCGATTTCAGCTCTTTGAAAAACAGACGCAAAAAGATGGCTTTCAGCCACTTTTCAAGGTTCATCACGAGGAAGCACAACGCGATGGCCGTTTCGCTTGTGGTGGCCAGCTTCGTCATCA
>JAXHVA010000070.1:0-22258 GCA_034189035.1 Thermodesulfobacteriota bacterium
AAAAGGGTTCAGATGCCATAAATAACTAACCTATTGATATTCAAGTATTCATTTTTTTGACAATAACAAAATCGAGTAAAAATTTACCGTTTTTTACCTTTCTTGCATGAAGTTAGGTTAATTCTTGAAATAAGAATGGACTTTGGTGAGTTTTTGAAATGGGTCTTTGAATAAGTTCTGCCAATACCGAGACCTGTAAAAGATTATTTTATTAAACAGGCAAAAATGAACAGAGAATTTAATGAAAAAATCGGCATAGATATGGTGGATGAAGAATTTGCCATTGATACATCTGGACTTCGGAAGAATAAAATAAAGACTCTAATTTTATGGGGAGATAAAGACAAAATCTGCCATGTTTCAGCGGCGTATATTTTACACGAAGAGATTCTAGATTCTTAATTAGAGATTAATAGAAAATTGTGGTCACGCTCCAATGTTAGAAAAGCCTGAGGAAACAGCAGAACATCGTGTAGGTTTTTTAATCGGGAAAACTAAGAAAGAAATTTAAAATAGAGGAAGTTTAAAAGCGATACAATTTGTATTGGATTTAAATAAAAATATAATTATTAAATATAAAATAAAAAAAGAGCAAGTCGTCTTAGATCCAATACGAACAATAGGCAAAATACGATTTATAACAAAAGCTTGGTTCTAATAATGCGGAAACGAGGTCAGAGGTTATTTCTGTTTTACAACGACTATTTGCATTTTAAGGAGGAATAAGGGATAGTGTTGAAGAAAGTGCTTTAGGATATCTGTATAATGACTGTGGCGAGGAGACCTGAGTATAATGTCAGCCGCTGTGAGTTACTCAGTTTAACGTGAAGAAAAGAGGGCTATCAGATGGGAGGCATCTTATTTCGATTTTTCAATTTCATTATCCGACATATATATACGAATTCTATTGGAATGGTCTGTGTCGCCATCAGTCAAATCTTGAAAAACTTTCATCATCCCCGATGTGGGTGATTTTTGCATTGCACTATTATAGTGAATCTCCCCAGCTGACTGCTCTATATCGATTGCAACATTGAATGCGATTTCTCTTGAAGGAGGTATTTCATTATACTCTTTGAGCAGTGAGTCTAGTCTTTCGTTTGTTTCAATAAGTGCTTTCAGTGATGAAGAGAGTAATTCAGAAGGGAACATATCTAGTGTTAAGAGAGGAATTTTCGCATCCTGAATGAGAGTGGCGTGTTTTTTTTCTTCTGATTGTAGTTTCCTCCAGAAATCAAAATCTTCAGGAAAGCTTTTAGAAAAGATCCTATAAAGCTCAGCAACATTTTGTTCAAGCTTTATCGATTCATCGATGAGTTGTGGCAGCTCTCGGTTCATTTTATCCCCCGAAAAATAATTTGTATGGGTAACATATTAACTATTAATGGGTATCATTATTTTACAATATCGTCCAAAATGAACTTCAAAACAGAAAAAACATTTTTACATGCTGTAACCTATTGATTACATAGTATATTTTTAATTATCCGAACTTAATGAGACGTTACATTTTTTTGTCAATAATGTATATCGATGTATATAGAAATTGAACTTATATGTCAAGAAAAATAAACACACTATCTTATGGATGCACCTGGAACATAAGGGTTATATAAACAGATCATCTATGTCAGGGCCGAGATTTCCTTTTGGTAAGCTGCCGTATCTTTGAAGAAACTGCTGAAGCAATTCACTTTCCCTTTGAGTATACATAGGGGTGGCTTCAAAAAGAAAATAGACTGTCTGGTCTTGTTCTTCCAGTTGCTCTATCAGTTCCCTTTTTAGATTTATTGTTCCTTTAATACAAAGGACATTCTTCCTTTCATCTAATAATTGGTAAACTCCTTCACTCTCAGGCAGGGTTTCCACGGTTTCTCTATAAAATGGAAACAAGACTTTGGGTAAGGGGGGGCTGTGAGCTACATCTTTTATTGAAATCGTTGCTTTTCTCTTTTGTTTTAAGGGACTTTCCAGTAAGGCACCGGTCGGGCAGACCTCAATACACGAACCGCAAAACACACAGCCCGCATCTTTCATTGAAGGATTTAGACTTCCGATTATAACCCGATTATCTTGAAAGACAAACCCAAGTGCTCCAGTACCGGTTATATGTTTGCATATCCTGACACAGCGAATACAACCAATACAGAGGTTATAGTTTCGAAAAAAGGATGGGTTGTCTTTTTCTTTGGGCAGGTCCTCGTAAATATAACGGGAGATACCTTCTCTTATTCCAATGTACTGTGCAACCTCTCTCAGTTCACAGTGTGCAAACTGAATACAACAGCGCTCTTCTTCGGGGAGATTTGAGGAGCAGTTCTTCAGATCACAACCATCTCTTTGTGGGCAGACAATGCAAGTGTGAGGGTGTTTCGCAAGTAACCTCGCGAGATACTCCTTCCTTTTCTCTTGAATCCGTTTAGTATTTGTGTTGATTATCATACCTTCAGAAACAACGGTTTCACATGCTTGGAACATCTCTTGCCCGTCTCCAATCTCAACGAGACAGAGTCCGCACCCTTCGAATTCCGAGTTGGGTCTGTCTCCTTTAAAAGGCTTGCCTCCCTGGAATACCACTTCCCTTGCCTTTGCATGGGGGTAAAAGGACAGGTTTGGGTGAAAACAAAGAGTAGGGATATATATCCCTACTCTTCGAGACGCTGATAAGACGGTCTCTCCCTTTTTGCCTATGATCTCAATGCCATCGATTACAAGATGAAAGTCTTCCATTGAAACTTCGGTCTTAAAATTATTAACGTAACAGTTTAGCTTTTTGAAAAGGCGAGCTTCGAGGGCGATCAAATCTTAATCCGTGTAAAACTCGCATACCAATGAGTGTAAAGAAAGAACAGTATATTGCCATTCAATTCAGTAGTTCCATTATTAGACTATCTCATACGTTAAATGTGAGGGTATCCCCTGTTCTTTCTTTACACTCACTAAGATGCTCGACAATACACGCATTAAATTTGATCGCCCTCGAAGCTCGCTCCTAGCGTTCTATTTATTAACATTAAATGGCACTTTAGCGCACTTTAAATAAAGAAATAAGAGACTCGGTTTTGTCTTTTACCAGGAATGGGTAAGAGCATAAGCAGGACAGGATGCCACGCATGGCAGCTTCTTTATCTCCTCCAAAGGCGCCTCAACCCCAGCCAGGGATGACAGGTAAGGCTTGCAGGGGGCACAGGCATACCTTATCTTCTTCCTGTACTCATCGCTGACAGATACGACCATGCCTTCATCAAAGGGGTCAAACTCATTGGGGACTACCTTCAGTACACCGGGTATACATGCTTCAACACATCTGTTGCAACCATCACATTTATCTGTATCAACTGTAATGAGGAAGGTGCCTGAGCCATCACTGTATCCGTAATTTGCAAACATCTACTTCCCCTTGTGAGACTTCTCTACAATAGCTCGACCAAAGAGCGCTGCACCGATCGCCCCTGCAATCTGGGGGTCAATCTCCTTCCATGAAAGAGGAGCGATCCCCAATTCCTTCTCTATCCTCTTTACAAGACCGATATTCTTTGACTGTCCTCCGGTAATGGCAAGTTCCTTTTCAATCCCTATACGGAGCAATAATTCAACGACCCTGTGGGCCATAGCCTTAAAGTAAGCGGCCAAGACCTTTTCTGCGGACCATCCCTTACGAAGAAGGCCCATTGCTTCTGTTTTTGCATATACCACACAGGTGCTGTTCACTGGTGGAGGTTCGCATGGAATCTCAAGAGACCTTTCGCCTACTTCCTCGACAGGGATACCGAGTATGTCAGAGATAGCCTCAGCGCCTCGACCAGTACCTGCAGCGCATTTGTCGTTCATTATAAAGTTAGTTACCTTTCCCCGTTCGTCACAGAGAATGGCCTTACAGTCCTGACCACCTACGTCAAGGATGGTGGTCACAGAGGGACCATAGATATGTTTGGCCCCGAGTGAATGACACGCGATTTCAGTGATTACCCGATTGGCCATCGGCACATTTACCCTCCCGTAACCTGTTCCAACAACATACTGTAAATCGTCGTTACACATCCCTGTACCCTCAAAAGCCCAGTTCAAGGCCTTGCTGGCACTGTCAGGGCTACTTGAGCCTGTCCTCATATTGGAGAATGCATAGAGGTTGCCATCGGCCATTATTGCTGCCTGTGAGCTTACTGATCCAACATCGATGCCACAGGTGATGACCTTTCCTTGCTTCCAATCCATGCCAGGGGAGGTCCATCGATATTCCGGCCATTGCCAAAACGCTTTGTTCTTCTCAATCGCCATCCTAATTTTCCTTTCAGTCATGAGCCAAGGCTGCACCGATAGCACCGAGATACTCCGGTGTCTCAGGTACGATTAGAGCATCCAGTTTAAGGGTCTTCTTGAGGGATTCTATAAGACCTTTATTATAGGCAACTCCACCGCACAGAATAACATCCCTTTCAATGCCGACTCGATGTACGACCCCTGCAATTCTATCGGCTATGGCATCGTGGATGGCCCGGGCAATATCACAAAGGGGTGTATTGGCATGAATCAAAGAGACCGCTTCAGACTCAGCAAAGATGGTGCACTGGGCATTTATGGGGACTGACTCAGTAGACTTAAGGGAAAGATCTGCAAACTCCTCCACTGAACACTCCAATGTTCTGGCCATGATCTCAATAAAGGATCCTGCACCGGCAGCACACTTCTCATTGACGGCAAAGTCCTTGACGCTTCCTGAAGCATCGAGCTTTATAGCCCTGCCTTCTTCAGCTCCCACATCGATTGTTGTCCTCGCAGTGGGGAAGAGAAAATGTGCCCCTTTAGTAGCTGCGGTGATTTCTGTTACCTGTTTTGGATTATGGGGTGCAAAAGACCTGCCTACCCCTGTGCTTATGAACTGGTTAATCTCATCAACAGATATGCCTGCATCCTGACAGGCCTTGTTCAAGGCCTGTTCAGCCGAGACCTCCTGGTCAAAAGCGGTTAGTGCACTGGCAAGAGCCAGAATCTCTCTGTCATCCTTTAGGATAGTTACCTGAGAATTTCTCGCTCCAATATCTATTCCAACAGTTATCATCTGATCTGCTCCTCTTTTACGCTGTTAGTTTTTGCAGCCCCAGTCCCTCCATAAAGGAATCGATCTGAGCGATTGCCCTGTCTAGGTCAAAATCCCTTGGGTCCCCCATGTTCCCTTCAAAGGTCACGACCGGGATACCCTTCTTGATTAAATTTGCCCTTCCTTCTAACTGTGACATTGCACTGCCTTCGCACCCTCTGTTCAAGTGAGAGACAATGGCATCTACCTTCCACTGCTCAATCAGTTTGACGGCCATCTTGAATCGCCTGTCTATCGATTGAAACGTACCCCAACCCCAGTTCCTCAGTTTCAGATCAGCATATGCCTTGAGTGCCTCTTCGCGGCTTTTGAGTTCCAACCCGCTTTCTTGGGGTGTCTTCATTGGGACGAATGTGCCATCTGCCTCTTCATACCATGCGCCAGCCAGACCGAATGTATACCATGATCCCACGGAAACCACTCCATATTTTTTTTGCATATAGCGGAATATTTGGAGGGCCGACCAGGGGGGCTGTGAATCGGTGGCCACACGAAATCTCTCATTGGCTGCCGCAGCTATCCCCCTTTCTACTCTGTCTTTGACCTCGTCTCTCAGCTCAAGATAAAAATTGACGACCTCTCTGGATTGGGGGTATAAGGTTGTAAAGACATAGAGACTGAACATGGTCTTTTCATCCATAGGCACAGGGATATTCTTGTTGTACTCGCATATCTGTGCCCATAGGGTAAGCGAACTGCACTCATTGTTGATTGCCTCAATCAATAGCTCATCATTATAGCCTCTGCCAGTTACCTGCTTCATCCATTCGATAGAATCGAGTAACTGTCCGGTAACGTATTTCAATGCACCTTCTCTGTCTTCTATATCAGGATAGGGGCCAACCGATACATCTATCGCAGAAGCAGGCACTCCACCTTCGAGTTCGCCGGCACGCTGATACCATTTGGCATGGGAGCAGCAGACATGGGTTGTAAAGAGAAAGTTTGCCTTGGGCCATTCGTTTATAATCGTACCATCAGGGAGGACGAACTTGTTTATGATTATCCCTCCCCAATAGTTCCGTAAATAAGCACAGAGATCTCTCGCTACACCAGCCCTTTCTGCTGCTTCATGACATTGGGAAGAAAAATCAGAGAACCATGTTACACTGGCTCCGTAGGGTTCTCCGGTAAGTGAGTGAACATCGGTGCCCAATCCGCAAGGGATAGCGTGGAATGCCCATGCAGAGCCACTCCAGCGAATTCCTCCCTTTTTTTTTGCATCAACAAAATCCTTGTAATACTTGAACCGTAGTTCCTTGGCCTTATTCCAGCACTTCAATGGTTCGGTCGGATACAGCTTTTGTTTGCTCATTTTTTAATTCCTCCCTCCTTGCTTTCCCTCATTTTCATGGTTTGATACCCATCCATAGATGAGTGAAGTTTTGAGCCCTGTCGGGAAATAAAAAGCAGAACGAACAGCCGGGTTTTCACACAGGATAATTTAGGAGTATAGACTGTACATATCGACAGAGGCGTCAAAAGGGTTACTTAAATGGCTGGATGCTAAAACAAATCGACCATCGTTTCCAAGAAGGCCTCAATCCGGGTGCTGAATTGCCCAGCAGGTACTGTGATATCGAATTCTATGAAATATGTCGGAATATCGAGTTCTTTTTTAAAGAAATCAGCTAAAGCAGGTATATCTAACTCATGGGGATCGCAGAATTTCTGTTGCATTAATAAAACACCCTCAACACCGTAGTCTTTTACCATCCGTGAGATATGGGCAAACCTAAGGCGTTCTGGCCAGTCCTTACTGGGGCAAGGAGGCCGATCGAGATATCGATAGGCAATTGCCATAAGCCTTTCTTTATCTTCAATAACCTCATTCCAGAAGTCTCGACTGCCGGTGCAGTGCTCTTCTATGACAATGGTAGCCGGTAAGTTTAATTGGGACTCCACCATTTCAAAGAAATCCCGGTCATCGGTTTCACTGCCAATAAGCATTAGCCTTGTTCCAGTCTCACGATTTGCTTCCCTTTGTGGAAGATCCTTTAGCAATTTTTTTACCTTCCGGCTGTGCTCTTTCTTATCTATCAACTGACTTGCGAGCGTCATCTCCAGGGATTCTAACCCTGTGATATGAGGATCATCCTCTTTTCGAAAGTCATAGACCTGCTTCATAAGACGACGGTTTGTATTGCATATATCAATCCCATGGCCCAAATCATCGTCTGTGATCTTCCGACCGATCCAGTCTTCTAAAGACTTCTTAAAACGTATCAACTCGCCTGTGAGATACTCGTATCTTCCTTTAGTCTGTATGCAATGGGGCATATAGAGGTAGAATGAATAATCTGTGGGAATGTGTGTTTCCCAACTCCAGAAGGACTGACG
Source organism: Thermodesulfobacteriota bacterium (assembly GCA_034189035.1). GTDB lineage: Bacteria > Desulfobacterota > UBA8473 > UBA8473 > UBA8473 > JAUXFK01. The sequence goes on from JAXHVA010000070.1 coordinate 7,439, forward strand.
GATATGTATACAACACTGCGAGATCATAATACCGTCGAGGTAATCGTATTTGCCTTCCAACCCCTGGGCCAGGCAATCACGGCAGAAGGGGCAATACATACTGCCATAGATGTGGGGTTCAACCAAGCTCGAAGACTCATGTCCACCAAAAATTCTCACTGGTAGAATGTCTGCAGCGTAAAACATTTCGACAGGAGCATACGTGCAGAAGTATCCTACGACCTTGCCCCCGGTTCGATTCTTCCACTCTCTGGCATAATCGTGTTTCTTCTCTATATAATCTTGAAACTCCCTGCTCATTTTTTAGGCCCTCCATAAAGATGATTCAAAACCTCACAATGCTGTACTATCTATTCGTATCATTTTACACTTTGAAATAGAGAACGATCAGCAAACAAGAAGCGGCGGTTAAATTGCAATGCGTGTGCAGTTTGAGCGCCTAAGTGAGTTAAGAGAGAGTAGGGGGAAAGATTAGAGTTTTACACGGGCTATAATGTGATTGCCTTTGCTGTGACTAATTTCTTGCTGAAGGAAGTCAATAACCATTTTTTATCAATACAGCATATATGAATTTACCAGACGAAGATTATGATAGTCAAGGATAATCCATTTGTTTTTATTTTTTATTCTTACTTTGATTAATACTTGACTTTTTAAAGGGCCTGGCGTATTATTTGAACAAATTTAAATTTTTCCTATCCATTTATCATATCGTTGTTGTCTGTATTGCGCATGTACATTGCCCCAGCCTGTTCTTCTTCCGGTTATACTGAGAGTTGTCCCGATCATACTCGCTGTTTCGAAACAATATCTTTGCTTTATGCATTTGAGAAGATCAGCCGTTGTAACAGTTTAGCTTCCTGAAAAGAGTCGCTTCGACGACGGTCAAATTTCAATCCGTGTAAACTCGCACCTTTTCCCCTGATCTTTCTTAAGGCTCACTACACCTCGGATAAGTTACACGCGTTATAATGTGACTGCCTTTGCGGAGTTAAGTCAATAACTATTTTAGGAAATAAGGAAGGGAGTGTATGCAATGGGAGAGACTGGGCGTAGGCAAGAGATTTGGGAGGATGTTTGGATCCCCAGTACCTGTGGTGGTTGTTACAGCGCTTGCGCCATAAAGGTCCATCGTGTCAACGGAGTAGTTGTAGGCGTAGAGGGATTCCCAGAGTCTAAGCATGGTCCAGAAGGCGGTCTGTGCGGTAAGGGTATGGCCTCCATTCAAATCCTGTATGACTTCAATAGAAGAAATGTACCTTTGAGGAGAACGAATCCGAAGAAGGGACTCTATGAAGAGGGGAACTGGCAGGATATTTCGTGGGACCAGGCCCTCGATGAGATAGCAGAGAGGTTGAAGAAGATACTGGCTGAAGATCCCAGAAAACTGCTGGTTGCGGCTTCTCCATCTCCCAATCCAGCAGGAACTGTGGTAATGCAGGCCTTTGGGGCACTGCTTGGCACGCCGAATTTCTTCTTCGGCGGAGCAGGTCTCCATTGTGGTTCTGGTGCCCATATGGCAGCGGGAGCGACCCACAGCTCCTGGTCCCATTGCCCGGATTGGAAATATGGTAACTATATTGTATTCTTTGGAGCAGGTAAAGGCTTTGGATCCGGGCACGGTGCCGGTATTATGATAAGACAGGCAGCCGAGGCTCGGGCCAGGGGATGCAAGACCGTGGTCTTTGATCCTATATGCAACTTCTCTGGGGGTAAGGCAACCGAATGGATTCCCCTTATACCCGGAACCGACGGTGCAATTGCACTCGCCATGACCAATGTTATACTCAATGAGTTGAATATCTTTGACGCTGCGTATATCAAGACAAAGACGAATGGTCCCTATCTCATTCGTCCTGACATGAGATGCCTTAGGGACAGCGAAACCCAAAAGCCGCTCGTTTGGGATATCCAGGAAGGAAAGGCAAAGCCATATGATGATCAGACGATCAGGGACTATGCCATTTTGGGAAAGTATGCAATTGAGGGAATTGATTGTCAGCCGTCGTTTCAGCTGATTCGTGATCATGTCAAGAAGTACACCCCTGAGATGGCTTCTGAGATAAGCACTGTTCCTGCAAAGACCATACGAAGGATCGCCACTGAGTTTGCAAATGCAGCTCAGGTGGGAAGCACTATTGTTATAGATGGAAAGGAACTCCCTTACAGACCGGTTTCAGCAGTTATATTTCGAGGGGGGCAGGGCCATTCAAATTCTCTTCATACCTGTGTTGCGGTGGATCGACTGAATCAACTGCTCGGGGCTGCCGACGTGCCAGGTGGTTGTCTTGGATGGCCTCCGAACGTGATGGGCTATCCAGGGACCGGTCGTCCTGTAATCGGGCCATCCGCAGGGCAAGACGGCCTCCTCGTGGCCGGTCAGTTTGCTTTCCATATGCCCTGGCCTCTCGAAGAGCCAAAGCTTCCCTGCGAAATGCTATCATTGCAAGACCTGTTTCGCTTGGCAACCTTTTCCCCATATCCGCCAGGGGAAGGCAGGGAAGAACTGTGGGAAAAGGTAGGAATCGATTATCGGCTGGAGATGATGCTCAGTGTTGCGGGCAACCTCCCTTTAGCAGTTGCCGATCGAGATACAATGGCGGACTTTCTTCTTCAGATCCCCTTTATCGTATCCACGGATATATTTCCTACCGAATTTGCTGAGGGCTTTGCTGATATCGTTTTACCAGACACCTGCTACTTGGAAACCTTTACAATCATAGAAAATGTACCGACCTTTTTCTTTAGTCATGCCCCTGGGATGGATGACTGGCACTGTCATATCAGACAACCGGTTGTCCCTCCTCAATACGAAAGGAGGTATTATATCGATGTATTGACAGACCTGGCAGACAGGATAGGTGCCAGACCCCAGTTGAATACCTTCTTTAATCTCATGGCCCGATATGACGAAGAACACCAGATTAAGATCGATGAAAAGGTGAGTTGGAATGATGTGATGGATAGATGGCTGAAGTATTGGTTTGGAGCAGAGCATGACCTTGAATGGTTCAAAAAAAATGGCTTCATCACATGGAAGAAGAGGGTTGAAGAGGCATACTTTCGACCGTTTATTAATACGAGGGTTCCCATTTACCTGGAGTATATGGTAGATCAGGGAGAGAAGACCAAAGAACTGGCTGAGGGAGTGGGTATTCACCTCAACTGGGACCAATACACCCCGCTGGTTGACTGGTTTCCATGTCCTCCACACGAGGCAGACCCCAAATATGATCTGTACTGCTTTTCATATCGTGATATCCTCCATACTGGTTCTTCGAATATTGGTAATCCATTAATCGATGAAGTGAGCCATACGAATCCCTATACCTATAATATTGTGATCAATACGGATACAGCATGCAGAAAAGGATTAAAAGACGGCGATATTATAGAGATCGAGTCCTATAATGGTCAGAAGGTAGAAGGCCCTATAAAGACCATGGAAGGGTGTCATCCCCAGGTGATTGCGATTGCAGGTACAGCAGGTAAGTGGAGTAAAGGACAACCCATTGCGTTTGGTAAGGGGGTGAATTTCGACACCCTCCTTTTTTTGGATCTGGAGCATGCAGATCCAACGAGTCTGAACCTTGAGACAAGTGCCAAGGTCAGGATATGCAAGAAAGAGGGAAAGTAAGATGAGATTGGGAATGGTTATAGATCTGGCCAGATGTGTCGGCTGCTACAGTTGTACTCTGGCATGCAAGCAGGGAAACTTTCTGCCCCCTAGTATATTCTGGAATCGGGTGCTCATCAGTGAGAGGGGGAAATACCCCGCTGTGACGAAACTCATCTATCCTGTGCTGTGCAATCATTGTAAGGACGCAGCCTGTGTCCGGGTCTGCCCCACTTCTGCGACCACGAGGCGCGAGGATGGGATTGTCCTTATTGACGAGAACAAGTGCGTGGGGTGCAGGTACTGTCTCATCGCCTGTCCTTATCAGCAGAGATACTTTTATAGCGCAAAAGCCCGGGATAGGGGATATCACTCTGGCCAGGGTTTAACTGCTTATGAAAAATTGGGCAGGCAGGTTTATCCTCTGCAAGCAGGTGTGGTTATGAAATGCACCCTTTGCGCAGACCGAATAGATGGAGGTCTTGAGAGGGGGTTGAAACCGGGAATAGACAGGGAAGCCACCCCAATTTGCGTCAATGCCTGCCCGGCCAGTGCCAGGTATTTTGGCGATTTGGATAACCCGTACAGTGATGTATCAGGCCTTATAAGTGCAAAGAAGGGGTACCAGCTTCACCCGGAATTTGGTACTGACCCTTCAGTATACTATTTGAGTTATTAATCATATGCGGTAATAGTTTAGCTTTTTGAAAAGAGCTGCTTTAACGACGGTCAAATTTTAATGCGAGTTTTACACGGATTAAAATTTGACCGTCGTTAAAGCTTAATGATAGCTTTCTATTTCAAAGCGCTAAAATGATACCATATGCGAAATTTAATCAGTAAGGAGATGAGAGGTATGATATGGAAGTAAAACCGTATGAGTGGATGGTAAAATTCTCACCGCAAAAGGAGTGGATAATGAACCAGGGCCTGCTCCTTTGGCTTGCGTTCTTCTTTATTGAATTGGGTGCAGGTACATACTTTGTCTCACTCTTTCTGAATAGTCTGTGGGGCATGGTCATCGGTTTTATTATCACTACCCTGATCGGGGGAGGGCTTCACCTTTTATACCTGGGAAGGCCTTCTCGGTTCTGGCGTATTCTGTGGAGCACAGGGTGGCGCAACTCGTGGGTCTCCCGTGGTCTTATCTTCATAGTGATTTTCATCGGTGTTGGGATCTCCCACCTTGCACTGTACAAGTTCTCTGGGCCTGATGCCGCCTTTCCCCTTGGGATCGTGATGTACGTCATCTCGTTTCTTTGCATCATATACGGTGGTTTTGCCATGAGCTATGTCAATGCCATCCCACTTTGGAATACTCCTTTACTCCCGGTGTTGTATGTGGTTTCAGGGCTGTGGGGAGGAGCGGGTTTGGCTATGGGGGTTGCTCTTGGCACCTCTGATAGTGTTATGATGGCCATAGTGGAAACATGGGTCCGTATTCTTCTGATCAGTTTTCTCTTCCTTGTGATCGTATACCTATGGACCATGACATATGGAATGCCTGCAGGAAAGCAATCGGTTTCAGTGATACTGAGGGCCCCTTTGGCTCCCCTCTTCTATGTGGGGGTATTGTGGATAGGCATATTCGTACCATTGATGGTTGTGATTTATGCCTTTGCTGTGGGGATAGAGACGGTTCCATCCTATTTGCTGGTCATGGCCATACTCTTCGAGTTAGTGGGTGATCTCTGTATACGTTACTGCATATTGAAAGGCGGCCTTTATGCTCCGCTTATCCCCTCTTCTTAATAATTACTACAGCGACACTTATACAATCTGTTTGAGAGGCCTCTTGACGAGCATATATTGAGTTGTCACGGCGACGGCAGTCATATTTATAACCCGTGCCGTCTTAGTGAGCGTAAAGTAAATAACAGTATTGATCTTTATAATGAGGCAACGAATATACATAATCATCCGGTAAAATTTTGTTTTTTCTTAACGCTCGCTACAACACTCAAACAGTTGCATGCGTTATAAAAATATGATTGCCGTTGCCGTGACCGATTTTTACAACGAGAAGCCAATAATAATTTTGAGTTTTTTGTCAACCGTTCTTCGTTTTGCGAAGCGCAAAGATCTTTAGTCAAGTTGCCCATGAGAAAGAGCCAGGCTGGTCAGTGAGGAGGGATATATGAAAGAGATAAGGCTCCACGGCAGAGGAGGGCAGGGTGCTTCCATTGCAGCGGAGATGCTGGCTGCTTCATTTGTCCTCGATGGCAAATACGCCTCGAGCTTTCCCATGCACGGCTTTGAGAGAAGAGGTGCCCCGGTCACTGCCTTTGTTCGGGTTGACGAAATGCCCATACGAGAGAAGACGCAGATATACACCCCCGATTGTCTGATGCTCCTGGATCCGATGCAAAAGGGTTCACCGACCGTATATGCGGGGTTGAAGCCTTCGGGTATCCTCGTGCTCAATACACCAGGGCCTCTCAAGGAAAAACCTGACGATATCCTTCAATTGATCGGTGCCATAGATGCCACCCATATCGCCCTTCAACAACTCGGTATCCCTGCGACCAACACATGCATACTGGGGGCATTTGCCGCCACAACCCGTTGGTTGACCCTTGGCTCTATATTATCCAGTATAGAGCAGTACTTTAAAGGGGACCTCGTTCAGAAGAATATCAGGTGTGCGCAAAAGGGCTTTGAGGAAGTTGTGCTTCACAAAGGAGACGGCCATGGATTTTAAGACAGTTCGTGAAGCACCTTGGGCAGAAGCAGAGAAACTATGGAGCATAAAGACAGATCAGTGGCGATTTCAGAGGCCGCAGACCAAGGCGGGCAAATGCCGTCAATGTGGGTGGTGTTACATCTTCTGTCCATGTGGGTGTATTGTTGAAAGAGGTACCTACTTTGCCGCTGATCTCGATTACTGTAAGGGGTGCGGAATATGCGCCCGTGAGTGTGCGGTAGATGCGGTTATAATGGTGAAAGAGGAGGTTCCGTAAGGTGGAGACGCAAATAAAGGGCCATGTAAGGGTCCTCGATGGCAACAGGGCAGCAGCCTGGAGTGTTTTACTCTCCAGACCGGACGTGGTAGCTCTCTATCCCATCACCCCTCAGACACAGGTAGTAGAGCAGCTCTCCCAATTCCATGCTGAGGGACTGTTACATGCCGAGATGGTGGAGGTCGAGGGGGAGAACTCGGCAATGAGTACGGTTTTAGGTGCATCTGTTGCAGGTGGGCGAGTCTTCACTGCAACCTCATCGTGGGGTCTCGAGTTCATGCATGACGTCTTGCTGGTGGCTGCGGGTATGAGGGTCCCGGTGGTGATGGTCAATGTGAACAGGGAGTCCACATCCATCCCTGCTGTGGCTGTTAGCCGTCAGGATGTCTGGACAGAGAGGGATTCAGGGTGGATTCATATTGAGGCAGAGACATGCCAAGAGGTACTCGACTCGATAGTCATGGCCTACAGACTGGCCGAAGACCCTGATGTCCTGCTACCGGTAATGATCAGCTATGATGGCTTCTATCTCTCCTATCTCTCTGAGAGAGTAGAGATACCAACACAAGAGGATGTGGATCGATTTCTTACGCCAGTAGCTCAAACCGATCGGCCGAAGATTGTCCCTGGCGAGCTCTTGAGCTTTGGTGGGTTTACCTTTCCAGAATCCTTTGCTGAGTACAGGATGAAACACTGCCTGGCATTGGAGCGGGCTAAGGAAAAGATAGAAGAGATAGACAGGGCGTATCATCGAGCCTTTGACAGAAGCTATGGAGGGGTGATCGAGGAGTACAGAACTGAAGATGCTGAAATCGTCATTGTGGGTATGGGGACCGAGATGGGGACAGCAAAGGGAGTGATAGACGAAACACGCGATGAAGGGATGAAGGTGGGCCTTATCAGGGTTCGGATGTACCGCCCTTTTCCTAAGGAGAGGCTGGCAAAGGCATTGATGGGAAAGAGGACGGTCGGTGTCATAGACAAGAGCGTCTGCTTTGGTTGGAATTGCGGCCATCTATTCATGGAGATGAAACCCGTGATATTGGACCTGGATAAACCCATACCTATGGCCGATTTTATCGGAGGTCTGGCGAGTGCCGATATAACGAAAGACCAGATAAGAAGGGTGATAAAGAGTACTTTTGAGGCATCCCAGGGGAAGCCCTACAGGGAGGTTACCTGGTTGATACTTGGATACCTGGAGGAATAGCGGAGATAAAGATGGTTCAAAGGAAGAATGTGATCATTGGTTGCGGTCATGGGGCATTGAGCGCATTGAAGGCAATACGGGCTTTTGACAGAGACTGTGATGTAGTGGTGGTTACCAGGGAAGAACATCCCCCTTATTCGCCTACTGTCCTTCCATACATACTTGCAAACAAGACGGATGTATCTAGATTTTGTCTTGCGGATGAGGCCTTTTTCGACAAGATGGGCGCCTCTTTTATCATGAAAAAAGAGGTTATTTCAATAGAGCCTGAAAATAAAGAGATAATCTATAAAGATGGAGACAGGGAAGACTACAACACCCTCCTTATAGCCACGGGTTCAAGACCGGTTTTCCCTTCGATAAAGGGACTCAAAGAGACCGGATTCTTTGACCTGCACACTGTAGGCGACTGTCAGAGGCTGCTGAAGCATTTGCAAGGAGGCATGGATATCGCAATACTCGGTGCCGGCCTGATAGGGATAGAGGTGGCTATGGCCCTCAGGCAGAGGGGACACAGGATTAAGGTGATCGAAAGGGAGGACAGGATCCTCCCATTGTACTTTGATCGTGAGGGAGCAACCCTTGTCGATCGAGTGCTTCGCGATCAGGGGATCGAAACCTTTACAGGGAAGCAAGCAGTTGAGGTGAAAAGAGACAGAGGAAAGAGAGTGATCGACCTCTTTGATGGCAGCTTCATAGACACTGAAATTCTCATCAGCGCTGCAGGGGTGGAGCCCAGTATATCCCTTCTTCAAGGGAGCGGGGTCAGGACAAACCAGGGGGTCCTGGTTGATAATCAGATGATGACCAACATCCCGGATATATACGCTGCAGGAGACGTGGCGGAGTCCCCCAATTTCTTTACAAAAGAGCCGGGAGTGAGTGCCATAATCCCCATCGCTATAGCACAGGGGAAAGTTGCAGGTATTCATATGGCAGGAGGGGATGGCAGCGAGTACCAGGGATGGATCCCTATGAATATTTTTCCCTTCTTCGGTAATGTGGCTTGCTCAGTAGGCGTATGCCTCAATGGGGGACAAGTGCTTATGGAGATGGATGAGGAACGCAAGAGATTGAAGAAGCTGATCTTTCAGGAAGAGAGGCTCGTAGGGGCCATGTTTGTGAACGTTACGGTTGATCCTGGTGTTATATTGTACCTGATCGAGAAGAGATTGGACTTGGGGCAGTACAAAGAGATGCTTTTTGAGAGGCCGAGGGAAATGAGTCGCTGGCTGATGATGGAGACAGAGAGGAAAGAAGGTATGTCTGTCCAGGCTTAGGGGGGGAAAATGGAAACCTTTTACGATACATTGAATATACAATACGGTGCCTGCCCTTTACAGTGCAATGACTGTGAGAAGGCCTGCGTAATAAGTGGGCATGGGTCTGAATCCGGTGCTGCTATCCAAACGATCCACATGGACGCGCCGGACTTTCACGGGGCTTCCACCTGTATACAATGTGGAGAGCCTGCCTGCCAAGGGGTCTGTCCGAGTGGAGCGATTAAAAAAGGAGAAAGTGATGGAGTGGTTCGGATTGACAAGGAGAGGTGTATTGGCTGCGCTCTTTGCACCCTCGCTTGTCCCTATGGCGGGGTCTTTTACGACGTGAATCAAGGCAAGGCCTTTAAGTGTGATGACTGCGATGGTAGGTTCGACTGTGTAATGGCTTGTAAATATGGGGTTTTATCTGTTGGAAATCCCCGCCTGGTCTGCGACTGTCTCCACAACGAAGACCTTCTCAGCTTGGGGGCATTCTTCTGCCCTGGATGTACAGTAGAGCTGACAGCCAGGTTTACTCTAAGGGTTTTAGGGAAGGATCTCATTATATTCGGCCCCCCGGGTTGTGGTGTTCTGGGGGTAGGGATGGCACACACTGCAACCTTTGCTACCCTCATGACCAATCTCCCCTCCATCATGACAGGGGTTAAGAGATACTACCGCAAAAAGGGCAGAGATGTTATGTGTGTGGGGTTTGCCGGAGATGGCACCACAGCGGATATCGGTTTTCAGCCTCTTTCTGCTGCAGCAGAAAGGGGAGAGAATCTCATATACATCTGTTACGACAATGAGGCCTATCAGAATACGGGCATCCAGCGAAGCAGCACCACACCCTGGGGAGCATGGACATCTACGACTCAGGTTGGGCAAGAGGGGCATGGAAAGAGGCAATCAGCCAAGAATGTGCCACTTCTTTTGGCCATGCACGGAATCCCCTATGCTGCAACCGCTACTGTCGCCCATCTGGAAGACTATGGCCATAAGCTTGAGAAAGCCAAGGCAGTAAAGGACGGGTTGGCTTATATCCATGTACTTTGCCCTTGCCCTACGGGATGGAAGGCACAGCCGGAAGAGAGTATCGAGATATCCCGCATGGCAGTAGAGACAAACTATTTTCCGCTATGGGAGGCTGAAAGAGGGGAATTTAGGATCACCTTCCCTGTTACAAATCCAAGGCCCATACATGAATTTACCAGGCAAATGGGAAGGTTCAGCCACCTGAGCAAAGAAGAACTCGACGAATTTCAGGCAATTGTAGACGATAGATTTGCCATGATTTTGCGGCTTGCCGGGTGAGATGAGAGATGTAAAATTTTGTAACAGTTTAGCTTTTTGAAAAGAGTCGCTTGAGCGGCAATCAAATTTTAATCTGTGTAAAAATCGTATCCAAGTGACGTGAAGAAAGAAGATTATATCACCATTCAATTTATTAACTCTATTACAACCTATTTCAGATCAGTAGTGTCCGGTTAAGCCCTAAAACAAGGGGCTTCGTCGTCTAACCTTTTGATATTATTGGTAGCAAAATTTTGTCCAAATTGAAATCGACACCCTTTGGAATTCATTGAAAACTATTGTTATTGCTGGGTTTTCAGCATTTAGGGCATGTTTTAACCGGACAGTAGTGATTTCAGATATAAAATGTGAGGAACCCTCTCTTCTTTCTTAACGATCACTAAGATGCTCAGACAGTACATGCGTTAAAATTTGATTGCTGATGAAGCATGTTAGTTTTCTATTTCATAGCAATAAAGTGATACCAAATTTTCAGACAGTTCATTGGTATAATAGGTTTCAATATCCATTAGAGACCAGGCAGTGTCGATTTTCGATCCCCATATGTGTCTACGAAAACAGTTTATCGCTTGCCCAGAGAAATTCCCCGTTGTTGGAAAGCATGGTCTCTCTGCATAGATGATATCATTAGGTTACATCTTTAAAGTTTCCCATAAGACGTTCCTTCAGCCCGACATATCATACAAACTCGAACTGCTGTTTCTGTGAGTGGATCATACGCAGAAAATCTTCAAGAGGTTTCTGACCAAGTAAATACGACCCGATTGCATGATAATAATCAGAGGATTTCCCTTGATATTGATTACTCAACAGCAATTCCAAATCCGTTGGTTGTTTGTCCCATACAGGCTATGCAATCGACATCTGAAACCACATGAATTCCCGGTAATTACCCTTTTGTCCTATCTTTGCCCTTTCACTGAAGGAGTATAGTATAAGGAGAGGGTTAAAGCCTTTTTTGGCGCCCCATTTCTATGTATATATATGCCCGCTGGCTCTTAACAACGGTTGTATCGATATCGTTTCCTCCATAGTGATCAAGCCAGGTATTGAGCACCTCCAAAGCCTCATTAAAACGTTTTAGTTTTCTAAGAACCCAGGCATGATCTAAGGCAATGGAGCGTTTTGAAGGGAGAAGCTTCTGAGCAAGCTCATAGAAGTAGGCTGCTCTTTTTAAAGATTTGGGATCATCCCTATTCGCAAAATACTTTCCTCCTTCTATTAATAGTTGATAGCTATAAGGAGATCGTTCCAATGCCGCAAGGAGTGGATCTATATTGCCCTTTATGTACGATAAATGAGGATATACCCAATACTGATAAGGATCCTGACTGAGCCCGGATTCATAGTATTTCGAAGATAGGCCGTAGTAATAAGTATCCTTTTGAAAGAGCCAACCCATTCTCAGTCTGTTGGTGGGACGATTATCGATTCCATTTGCAACCAAAGGCAGGTGTCGCAACTTATGAACTCTATCGCCTAAAGCACAAAAAGCATAATAGAGCAAATGAAAACTAACATCAGGGTATGTGATAATTTTACTGAAGATCTTATCTGCTTCATTTTGTTTTCCGATTTGAGCGAAGACCAGACCTTGCATATAGAGTACCATTGGGTGTTCTTTATCAGCAACCGCAAGGGAATCCACATATGCCTTTGCCTTTTCTATCACAGCCCAACGACTAAACAGTACCTCGAAGCGAGCGTAAACCGCTTTTGCATAAAGGGCAAGAAAGATCTTCTTCAGTCTCCTTTTGTCAATTATAAAACGATAGTCACTCTCATTGTCATACGGAGACCAATTTGCAAGCATACGATCAAACTCTGTTAAGGATATGCTCGAAGTGACTCCATCTCCAGAAAAGCCTTCTATGCGTTCTATCCATGGCTCTAAATCATTCAATCTCTCAGTCGAGACCTTGCTTTCTATAAAGCGCAGTAAATCCAATGGATAGAGTATTGTCAGGATTTTTGTAACGTGAAGGGGGCCTGAGTTGATATTCTCAAACATAGAAAGGTAACTCGTGGGAAAATTTTGTAATAGTTCATTTGCGACAGCTGTAGCCTCATGTTGCAACCCTATTTCACGATAATGACGCGACAGTAAGTAATATTCTAATATGCCAGCGTGATCTTTACATAGTGCTTTGAGTCCTTTAATATCCTGCCGGGCGTATGCATCGAGGATTTGGTCTTCTTTATGAATTGAAGTTTGAACAAGGTTGTTCATTAACGATTCTGCATGGGATTGATAGCCCATGTTCGAAGCGAGAAGAAATTCTTCCTTATCAGTGAGTATCTCTGGATTCATATATCTTGCCAAGGCCAAAAAAACAAGTGCTTCTGATGCAAACGTGTCGTTATATCCCATCCTGTCTGGATTGAGAACCATTAGAAGCATCGTATATGCCTTAGCAGTGGTTTTAAGGATGTAGGCATCTGTTTGCCCTTTTTGCCAGAGATATTCTAGGACACTTAAGCCGACTGCCACAAAACGCGGATCTGCCATGTCAATAAACTGTTCCGCTTTCTTGAGGGTCTCATTTCTTTCTAGATTATATACAAGTGTAATATCTGTGAAATTTTGCTTTTCATCCATGAAATCGAGGCATTTTGAAAGCCCGGATTGTATATCCGAGAATCTCAAAGGAAGCCCTAGAGAGATTTTTATTAAAGGTTTGCCATTCTTTAACAGAGGGATATAGATATTATTCCCATTAGATTTTATGGTTCCGATATCAAATGGACTCGTATTTGGATCAGGATAGTGAAGTTGGCCGTATCTTTTAATGAGTAGATGAAAGGCATCAATGAAACGCGCATCAGGCCTCAAACGATATTGGTATAAAAAGGCCTCATACATAGCTTGCTGATCTGCTTTCTTAAATGAAGTAGATTGAAAGGGGGTGGAAGATAATCTGTTGAATTCAGTATAATTTGTAGAATCTGAGGAGTATGTCTGAAAATTATTATTTGAATTGATTTCATGAGAATATACGGTCGTTATTTCTAAAAAACAAATGTGTTCAAAAACAGCTGCACTGATGAATAATAAAGAGGCTAATGCTGTCCTGAGCCATTGCCTTGCGTTCGCCTTCCTTTTTTCCTTGACAATTTTAGGTTCTGAAATATTTGTATCGTGTTTTAAGGCGACAGGACTTGACATAGATTCGACTGGTTTATACTCTGCTTTATTGATGTCAGATTTCCCGATTTCTCTCAGTTTTTCTGTGATACCTATTCCCTTACTTGTAGGAATAGTTGAACGCAAGATAATCGGTGCCTTTTGAACCAATGAGGCTATCTTATCGTCGGTTGGGCACTTTTTAAAAAGCCTTTCAAGATAAGCAACTACGGCTTTTTCTGCTTCCTTATTGGGTATTCTATCCAAGATCAAATTGTCTGTCTTCTTTTCAGTCATTAAAACCTCCAAGTTATATGATTCCTTGAAAATGCCGAATGGACATTGTCGTATCATGAGGTATGGTTCATATGAAGGGGATTAAAAAAAGGTTGGAAATCAAATTGTTTCAAGATAAACGACTTTTGTATCATTTTAGCGCCGTGACGTAGAGAACGCTAATCAAGCTTCAATTAAGGCCAAATTTTATTTCAATTTAATGCGTGTGTTGTTTGAGCGTCTGAGTGAGAGTCAAGAAAGAAGAATAGGGGCGTATGCTCGTTTAACACGGATTAAAATTTTATTGTTGCTTTAGCTAGACGTTTCAAAACGAGATAATTACACTGTTTATGAAATTACAATAAACAGCAAATATCATGCCAAAAACTATTGATAAAACAATGATTTGGTACTTTTAATCCATTTCAAGTCGTCTCAAAATCGATTTTTTTCCACATCTTGGCTCGCTGTAGGAAGTTCACAAGTGTAATTACGGTTTTTGTGCCATTTGAGTTACCTGGATTCATTAAGATTCGGTGTGTTGGTGTGATAAAAGCGTCAAAAAAGCCATTAGAGATCTATATGCACGTCAATTTTTCGAAAATCCTCATATTGACTTACCTGCGTGGTATTGTGCGCATTTGTTTTTTCAGAATTACAAAGAAGGTTTGGAGATAATGGAGGTTCTCTGTTAATTAATAGCCTTTTTTATGACAAGGAGGGGACTGGAAAGCATGGAAGAATGCAATGCATTGTCCTGTTGCTCATTAAGCCAACTTCATGCAAGAAAGGTAAAAAACGGTAATTTTTTACTCGATTTTGTTATTGTCAAAAAAATGAATACTTGAATATCATAGGTTAGTATTTATGGTCATCTGACCCCTTTTTGTAGTGTCAAAAAAGAAGGATATCCCCGAAGACGCAAACCTGGTAGCCGTAAAGAAAGATGCTCAGGCAGCCCTGGTAAAGAACGAAGAAACCGATGAACTGGAACTATACTGCCTTTCAAAGAGTAAAGTAAATAAAAGAACAAGGTATAAGAAGCCTTTTTCAACAGC
>JAXHVA010000071.1:0-22133 GCA_034189035.1 Thermodesulfobacteriota bacterium
ATCTCCCCTGTTTCATCGAGGATGCAAAGATACATTTTTCTTGCGTGAAGATCGATTCTGCAATAATATTTGTGTTGTTTAGTATAAAACCTCATCTGATCTCCTCCTTTTTTATTGGTTTATGGTTCGGTGTTGAAACTCATAATACCATAGCTTAGGGGGAAGCCTTTAAATAATATCAAAAAGCTGTATCGGAGAGGGGGTAAGCCCTTGAAGGAGGCAAGATTGTCCTAATTCAAGGTCTGCCCCCATTTCATTCAGATTCTGGGGAAGATGCAATCGTGAATTGTGATTTCTGCAATTATGCTGCAAATATCGAAAAGGCAGAGGTAAAGCCGTCGGATACGGGTATGAATCAGGAAAGCATATCCGATATGAAAGAACCCCAGAAGGTCCTCACACCGGGTAAGAAGACAGTACAAGAGGTCACAGCTTTTTTGAACGTAAAACCCGATCGCCTTGTAAAGACCCTTATATATGAGACAGATAAAGATGTACTTGCAGTACTGGTAAGAGGTGATCATGAGGTAAACGAGATTAAACTTCGAAATCTTATAGACTCCACTGAACTCAGCTTAGCCAGTGACGATACGATTATAAAGAAAACCCATGCGCCAGTAGGATTTTCCGGGCCGATTGGCCTGAACATAAGGATAATTGCGGACAACGCAGTATCTCACATGTATGATTTTGTTACAGGGGGAAACGAGAAGGACACCCATTTAATCAATGTGAATCTTCGGGATTTCAAGATGGACACGTATGCAGACCTCCGGGTGATAACCAATGAGGATCCTTGTCCCAGATGCAGCGGAAAGTTGCGCTTCATAAGGGGTATTGAAGTCGGACATGTATTTAAGTTGGGCAAAAAATATTCTGAGTCACTCGGGGCAACCTACCTCAATGCAAGCGGAAAAGAAGAACATATTGTTATGGGGTGTTATGGTATTGGAGTAGGCAGGACAATAGCGGCTGCAATTGAACAGAATCATGATTGTAACGGCATTATCTTTCCAACCTCCATAGCCCCTTTTCAGGTGATGGTTTTGCCTATTCATATGAATAATACCGAGGTAAGAGAAAAGTCTGAAACGCTTTATACTCTTCTTAAAGAGAAGGGCTATGATGTCCTCATTGATGATCGGGAAGAAAGCCCGGGTGTAAAATTTAAGGATGCAGACCTGATCGGTATCCCCATCCGTTTATCTTTGAGTAAGAAGAATTGTAAAAATGACATGGTTGAGCTCAAAGTCAGAAGGACTGGGGAGGTTATTATGACTAAAAGGGATGACCTGATCGATGAGCTAGATAAACATCTTGTCAGATAAGGATCGGGACAGAATATTTCATTAACCTACATCATAAAATATATTCCTGATTTTCTTCTCATCGACTCCGATCATCTTTTAAAGGGTGGGAGAGATCAACTCCTTTGCTTTGGCTGTCAACATCTCACCCAGTGGTTTTGGAAATTAACTGTCATGTTTATCCACACCATCCAACACCTCACGGACCTTCTTGGCAAGATCTCTCATCACGATCGGCTTCAGCAAAAAAGCTTTGATACCAAGGATTTCTGCTGTTTCCTTTGATAGCTTTTCACTGAATCCGGTGCAGATGATAACCGGAATGTCAGGACGTATCTTCATAACCTCTAGTGCCAGCCTGTCTCCGGTCATATTCGGCATGGTCATATCCGTAATGATAAGGTCAAACTTATCCGGTTGCGCTTTAAATGCCTTAATGGCTTCTATACTGCTTGTTCGGGTCGTTACATAATATCCGACTTTTTCCAGCATCTGTTGTTCTAAGGAAACAATTGTTTCTTCATCATCTACGAGCAGGATATGTTCATTTCCCACAGGTAATATCTCACTGATTGCTTTTTCGCGAGAGACATGGTACTTCTCTATCAAGGGCAGGTAAACATTAAAAACTGAGCCCTTTCCCAGCTCACTGTATACACGGATATCACCGCCGATGCTTTTTACGATTCCATGCACTACAGCAAGTCCCAAACCGGTTCCCTTATTTTTTTCCTTGGTCGTAAAATAAGGATCAAATATCCTATCTATAACAGTATGATCTATTCCATGTCCTGTATCACCAACTTTGAGGCAAAGGTAGAGTCCAGGCTTCATGTCTAAATCGGTTAAATCATCAAATGAAAACTCGGCTTTACCGAGGGTCACTTCCAGTAAGCCTCCGGTTTCTTCCATAGCATGATAGGCATTGGTGCACAGATTCATCACTACCTGATGAATCTGTGTAGGATTGGCAAGAACCAGACCGCAGTCCGCTTCAATATCTTGGTGTATTTCAATGGTGACTGGCAGTGAGGATCTGATCAGTTTTAAGGCTTCCTTTACGACAATCTGAACCTCTAAAGGCCGTAATTCCTGATCATATTGTCTGCTAAAGGTAAGGATCTGCTGAACAAGGTCTTTTGCACGCATTGAGGCCTTCAAAATATTTTCTAGATTTGCTTGGATGGAACTTTCTTTGGGCGCAATATCGATTGTCAACTCTGTATAGCCAATAATAGGAGAAAGAATATTATTAAAATCATGAGCAATACCCCCAGCAAGGGTCCCGATTGCTTCCATCTTCTGAGCTTGATGGAGCTGTGCCTCGAATTTGTCTCTTTCTCGTAAAGCCTTTATGCGAACGCTTATATCTCTTATAATTATGAGTTCCGCAGGTCTGTCGTCATAATCTATATCTCCTGTAATGTTGACCTCTACAGGTATTATTGTTTTGTCTTTTCTAATCATTGCAGTCTCGCTAATCGCCGGGGTAGCCTTTCCCTCTTTTAGGGCAAGATATCTATTAATGAAATCTTTCTGATACTCCGGTGCGATCATTTCTGTATAATCCATCCCAATCAGTTCTTCAGGGGTGTAGCCTACGAGATTTATAGAAACCTGGTTAACAAATTTTATTGTATTATCCTGGATTATTACGACACCATCAAGGGCATTCTCAACCAGGGTAGAATACTTGGCTTCTGACTTTCGTAGTGTATCCTCGATCTGTTTACGCTCCTTAATCTCCTTTTTAAGCTCCTTCACTGTATTTTCCAATTTTTTCGTCTGTTCTCTAACCATCTCTTCAAGACGCTCTTGATATTCTTTTAGAGCCAGTTCAGACTCCTTGGTTTTAATGGCTTTATCCACAGAAATAGTCAGGGCCTTAAGGTAATAGCCGTAGGGATCTTTAATGAGATAATCCGCAGCGCCATTTTCCATGGCTTTAGCAGCTATATCCTCATTGCCAATACCAGTAATGACCACAACAGGTATATTTTTGGGTATGTCCTCAAACAGGTCAAAGGCAGTTCCATAACCAAGGTCATAATCAGCCATAACTATATCAAAGGTATTTTCTTTGAGCGCCAGTTTTGCTCTGGAAACGGTATCTGAAACCATACAATCGTAAGGAAGCCCTTCTTCTTTTATAAAACGCTTAAACATGATCTCATCAGTCTTGTTATCCTCCACAAGCAGTAGTTTTACTTTTTTGCTTTTCATAGTATATCTCTTTATAGAAATTATCGAATAAGGGATCCTGTTAATTCAATAATAAAAGCTTACAAGATCGTGTATCCACAATCTTTTATTAAAATTATGCCAGTTCGCTTAAAGTCCAGTAAAGATTTATTGTGCGGATAGCCTCAATAAACTTACAATAATCAACCGGTTTCTGCATGTAACCGGCTATGCCTAGACCAAAGCTGTCTAGCTTATCCTGGTCTTCCTTGAATGATGTCAGGACCACAACCGGTATTATTTTAAGGCGATCGTCCTGCTTTATGATCCTTAAAAACTCGATGCCGTTCATCCTGGGCATATTGATATCAAGGAAAATGACACATGGAAGCTCACTTTTCGGTTCATTCAGAAATTCAAGGGCTTCCTCTCCATTACCGGTCACATCAAGCGTGTTTGTGACTTTGAGGTCTTTTAATGCCCGTTTTAATGACATCTCATCTGCACGGTTATCCTCAATGAGAAGTATCGGTTTGGTGCTTTTCATCTCTTGTCCCTTTTTTTGGCACTGTAAATATAAATTTACTCCCCTTTCCGACCTCTGATTCCAACCAGATAATTCCACCCCAGTTATTGACAGCTTTTTCCACAAGGGCCAGCCCAATGCCTGTGCTTTCCGTTTCATCTTTTGACACTAGTGTCTGAAATAGTTGAAATATCTTTTCTCTGTGTCTCTCTTCTATCCCAGATCCATTGTCAGAAACGAAAAAACGCCAATTATCACAATCACTTTCAATATCTATGAAAATCCTACCTTTTGGCTTGTCCATATATTTTATTGCATTGTCTAAAAGATTTTGAAATACCTGATAGATTGCGGTCTCATCACAATAGACATTTGGCAGGGGATTTGCAATAGTAATTTCTATATTTTCCGGCGGTGATATTGTCTCTACAATCTCATTTACAAGCAAATTTAAATCCACTTCAGTCTGGTTGCCCAAAGTGCGTCCTATCTTGGAGTATTGAAGAATTCCATCGATCATTCCATGCATGCGCCTTGCCCTGCTAGTGAGCATATTTATCTTCTCTTTACCTGCTTCATCAAATGCGTCTGCATAATCATGAGCCAGCCAGCTGGCCAGTTGAGTGATGCCGCGAAGGGGAGCCTTGAGGTCGTGGGAAACAATGTGTGCGAAATCATTAAGCTCTCTATTTGCTCTGTCGAGTCTTTCTGTACGCTCTTTTACTAGGGTTTCCAGGTGATCGCGATGCCTGGACAGTTCCTCCTGTATACTCTTTTGTTTGGTAATGTCCCGAACGACTGCCAATAACGCATCCTGGCCGAAGTGTTTGAATGCAATGCCGTGGATTTCAATCGGAAGTGGAGAACCATCCTTTTTAGTATCCACGCTCTCCATCCGTATTTTGCCTTTTTCCATGATTTGAGCAGCGAATAGATCCTGTACCTCGTGGCGATGATCTATATGGACGAAGTTTTCGACCTGAGTGCCGATTACCTCATCAGATGAATAACCGAGCATCTCACAATAGGCAGGATTGGCATCAAGGATTATCCCGTTTTTGTCTAATATGACGATGCCGTCCTGAGCAGCAGTGATGATTCCCCGATATCGTTCCTCGCTTTCTTCGATAATCCTCTGCGCCTTCTTCATATCTTCGACAAGGGTGGCGTTTTCAATGGCAACAACAGCGTGTATGGATAGTTGTCGTACGATCTCGATCTGTTCTTGTGTAAACGCGGCTTTGATCAGGTTGTTTTGCAGGCATATAATCCCCACAAGATGTTGTTGCCTTATAATGGGATGGATGAATACCGAAACAAGCTGTAATTTCATAGTCTCGAATTCTTTTGAATAGGGACCTTCTTCACAGGCGTTTTCCAGGATCAAAGCTTTTTTTGTGCGTTGCACATACCTCACCATGGCACGGCTGAATCCGGTCTCTTCAGATAATAGCTCGTCTGTTAAGGTTATACCGATATGTTTCTCTTTTTTCCCCTTTACCCGGGTTATCAGATCAGCATCCTTTTTTAAAAGCAGATACCCTTCACTCGCACCGGAACTCTCCATCAGCTGCTTCATGATAACCTTGAGGAGTTCACTAATGCGGAGTTCCTGATATATTGCCCTTGTAGCCCTCATTAAATATTCGGCATCGAGTCTCTGTATGTGACCTTCTTTTTCCGTCTTATCCTTGTAAATCAAGGGAATATCCACCGGATATTTTTCCCTGATCAGTTTCAGCTTTGCCTGTGCATGGCATTTTTTGTACAAATTTACTGCCTTACTTATATGGAAATGGGCCTGGTTGATGCCGTGTTCCTGCAACAACTCTCCGAGGCATTCGTGAATATGGCCTTCAAGAAGGGTGTATTCCTCTTCATGGGCAGAGTCGATAGCATCAAGATAGAGCTTGCTGGTTTCTCTGAAGTTTCCGGAAATTGCCTTTAATTCCGCTTGAATAAACGCCAGATAGGGTTTGAGCGCAGGGCCGAAGCTTGCCCAGAGTTCTATCTTTTCAAGGATTGGCTCGATCTCTGATATTACTGAATTCAGTTCTTCTCCACTGGGACTTTCTCTTGATAGACGAAGGGAATTCAATACATAAAAGATGTGCCACTCCCGGTTGGGGATGTTGATTGCATGGCCTATGAGGCAATCTTTGCCATTGATGAGATGTTGATTCGCAACTTCATAATTTCCTAGGTAATACTCTGCCATACCTGAATGGATATAATAGTTGCCTAAAAGCTCAATATCATTAGATTCTTTCCACCTGTCTCTATCTTTTGCTATATCAATTGAGATGGCATGGGCCTTCATCGGCTCAATCCACGCATATCTCATTCCTTTAGCCATTCCCTGGGAAAAAAATGGAAGGTTGTATTTAATCGAGTATTCTTCACATTCGGATATAAGATTTTCAATGCTTTTTAAGTCATTGCCCTGCAATGTTGCGCTCCAAAATGCTGCACAATAGGCCAGTCCAGTGTAATATGTGTCACATGATGTCTTTCCAACCTCGATCGACTTCATGCTGAATTCTAGAATGAATGAAGGGTGATTTCTCCAATGGAGACTCAACCAAGTTGCACAATCCATGCCTCTTATCGCCCCGAAGGTATTAGGGAACTTGTGACATAATTGAATTATTAAGTCTTCATAGATAAAGGCGGCTTCATAATCTCCCTGTTCAATAAGGAAACCCATGTAAATTCCATAAGGGTAGATCGAGAGTTCATGAATGCCAAGAAAAAGAGATAGATTTACAGCCTCGAGACCTGCAAGGAAAAAACGTTTCACCTTTCCAAACAGGTAGGTGTTTGGAATCAGCAGATTGTATAGTGCAATCTCAACAATATCTCTTCTATTAGAGAGTATCTCTCTTCCAAGAATTTCATCTGTTGAAGTACTTACTTCTTTAATCACTCTAGCCAATTGATCAATTCTTATATCAATATCATCTTCATTTTCAGGGATCGATTTACCAAGATATGCCAGGCCTTGGATTGACAGGTCGATAGCCTTTTGAAACTTTCCCAGAGATGAGAAATTGGCTGCTTGGTCAGCTAGGCATTCTGCCCTGTCCATGTCTGTCTTTGATTTTTCAAGCAGTGTATCTAAAAGGGCCTGTGATTCATCCTGGTTTCCTATGGCCAACTCACTCATAGCCAGATCTTTACAGAATGAGTACACGAATTCATACTCCTCTTTCCATTCCTTTACACCTATAAGTTCCCAGCCTTGTCTAAAATATAGATTCGCAGCTTCCAAAGCGAGAGCATTAAAGGCTTTTTTGCCGGCACTATAGTATAGTTTCGTATCTCTTAAGAGATTATTATGAGAGAGGGCTCCTTTTCCCTTGGTCAAGTGCGTTACAATGTCAAAGAGGTTCTCAAGAGACTCAAATGCGATTCCCTCAGGGATTGCATCGATATATATTTTTGCAATATGCGCATGGATAGTCTGCCGCGTCTTTTCATCAATTGTGGAGACAACAGCCTCCTGGACCCGGTCATGAAAAAATGATAGGGACCCGTTTCTCTTGATCAACACCCTATGACCGAAGGCAGAGGCAAGCTTCCTGTAAATATAGGCATGATCTGTACCTGTAACCATGCTCAGATCTTCAATCCTGAATTGTACACCCAAACAGGCTGCAACCTGCAAAACCGTGAGACTGTCTTTCGGAATTCCCAGGATTTTGGATTTGAACAATTCCTCTGCTGACTGAGGAAATGGCGATTTGGCTATGTTTTCTGTATCCCATTGCCAGTCATCCTCTTTGCCTGGATAGATAAGGTTGTTTTCAAAGAGCCAGTTGAGCATCTCAGTTGTATTAAGGGGATTACCTTTGGATTTTTCATTGAGAAACCCTGTAAGTGCGTGGGTTTGATCAGTGGATACATCCAGGATATTGGAAACCAAGATGTTTGTATGGACAGGTTCAAGTTCATTTATACGGATTTCCTTCAATGGACTTTTTATCTCCCTGACCCTTTCAAGGAGATTGCTTAGCGGATGGCCCTGGTCCACCTCGTTGTTCCGATAAGCTCCAAGCAAAAAGAGATATGGGTGATCCCTTGAGTTAATAAAGATATTTTTAAGTATCTCAAAGGTGGCGCTGTCACACCATTGAAGATCGTCAATAAAGAGTGTAAGAGGATGTTTGGAGCCGGCAAGACAGGAGATAAAGCGCTCCATCGTGTCATTGAAGCGGTTCTTTGCCTCAGTTGGCTGAAGATCGGCAACTTCCGGTTGAACTCCAATAATCAGCTCAAGTTCAGGAATCATATCTGTGATAAGTTTCCCGTTTGATTCCAGGGCGCCTCTTATAGTCTCTTTCCAGTATTCGATATGATCTGCTTCTTCAGTCAAAAAGACCTCAATAAGTTTGCGAAAAGCCTGTATCAATGTGCTGTAAGGCATGTTTTTTTGGTACTGGTCAAACTTGCCGGATGTAAAATAGCCCCGCTCAATTATAATAGATATCTCAAGTTCTCGGATCAGACGTGTCTTGCCGATCCCCGGCAGCCCTGAAATCATGACTGACCTGAAATCTCCGGAACATGAGAGTTTATGTTCCTCAAGGAGCAACTCCTTCTCTCTATCCCTTCCCACCATAATGGAAGAGATCCTGATTCGGCCTGAATAGTCTCTTAGACCCAATGGAAAAGAAGAGATATCTCCTTTTTTCAGATATTCATCTTTGCTACGGGTAAGGTCATGAAGCAATCCGGCGTCTGTCTGATATCTCTTTTCAGGTTCCTTGAGAATCAGTCTGGCAACTATATTCCCGATCATTTCAGGGATATCCGGGTTTTGCACACAAAGATGAACTGGAGTTTCCGCGATGTGGGAGTGGACTACTTCGAGTGGATCTTCTGATTGAAAAGGCGGGGCACGATTCAAAAGCTCATAAAGTACAATTCCAAGGGAGTAGAGGTCTGTTGTATAATCTTCAAGATACTTGATTCGTCCTGTCTGTTCCGGTGAAATATAGAATAATGTCTTTATTCTAAAGTCATCATCGTAGATATAACGGCTGATTTCATTTATATCAATGACTTTCACAGGGTCGATCAGGCGGATATCGAGGGTGTTCGGCTCAATCAGGATATTACCCGGTTTTATACCTCTGTGAATATAACCGGCGTTGTGCATCTTTTCTAAAACAGCGGCAGTGGCGCATGCAATCTTAAAAAAATTCGTCAGACCAATTTTCCCATGCGATCTCATCCATTTATCAAGGGGTATTCCGTCAAAGTATTCGCGAATAAGCAACGACTCATCTTTTTCAAAGGAATAAAAAAGCGGTTTAATAAGCCCCTGAATTTTGAGGTCTTTAAGATAATCGGTCTGATATTTCAGAGTGGAGGAGATGTCCTCGGAGATAATATCGGGTTTTATTCTTTTTAGTACCAGGAGCCGATCGGGTTGATCCTTTGGGCAGACCTTGAAGACTGTGGCATGAAGGCTTTCACCGAGTTTTTCGATAATGCTGTAGTCAGAGATGTAAGATTTCATGAGGTTAATCCCCCTTAAAATCCTTACAGTTCCGTCTATAGTCTCTTCACGGGATGTTACATCTTAGTTCAAGCTTGCCTTAAGTCTTCATAATACATCAGACGGATTGAAAATCACGACAACCTCTTAATAGTATTTAACATTATTATGGATTATTTCTGATGAGACGTCAACAAATATATATAATTTTTACAAATGACCCAGCACTTTGCTTCAGGGTTATGAATGAGTTCGCAGCCTTTGCTGAATATAATCGACTTATCGGTTTTCAAACGCATTAGAATGCAAGGGCTGATGAGCTTGCGCTATCTTGTATGATCGCGTTTTTTAATTTTTTTCGACCATGGTTTTCAAGTTTCTTAATCGAGTTCATACAGGAGCCCACCAACATAATCCACTGCGCTGTAATCTGCCTCGCCATATTCATCCAGTTTAGAAAGATCCGGTTTAAGTTGGAATATGATACATTTTGAAGCCATGTTTGGCGCGAAAAGCTAGACTTTCTTTACCAAAGTGAGTCAATTATTCTTTTCGGATCCCTTCAGCCTTCAGTCTAAACCCTTTTAGCCTGGCTGCGTGAGCAGTTATTATGTAAATAAGCATCAGAATTAAGGTCTTATGAATTGCTGTTTAATCATCACCTAATATGAATTTTCACTTTCGTCAAAACCAAAAAGCATCTGTTTTTGTTTTTCTCCTTGACTTCATATTATACAGAATGCTATATTTTTTAAGATGTTGGAGGGGACTATACACTATCCAATAGTACATATTAAATGAGTAACAGACAATTGATAATTCGACGATGCAATCGAGTGTTGCTGACTGTTCAATGTATATAAATTCACTGGGGAGGAAAGGGGATGTTCAAAGGAGATACAATAAAAGAGGTTAAAAAGGCTAAGGGAAGGTGGGAAGGGAATCTGACGAATGTTTTTAAGAAGACCTCTGAAATAAAAGAGAGATTTTCGACAGTCTCCGATCATGAGATAAACAGGCTTTATACCCCTGAAGATGTTTCAGAGATCGATTTTCAAGGAGACATAGGTTTCCCCGGAGAGTATCCGTTTACCCGGGGGGTTCAGCCTTCGATGTATAGAGGAAAGACATGGACAATGCGCATGTTTTCGGGTTTTGGGTCCGCTGAAGACACTAATGAGAGATACCATTATCTACTTTCTCAGGGACAGACAGGACTGAGTGTTGCGTTTCATATGCCCACACTTATGGGCTACGATTCAGACTCTCCTATGGCAGCAGGTGAAGTTGGGAGATGCGGGGTTGCTATCGATACCCTAAAAGACATGGAGATACTCTTCAATGGTATCCCTCTCGATAGGGTTACGACGTCGATGACAATTAACCCTCCTGCTGCAATCCTCTTTGCCATGTATATCGCTGTTGCAGAAAAACAGGGGGTAAAAAAGAGCCAGATTGGAGGGACTATACAAAATGACATGCTCAAAGAGTTTATCGCCCAAAAGACCTTCATGTGTCCTCCAAGGCCTTCTGTTAGGGTGATCGTAGATATTATAGAGTATTGTACAAAAGAGGTGCCTCGCTGGAATACCATAAGTATCAGTGGTTACCACATCAGAGAAACGGGATCTACCGCGGTACAGGAATTGGCTTTTACCCTGGCAGACGGGATCGGTTATGTACAGGCAGCAATAGAGAGGGGACTCGATGTGGATAGCTTTGCCCCCAGGCTTTCATTCTTCTTCAATGCACATATCGATTTCTTTGAGGAAATAGCTAAATACAGAGCTGCCAGAAGGATCTGGGCAAGGGTTATGAAGGAAAGGTTTAAGGCCAAGAATCCACGTTCATGGCTTATGCGTTTTCATACCCAAACAGCAGGATGTTCTTTAACTGCAAAACAACCTTACAATAATGTGGTCAGGACTGCTTTCGAGGCACTGGCAGCGGTTTTGGGAGGGACGCAATCCCTGCATACCAATTCTCTGGATGAGGTATTAGCATTACCGAGTGAAGAATCTGTAACCATTGCACTGAGAACCCAACAGATTATTGCTGAAGAGACAGGAGTAATCAACACGATTGATCCTTTGGGGGGTTCTTACTTTATAGAGAGTCTGACGAACAAGATGGAAGAGGAGGCAATGGCATATATAAACAAGATTGACGATATGGGGGGTATAATTGCGGCGATCGAAAGGGGTTATCCCCAAAAAGAAATCGCCGATGCCTCATACCACTATCAGCAACAGGTCGATAAGGGAGAGAAGACCATTGTCGGCGTAAATAGGTACTCTCAGCAGGAGAATATCCCTATTGAAACACTCAAAATCTCACATGAAATAGAGAGAAGACAAATAGAGAGGATCAGACAGATCAAACAAAACAGAGACAGCACTAAAGTAGATGTCTGTTTAGATAAAATACGAGTCGCATGCGAGGGAACTGACAATGTAATGCCCTATATACTGGATGCTGTTAGAGAGTATGCGACATTGCAGGAGATCTGCGATGTATTTCGGGATGTTTTTGGTGTGTATCGTGATCCGGGAATGTTTTAATAGCGGGGGGAGATATGGGATCTGAAGAGAAGATAAGGATATTGATTGCAAAGCCTGGGCTGGATGGGCATGATAGGGGTGCAAAGGTAATTGCCAGAGGGCTCCGAGATGCTGGATTTGAGGTGATTTATACTGGACTCCATCAAACCCCGGATCAAATAGTAAACGCTGCGATTCAAGAAGATGTGGATGCGATTGGGCTGAGTAGCTTAGCTGGGGCGCATAACAACTTATTTCACTGCGTAATCGAACGACTGAAGGAAAACCAGGCAGATGACATAATCGTGTTTTGTGGAGGCATCATACCCGACGAGGATATTCCTGAACTTATGAGGATTGGAATCAAGGAAGTCTTTCATCCAGGAACAAAGATTGAAGATGCTGTCAACTGGGTGAAGTCAAATATAAGTTCGAGGAGAGAGTAATCAAAAATATGTTTATTACTTTTGAGGGGATAGAAGGCTCAGGAAAGACTACTCAGATTAGTTTTTTAGATGAATTCCTGACCAAAAAGAGGCTTCCTTATATGATTACCAGAGAACCTGGGGGCACAAATATTGGAGAAGAGTTGAGGAGGATACTTCTCTCTTCCCAAAGTGCAAAGATGGAACCTCTTACAGAGTTATTCCTCTATATGGCTACTCGTGCCCAACATGTCCAAGAGATTATAAAACCGGCCTTGGCTGATGGAAAGATTGTTATTTGTGATCGTTTTAGTGATGCAAGTATTGCATACCAAGTATATGCCAGAGGATTTGATGTCCAGCTTGTAAAGCAAATGAATGAAATCGCCACCTTAGGTTTAACACCGGATATTACTATTCTTCTTGACTGTCCAGTAGATACTGGCCTTACAAGGGCAATGGAAAGAATCTCTTTACAAACGGATAAGGGCAAGGAAGATCGTTTTGAAAGAGAAGATAAGAGCTTCCATAAAAAGGTTCGGGAGGGATACCTAAAGATTGCACAAGAAGAACACAAAAGAGTTATTGTCATAGATGGGACGAAAGGAAAAGACACAATTCATAAAGATATATGTGACTTTTTACTTTCCAGGATTATCAAAGGGAGAAAGACCGGTGTCGTTTAGGGAAATACCTGGGCAGGAAAGACAAATTGAGATAATAAAGAATGCCATAAAAAATGATCGAGTCCCCCATGCCTATCTATTTATTGGGGAGTATGGTATTGGAAAAAGACTGACTGCGTTGACTATGGCAAAGGCTTTGAATTGTTCATCTAAATTCGATGACTCATGTGATATATGCAGGGCCTGCAGAAAGATTGATAAAGGGAACCATCCTGATATTACTGTATTAGAGCCGAAAGGAACATATGTCAAAATCAATCAGATCAGAGAATTGCAAAGATCATTACAGTATAAACCCTATGAGGGAAGAAAGAGAGTATGCATAATACCTGATGCAGAAAAGTTAACATTAGAGGCGAAGAATGCCTTGCTGAAAACCCTTGAGGAGCCGCCCTCTGACACGATACTTCTATTGATTTCAGCGAGTCCTCATCTGTTGTTGTCAACCATTAATTCAAGATGCCAAAGACTTAAATTTCAGCCATTGACTCCCAATGTGATCGCAAATGTAATTAAAGAAAAATTTAAAAAAGATGAAAGTACTGCTTTAAAAATAGCCTCATTAGCAGGGGGGAGTTTGAAAAATGCCTATGAAATGGTAGAAAAGTCGACCCTTGAGTATAGGGATAGGCTTATTCAGAAGCTGAACACCCTTTCATTTGATAATATCGATAGGATTTTTGAATTTGCAGAAGAATTGTCAAAGAAAAAAGACGAGCTTATTCGTATTTTAGACCTTTTAAAGATGTGGTTTAGAGATCTTTTGGTTTTTAAAGAAGGCTTTTGTGTAGACAGGTTAAAGAATCAAGATTTCTTGAAAGAGATAAAGTGGCATGAGAAAAGGTTTGCCACTGCGGATCTATTGGAGAAGATAAGGATAATAAACGATGCACAATCTGCGCTTTTAATGAATTCTAACAAAAGACTAACGCTTGAAGTGATGTTTTTAAAGCTTTGTCAATAAAGAAGAAAGGATTATCAGCAAACTTATTATGAGAGAAAAAAGTGAAAAAAAATGGAAGAGTTGTTGGGGTAAAGTTTAGAGATAATGATAAGATTTATAATTTCGATACAGCCGGAATATTTCTCCAAACTAATGACAAGGTAGTTGTAGAGACAGAAAGAGGAGTCGGGATAGCTACTGTTGTTAGGAATGCAGATGGGCAAGATTTCTCTTCAGAAAATAGGACGCTTAAAAAGGTCTTAAGAAAGGCCAATAAGAATGACATAGAGTTAGAACTGAAGAATCGAGAGAAGGAAGTAGAGACATATGAGATATGTTTAGAAGAGATAATACGATGTCAACTGCCTATGAAACTTGTTAAAGTAGAGTACCTTTTTGATGGCTCAAAGATCATCTTTTATTTTACTGCTGAGGGGAGGGTGGATTTCCGTGAATTAGTGAAAAGACTTGCCCATAGGCTTCATACTAGAATTGAGATGCGTCAGATAGGCGTAAGGAATGAAACAAAGATAATAGGCGGTATTGGTAGCTGCGGAAGAGAATTCTGTTGTAAGACTTTTTTAAAAGATTTTGAACCTGTCTCTGTTAAGATTGCAAAAGAACAGAATTTGGCTTTAAACCCCGCAAAGATATCGGGTGTGTGTGGAAGATTAATGTGTTGTTTGACTTTCGAACGTCATATCTATATTGATCTTAAAAAAGATATGCCAAAGTGTGGCAAGAAAGTAGTTGTTCCTCAAGGAAAAGGAGAGATAAAAGAGCAGTACCTTTTTGAGCAGAAAGTTGCTGTGGAGTTAGAGAATGGAAAAGAGGTAATGGTCCCTGTGAGTGAAGTGAAGCAGGTGATTCCACCTGGAAAACAAAAGGAAAAACGTTAAAAGATAAGTGTTTACTTATGAGAATAGATGAAATTATAATAATGACGAAGTGTTTGTAAATTATCTCTTTACTTTTCATTGAAAGAGTGGTAAAAACATTTTTTATAATTATAAAAGACAATACATGCAAAGGGTTAAAAGAAGATGTACACCTTAATTATAACAGTACATATCATTGCATGCATCTCAATAATATTAATAGTACTTCTGCAAGCTGGAAAGGGTGCAGAGATGGGAGCTGCCTTTGGAGGCTCAAGTCAGACTATCTTTGGCAGCAGTGGCCCTGGTAGCTTTTTAGAAAAGCTCACTGCCATGGCCGCTGTTATCTTTATGCTGACATCTCTTACTCTGGCATACTTTTCTACTCAGCGGCAAAGCTCATCGGTTATACAAGAGGACTCTGTACCTGTTGAACAGGATGCTCCGCTTATCCCAGCTTCTGAAGGAGAAAAATAGTCGTTGAGTTAAACGAATGCTGTAATCGCAATGTTATTGTCACTTTTAGAACGATTATCTTGCTGAGAAGTGTGAATTATCAATACCCATTTATTGGTATTTATGCCGAAGTGGTGGAATCTGGTAGACACGCCATCTTGAGGGGGTGGTGGGCAATACCCGTGCGGGTTCGAGTCCCGCCTTCGGCACCATATTTTATAAACCATTAGTCGTTTAATTCGACTATTAACTCACAATATTCGGCTTCTGGTCTAATCTTACCTAATTTCACTTGCAGTTTTGGGTGTATCACCTGGACCAACGGCGTAAGACCCTCTATATGCGGTATAGGGCAAAAGTCCCTCGGAGATATCCCCAGCATCTCACATGCTGCCAGAGTTGGACACCACCCTTTTTGTCTTGAAACCACCCTTTTGGGAGTATCCTCACTCCTCTCTCGCTCCATCATCTCGTTGATTCCGGGGTAGTGCTCTTCCATGATTGAATCGATTAAGGCCATACCTGTACGGGCGTCTTGCCCTTCTATACCCAGTCTAGAGAGGTTCTGACCGACTATTTCGGCCATGCCGGCATGAACTCTGGCATGAATCCTTAAGGCCTCTTCTTTTCCGATCTTCTCTCCTACGGCTATAATATAAGCCAATAGCCCTGCAGAATTCGTCGTATATATGTCCTTTAAAGTGTCTTTGGAAATTTCCATTTCAGTCTCCTTTTCTATTTGTTCATAGAGTCTTCTTGTTACTTTCGTATCAATCATGAAAGATTTGTTTTGTATTTGCTTTTAAAAACATCGATTCCTCTATTTAACCTTTCATCATCCTTAAAGCCTTTGAAATTTTCTATAGAATCGAGCTCTATCTCTTCTATGCCTTCTTTACTCAAAAGGAGAGGTACACCAAGACATACCTCTTCTTTCCCTATACAAGTCTTTTTCGTGAGTGTTGCAATGGAACGTAGCTTACCCTTTAATGCCTTTAAAACGCTTATTGTGGCAATCCCTACTGGGAAGTCCGCTCTTGTTCCACAATAGTACTCAATGAGCGGTTTTACAGCCAGTCGTATTGGGATAGAATGGGTGTTGATATATTCGAAGATCCCTTGATCTTTTTTTTTGACCATCTGAAATGCTGTTTTGTATACTTCGTTTTCATCATGATCTCTTTTACGGGCAGGAAATATCTCTTTCCATTGCTGTTTGGAAGGCTCTTTTCCATCTATACGAAGCATACTCTTAAGCGGTACCATCCCTTTTATTTCATGATTGCCACCAACCAGGCAGTCAATATTAGTCTCGACTGATAAATTCAGGTCATCTCTTATCTCCCTTTGAAATCTCAGGGAGTCCAAAACAGGGCCAATGGCAACGACCCTTTTAAAATATTTTGAAAATATCCAAGTACTCAATTCATTTGGGTTACTTACCACTACAACCAGCTCTGGGGAACAGAAAGGATTTTTTTTGATCGAACGGGCACAATTTTCAAAGATAAGCCGATTTTCATCTTTTAGAGATGTCCTGTCAGAGATCCTATCCGTATCTTTTGACATGGTCTTTCCAGCACACATGATGAGTAAATCTCCATCTACTGCGTCATAGGAATCTATCAATTCGATTTGGGGCAGAATCCCTCCCATTCCATCTCTTATCTTCTCTATTATCGCATTATAATAGTTTTTGTCCTTCCCTGAGCAACCCTCTTTCGGCCTACCGAACAACTGAATCTTTTCGCAATCCGGTAATATCTGATCATACAGCAACCGCTTGAGTATCTCATTTCCCATTGCCCCGCTTACACCCATAATAGTTACACTCTCAAATTTGCCCATTTCACCATTTGGGTCTTTTTTGTACCTCAGCCTTCTTGAGAGATATCTATTCTCTTTGATAGATACCGGTCTTGTTTTTAAGGAAGAGAAATATCTGGATATATATGTAAAGGTGAGTCCGGGCTGTTTTTGCTCAATAATTTCATTGCCCGTTTCAAAATTGAAAGTGGTATATTCGGATTCGTTCACTTTACTGTTTTACCCTGGGAAAGATAGGTTTGATCTTTGAAACCGAAGTGCCCTCTTTTATAATTCCCCACTCATTTATATTCTGCAACCTCTGAGTGGAAAGATCTTGATTTATACCCAAAGCCCCCCATATCTTTTTTGCAGTATTCGGCATAAATGGGAAAATGAGGACAGTAATGATCCTTAAGGACTCTATGATATTGTATATGACGGTTCCGAGCCTTTCCCTTTGATCTTCGCTTTTTGACAGCGACCAAGGAGAGGTCTCATCAATATATTTGTTTATGGAAGAGATAAATCCCCATATCGCAATCAACCCCTTGTTAAAAGCCAGTTCTTGCATCTGAACGGTTACTTCCAAAATGGCCTTAAAAGCGTCTTTCTTAAGATTCGTATCGATTTCTAGATCTTCTTGTGGCTTTTGAACAACCCCATTGAAGTACTTAATGGCCATTGTAAGACTACGACTGACAAGATTCCCAAGGTCATTTGCCAAATCTGAGTTTAACCGATTTACTAGAGCACTCTCACTGAAATTGGCATCGAGACCAAAGACCATCTCACGTAATAGAAAATACCGGAACGCATCAACGCCATATTTATCTTTTAGTGTTAAAGGTTTTACTATATTTCCAAGGCTTTTAGACATCTTGCTTTCATCGACATTCCAATAACCATGTACGTTTAAATGTTGATATGTTTCGATGCCAGAAGCCTTTAACATCGTTGGCCAATAGATACCATGGGGTTTCAATATGTCCTTGGCTATCAGATGTTGAACAGATGGCCAGAATTTGTAATAAAGTTCAGAGTCGGGATAACCGACAGCTGTTATGTAGTTGAATAGAGCATCAAACCAGACATATGTAACATAGTTGCTGTCAAAAGGCAGGGTTATCCCCCATTCCAATCTTGATTTCGGGCGAGAGATACAGAGATCCTCAAGCGGGTCCCTTAAGAAGGCCATAACCTCATTACGATACCTTTCGGGTCGGATAAAGTCGGGGTGAGACTGGATGTGCCCTATTAACCAGTCTTGATATTTACTCATTTTAAAGAAGTAGTTTTCTTCTTTTAAAAATTGGGGTGCAACCTTATGATCAGGGCATTTCCCATCTATAAGCTCTTTTTCATAGTAGAAACGTTCGCAACCGAAGCAATAGTGCCCTCCATATTCGCCGAAGTAGATATCTCCTGCATCGTATACTTTTTGAAGAATGTATTGCAGTAACTTTTTGTGTTTCTCGTCTGTTGTCCTTATAAAATAGTCATTGGAGATATCAAGCTCAGGCCATGTATTTTGAAAGAGGCTGCTGATCCTGTCAGTATATTCCTTTGGTGTTTCACACGCAGCCTCGGCAGCCTGTACAACCTTGTCACCGTGTTCATCCGTGCCTGTAACGAAATAGGTTTCGTGTCCTAAAAGCCTGAAAAAACGGGTGAGCACATCTGCTACAATAGTAGAATAGGCATGTCCGAGATGGGGTTCTGCGTTTACGTAGTATATTGGGGTTGTTATGTAGAATTTTTTGGTCATGTCTCAAACTCCACTATTACCTTAAATATCTTCCTAGCAGGTAGATTTAGTATGTCTGTATTACCTGTTTTTCGTGATATTTCATCTATATAATATTTTAGTTGCTCTTCAGATTCTGCAATGAATGTGAACCATATGTTATATTCATGAGTTCTTCTGTAGTTATGGGTTATCCCTGGGTATGAGTAGAGTATTTTAACAAAGTCTTCAACTTCTTCTTTGTGAACCCGGGCAGCACATAGAGTGCTTGTAAACCCAAGGTTCCTTGAATCAAATGAAGCACCGATACGACGAATATAGCCCATCTTTTTTAAGCGGTTAACCCTGGCAATCATCTCAGTTTCAGAGATGCAGAATTCCTCTGCTAGAACCTTAAATGGTCTCGATCTAATGGGAAATTTTGACTGTATCCTATTCAGTATGTCCCTGTCTAATTTGTCCATACAGATTCCACGTCATATGTTGGTATGTACCTTTGTTTTACCTTATGTTTTTAATAAGAAACTTTTTAAAATATTACCTTAGCTTTTCAAAAGGAATCTTCAAGACAAATGTGGTATCCCCTGGTTTACTTTTTGTATCTATTTTGACATTATATTTCTTTAATAGGACATAGCTACTGTGTAGCCCTAATCCTATGCCGGTAGGGGAACCATCAGTGGAGTTTGAAGGCTTGGTTGTGAAGAATGGATCAAAAATCTTTGGGATATCCTCTTTTTTTATGCCTACACCTGTATCATTAATGATGATATGTATATGGTTTTTTATACGTTTTGTAGTAACCTTCAGTTCTTTTTTCTCTGAATTGTACATAGCATCGAGGGCGTTTCGGACGAAGTTTATAAAACTCTGGCTAAGATCGCTATAAATCGCTTTAATGGGTGGTATGGATTGATCAAAAATACATGTCTTTTTAATATCATGTTTAAAGAACATATCCGCTTCCAAAAAGGCTAGCTCTTCTCTTATCAGCTCGTTTATATTGATCATTTGAAGCTCGTCTGTTTGCTCTTGCCAGCTTTTATACATCATATTTTTAATGATTCCGGCCAGTCTGTCAACATTTTCGTCTATCGAAATGGTGTCTTTGATGAATTTGTCACATTCTTCTATTAGGTTGCCTAATTCTTTATTCCGGATTTCCTTGGAGAGTCCCATTAGCCTTTTCCTTTGTTTTTCCAGCCTCTTTTCTAGAAGCTGAGCTCTACCGGATATGCCCGTCAAAGGCGAGTTCATATTATGGGCTATTCCCTGAACTAGGGTTCCTATAGAAGAAAGTTTATGCTGTTCCATAAGCTCTATCTCCATCTCATGCTGTTTTTGTTCCATTCTTTTTGTATCCGTAATATCCCTGGAAATTCCGGAGATAGCATTTATTTTTCCTTGCTCATCTTTTATAGGGAAAGTAGAGATTATTACATATCTTGGTTCGTCGCTTTTACTTTTAAACATAGTTTCAAAATACTTTTTTTTCCCACTCATTATCATGTCTTTGATTTTTTTCTTTGAATGCTTTTCCGGCAAGAAGGAGAAGAAGTCCCTTCCAATCATCTTATCTCTTTTTGCCCCATACTCTTCGACCTTCCGGTTAATATATGTGAACCTGCCATCCATATCAATGGTGTAGATGATGTCATTAGCATTTTCTAAAAGGTTTTCAAGGTACTCTTTGGTCTCTTTCACCTCTTGATATAACCTCTCTTTTTCTCTAATGGCGCTGAATCGTTCTATCGTATTATTAATAACAAAAGGAAGAGTTAAAAGGTAATCTCCGGATTTGGTAATGTAATCGTATGTGCCCAGTTTCATTGCCTCAACGGCTATTTTTTCATCACCTTGCCCTGTCACCATAATA
Source organism: Thermodesulfobacteriota bacterium (assembly GCA_034189035.1). Classification (GTDB taxonomy): domain Bacteria; phylum Desulfobacterota; class UBA8473; order UBA8473; family UBA8473; genus JAUXFK01. Next base: position 20,875 of record JAXHVA010000071.1, read on the forward strand.
ACCGGTATACGGTATCCTCTTTCATTGATCTTTTTCAACACCTCCAAACCATTCGTCATTGGCAGAGTATAATCAAGAAGTATGACCTTGTACACTTCTTTATCCAACATGGTCAGACACTCTTTTGCATAAGCTGTAATGTCAATTACAAAATTATTATCGTGTTTGTAAATCGCCCTTTTCATCAGCTCTGCATGGTCTGGATTGTCTTCAACTATCAATACCCTTTTGCGATTGTCTTCTTTGGGTATTCCTTCCATCTATGTAACCTTTCTCTTTATATAGGACAATGCCTAGTATCTAAATATTCTCAACGAAGTACTACGCATTGGGGTTTTATATCGAAATCTCTTATTGCTCATTTATTATATCGGAAAAAAGCAAAGATTCAAAAAAGCTATATGCTAATTCATTACTTTGTTTTCTTTATCGGATTATTCGATCATGCTGGGTAGTGAATTGACTAGTATCCAATACAACCGAATATTTTTTATTCTATCAACAAACTCACGAAAGTCAACGGGTTTTGTAACATAACTATTGGCCCCGTTTTCGTATCCTTTTACGATTTCCTCTTCCCTCGATGAAGTCGTCAGCATTATAACGGGGATTAATTTAAGATCAGGGTCTTCTTTGATATGCCTCAAGACCTCAAAGCCGTCCACTTTGGGCAGTTTAACATCCAGTAATATCAACCCCGGCCTTGGAGACTTTGCCTTGTCTATATACTTTCCCTTACGCCATAAAAAATCCAGGGCCTCCTGGCCGTCTTTGACTGTGTACATATCATTGGCTAGGCCATTCTCGCTCAATGCCCTCTTGGTTAGTTCTATGTGATCTTCGTTGTCTTCTACAAGCAGTATCTTTATGGGATCACCATTGCTATTCATTCTAATAAGCCTCCTTTCAAAAAAGTGTTTGCTATTTAAATATATACCAATTTTACCTTTTGTTTTTGCCTTTTCATATACCTTTCTGTCCTAAGTAAAGGTATATCCTTCTAGTACAGTATCTACTTAAGGTATCCTGAATAAATAGTCAAAGCCTATTACTGGCAGTTTCATAAGCACATAAGGCTCTAAAAATTTCCTGTTCGAACAGGAAATTCGATTTCAGCTCTTTGAAAAACAGACGCAAAAAGATGGCTTTCAGCCACTTTTCAAGGTTCATCACGAGGAAGCATAAAGCGATGGCCGTTTCGCTTGTGGTGGCCAGCTTCGTCATCACCCGTCCAATCCCGTATCTTCGTTTTGCCTGGC
>JAXHVA010000072.1:0-22023 GCA_034189035.1 Thermodesulfobacteriota bacterium
GGGTGTAAAATTTAAGGATGCAGACCTGATCGGTATCCCCATCCGTTTATCTTTGAGTAAGAAGAATTGTAAAAATGACATGGTTGAGCTCAAAGTCAGAAGGACTGGGGAGGTTATTATGGTGAAAAAAGATGAACTCATGGAAGAGATAGAGAAATATCTTTTCTGATAAGGATCGAGAGAGAATACTGTATTACTTGTCCAGGCAAATCCACTCCCTGCTTTCTTTATTTCTCCTCTCTTGAATGCGCCGTACACAATACTCCTGATTTTCTTCTCATCGATCCCTGTTTTTTTCAGCGTGGGTACATCGAAGCCTTTTCCAGATCTCTTAATAATACCGAAAACCTGCTCGGCATCCGTTGGCGGTTTGGGCTTCTCATTGTTTGCAGGTCGACTCTTTGCCTTCTTCACAACGCCTTTTTGAGGAGTTGTATGGGGTGTTTTATCTTGTGAATCTGATTAGCTTCGGGTTTTTCTTTTGGCACCTTTGGTTTTTGCACTTCGAGCTGCCGTGTCGTATGCCTTCTTCCCTGACTTTTTTCCAACGTCTGGTTCTTTTTTGGAACCAGTCTCATCAACCCGAAGACCATATCTTCTTCCAGGTCAATGCCTAATATATCTGATAAGTCCGACTCGGTAATGACTCTTTTGCTCCCCTTTTCGGCTTTTCAGTAACTTATCGGCCTTGTCCTCCATTGCCTGGCTGATCAAATCCTTCATTTCAACCTTTCGAAGTTTGAAGAGCAGACTCGGTTCCTCGTCAAGCCTTGCGCCGATACCACAGAGTGTGGCGGTAACATGCTTGCACATATAGGCCCAGTCAGGACAACTGCAAACAAATTCGATCTCCTTTGGAGAAGGGAACAACCCCTCACCCCGGGCCATAAATATTTCGCCCAGCGCTCTTTGAAAATTTCCCCGCTAAAAGCTCCTGGAATGAATCAACCCTTCCTTCACAGGAGATTTTCATGCGTTCCCATATGTTTTTGTCGATTGCTTTTATATGAATTGTTACGGAATAGTGTTTCGATCTCGATCCCTAGACCAGAGATTCGACCATATCGGAATCTATCTGAAAATCCAGTACAGTGCCATGGCGAACATAGCTGTGTCCACGGCCGATGCAATTGCTGTAATCGGAATATCGTTCGAGGTTCTTCTTCCATGATTTGCCCCAAGAAGTTTGGGGAATGGCCCTTCCCTCAATTTTCCAAAGCAGGGTTCCACCACCTGTCAAAATGGATCGCGTGGTTCGCTTCAGTCAGGTTCAACCCGATACCGTCCGCCTTCAGTAGATAATACTACAAACGGAATATAACTTTGACTTTGAAACTGTTCGATTATCTACTTTTCTTTTGTGTACGGTTATGCTCCCATGCAGAATCAAACCTTTTCGATTAAAGAAGGTTTCCAGAAAATCGTGAAGAGGTCCGGTCATCTCCTTAAATTGAGTAAACACCAGAACTTTTCCCTCTTTTCATATATTTTTTCGCATATCTCGCGAAGCCTTAAAAACTTGCCGCTGTCCTTTTCTTCGAATCTGCCGGTCTCAAGATATTGATCCGGGTAATTAGAGAGTTATTTAAATTTCATTATAGAAGAAAGTATGAGATCCTTCCTTTGAATCTACTCCGTTTCAGCAATTATTTCCTCTATATCCCTAACCAAATTTTTACATGAAACCACCTGCTTTTTGCTGAAGGAAGCATACGTTTTCATCTCAATTTTCTCCGGTAGATCGGATATGACTGAGGTATGGGTTTTCAAGCGCCGTAAAATGTAAGGGCTGATAATCTTAAGTAATCTCGCGTAACCTGAACGATCGTTTTTTAATTAAAGAAGCACTTGAACCGTCTTACCGAGGCCCATATCATCCGCCAGACAAGCGCCGAACCAAAGTTAATAAAGGAAATACAACCAATTCAATCCCTTATGTTGATACTCTCTGAGTTCGGCTTTGAACTATGAGCAGGTTTTATCGAAGGAATTAGTTTCGGATCGCGTAATTTTCGGATGACCGTTCCCAGCCATTTTCAGTTTGAGATGCTGAGGTCTATATTTCTGTCATGACCGCCAAGCTACTTTTCAGGTCTGAGCTGTAAACACAAGGCATCTGTCAAACAGAAGCCCTCTTCATCCATCAGTTTTTTCGCCTTTTCATAGACATCCAGTGTCTTCTTGAGCCTTTCCAGATCTACTAGCACCCATTTGTTCTTTATGTAAGCGAGTCCGTCTGATTCATCCAATAATTTTCTTGCATCCTCCCTTGAAATCTACATGTCCCCAAGAAATAAACCGAGTATCAAATTGCAGGATCGCCTCCTTCCCAACAAATGAAGGTGCATTATCACCAATGTCTATGTTGAGACGCATGCCGGATGAACTCCCTTTCCACAAGTTGGGGATCCTGCACAATATGCCCGATTCTTCGTAAACAGGAATCTCCTTTAAAAAAGAGAATGCCTCTTTTAATGTCCAGGCGAGAGGATGAAACAAACTGATTTCCAATCAGCGTTCGTTATTTTATCAAAATGATATTTTCGACAAAAATTCAGATAATACCGAAGCCATTTTCTGTATTCAGAATGTGCTTTTCCCGGGATGGCTCTCTCAAACAGCATTGAGTCGAAAGGAACTTCTATGTGGGGAGGAATTCGTAGCATTATTAACCTGTTTATGAATAATATTATTAGAAGGTATATTATACAACTAGTGAAAGTATGGGAAAGTGAAATAGGGTCTGTCTAAGTATTTTTTGATTTGGTAGTTAAACAGAAACCATAGAATCACTTGTTGGTGCTCCGCTTCGCGGAGCGCCAATGCCCCACGGATCAAAGATCGGCTTATTGGCCTCCGTTCTATCCGCAGGGCATTGGCAATTTATATGACAGAAGATTTAACACAAAATATCCAGATAATATCGAATGTTATTTCAGCATCTCCTGTTGGAATTACAATCTATGACGACTCCGGACAGAGTATATCGACTAATGACTTCTTGGCCCGAATAATTGTAGCCACGAAGCAGCAGGTACTTAATCAGAATTATAATAATATCGAATTCTCGAAGAAATCCAGGTTGTTAGATACGGCTAGAAAGATTATTACTACCGACTCTCCCATATGCCGTGAAGTCATAACTATATCAAGCTTTGAGAAAAAGGTATTCCTCGACTGTTATCTCTTTCCGTTTAGCCGGAAAGATTTACTCTTTATGGCTCAGGATATCACCGAACGAAAGCAAACGCATGAAAAATTATCCCAAAACGAACGTTTTTAACAATATGCTCAGCATAATTTTGGGACATACTGAGTTGCTCAAATTCAGCTTGCCTCCGGGGGATCTTTTGCTAAGGAGTGTTTTGGAGATTGAAAATGCAGGCCTTCACTCAAGAGACATGACCCGACAGCTATTGGCTTTTTCCAGGAAGCAGATCGTTGTACACAAAACCACGAATCTGAATGAAGCGATTATGAAGAGAACAAAGACGCTTGCAAAGCTCATTGGGAAAAATATTGATTTACGTTTTTTTCCCCGTAACGAGATCTTTGGAATGTTTGGATTGATCCCGTACAGATAGATCAGATTCTTTTCAATTTGTCTACAAATGCGCGTGATGCCATGCCTGACGGTAGTACCCTGACGATCGAAACATTCAACGTTGATCTCCATGAGCTCTATTGCACGTTAAAAGTAGAGTACCGGCTGGACAATATGTAGTGTTATCGGTGAATGATGATGGTGTTGGGATGGATAAAGAGATGCTTTCGCATGTTTTTGAACCGTTTTACACAACGAAAGAAATGGGAAAAGGTACAGGGTTAGGATTGGCTAACGTTTATGGGATTACCAGACAGAAGGTGGTTTTATAACCGCCTACAGTGAGCCCGGAAAAAGAGCCACTTTTAATGTCCTTATCCACCAGGTTGATGGATGAGGTTCAAGAGGAGGAAGTCGTTGAGAAATCCTCGCTGTTCAACCGGTAACCGTCTTGTTCGTTGAAGATAATGAGATGGTGCGCAGGGCGACGGCTGAAATTTTGAAAAGAATCGGCTACTCAGTTGTGCTGGCAGAGGACTCAAAGGGAGCATTGGCAGTTTTTGAAAAAGAAACTTTCCCCATCGATCTCCTGATTACCGATGTGATCATGCCGCAGATGAGCGGAGCGGAATTGGTCTCCAAAATCAAAACAGTAAGAGTGTAAAAGTTCTTTTTAAGCTTAATATCGACAAAATAGAAGCATATAAGAAGCACAAACAATAAAAACAGGCATTTTTGCCAACAATTTGCTGCAGGTGACAGCTCAAAACCACGTTGCCTCTGAGCAACATGTTGAGCCTGTCGAAAAGTTGCCGAGCACTCTCATAGAGCTTGAATCGATGCTACTATGTGATAGAGTATAGAGAATCCATTAGCGCTCTATCCACTGGAGAATCATAGATAGTTCGATACAAACATTACAGCTACAATCAAATGGTGATGGTGCCGGTGTCACTGGAGGAACAACTGATGCGCGGCACATTGAAATATACGATCCAGCATGTTGTTGAAGAACGGCTTGACGTGAGCATCTTTGATGCTCAATATTGCAACGACGAGACAGGGCGTAAGGGAGAAAGTACCGATAAAGATCGTGCTTTTGGGGTATTTCCGTGGAATGATCTGATCACGGTCGTTGGAGCGAGAATGTTATGAGAACATAACCTTTATGGCGATGGCGTGTGGGCAAAACCCGATCACAGTATGATTGCTGCTTTTGTGTCATCATGAGCTGTTATACACGAAGGTTCTGTTGATTTATGAAGAAGAAGGTTTGCTTGGAGGCACCCATTTCAGTCTTGACGGGTTGAAGCTTTCCTCAAATGCGGCAAAGGAGTGGAGCGGCACGTTTTGGTTTTAAAAGACATGCCAATAAGCGCTGATACGGGCTATTACAGTGTAACCAATCTGAAGGCATGCAACTGGGGGTTGATGCTTATATGCCGGATCCTCAGCTTCGCAAAGGAGATGTTCGTTTTGCAGATGCAGGTCGGCATCGCCGCCCTGTAATTAGATGATCGCATTGGAAAGCTTATCTGTCCTGCCGGACATGGCTTATACGTAAAGAACAGAAATTTCAGGACGTCTGATGGGCACAAGGCCATTGCCTACCAAGCGCCGAAGAAAGCCTGTGCTGATTACCAACTCCGATCCGGATGCTTGTGCAATCCTAAGACTGTGTTCCGACATGTTTATCTGTTCTACGGGAAACGTCCGGGCAGCATAATAGATGTGATGAAAGGGAAGATTGACATGGAAAAGGGTCGGCGCATTTACAGCAAACGTCTTAGGATAGAGGATCCGGTTTTCGGAAATATCCCTGCCTGAAAGAAAATGGATCGGTTGCCTTGCGAGGTCGTGTCAAGGTCAACATTCAATGGATGCTTTACTGTTTAGTTCATAATATTGAAAAGATCATCAATTACTAACTATACATAGATAGTAGAATATGCTATAAGAAAGCATGTATAAAAAGACAGATTGCCAACAAGAGATATTTAGAGTTGACGCTCAATCATCTTTAGCATTACAAACCGGCTTAAGAGCTTCCTGGGCTCATCTATTCAAGGTCGAAATTCTCCCGGTTTTATTAAAAATATGCCATACTATACGGCAAGACTGGTCGATCGAATTTCAGTGTTGCTTGTTTGCTGGGTTTGTGTGTTTTGCAAAGCTGAATAATCTGAGTGATCAACAAGCCCTGGATAGTTTTGGTTTTGATATTCGATGGCGTTATGCCTTGGATGTTACTGATGATAATGCGTATTTGTCACGCCGTTCGCTGGTGGAGTTTCGTCGGCGATTGACTGCAAAAGATCCAGAGATGAAACTTTTACGAGGGGTATTTGAGAAAATCAGCATTGCAGCGATAGAAAAGCTTGGTTTATCAGAGAGCGAATAGAGGCTTGATTCTACCCATATCATTTCAATATACGGACACGGGGTTAGGTGGATTTGTTTGCGAATACGATTACCTCAGATGGTTTTGCAATAAAATGTCCCATGGATAAAAGCCCCATAGACCATCGTATACTCATTGCCAATAACACAACACGCCGATCGCTTCATGCGATATTCGATGGAGATATCTGACGATCATGTGCTGCCCTTGATCAATGTCCGCTAGTTGCCGCGAATCATCGAAAGCGTGGTTGTAAGGCACGTCATACAGCCGGGGATTTTCAAGTAATTGCATGTAATATAAAAAGATGTGCAAAGGCCCATACCGGCTCAGGAAATCCTCTAAAACGCTTTAGGTTTTCTATTTTATACCATTTATATCTATTTTTTAGTTATGAGGAACAATATCGATGAGGTAGAGTAAAAATCATAGGAAAAGAAGGTGTCCTTTTCCATAAAGGTATGAATAATTTTAATTGTTTAAGGAGATATACAGAACAACAGGATCACTTGTCATATGAATCAAATCCAAAGCTAAAAGGAGAAATTCAATGCCGGAAAACCAAACTGATTTAAACAAAAATCGCAGAAAACAACTTGGGCGATTTCTAGAGCTTATGCCGGATTTGGCCAAACAACTCGGCGAACAGGTTAATGAAGCATATCAAGACGGTACCATAGACAGTAAAACTAAACGTCTTATGGCTATGGCTATTGCTCTTGGTGCTGGCTGTAGAAATTGCGTTTTGGGTCAAGCAGAAGCTGCACTAAACTTGGGTGCAACAAAAGAAGATTTCCTTGAGACTATTTCAGTTGTTATTAGCATGAGAGGTACAACAGGCGTGGCGGAGTCCTTAAGAGTAATTCAGTTTTTGGATGAATTAGGAAAGCTATAATTGATCATGATTCTATATCATTAATTTAGATTATCCTATTCTCTTTTCTCTCATATAGTCTAAAACAACGGGTAAAACGACAGTGAGATAGGGTTTATTTTGGATTGTATTAATCTCAGTTTTCTCATCTTTTGAAAGGCTTTTTGTTCTCAAAATTTAATGCCTGTTGAGGTTAGATCACCAGAATAGGCAACCAACAAGAAAAACTGGCTTTGAAAGAATAATGAAAGGAGTGAGATTATTTCACCAGGGATACTACCCTTGAAGAGATAGTCTTTTTTACTGGAAGCTTAGAATTGAAACGATTCATCGATTCTAAGGGTATTTTAAGCAAATATTTATAATACCCATTTGGATCTTTATTAAAAGTCATCACTCCACATAAAATAGACCCATTTTCATAATATTCTGTATATCCACCATTTAATAATGGTATGAAAAAATACCTTTATGACGACGAGCTTACTTCTTTTTCGAGGCTTCGAAGCCTTTTCCATCAATATTTTTTCTAATACATAAAACCTTTTAACTTGTTAAGAATTTTATTTATACTAAACTTATAGAGCTTATCATGCTTAGTATACCGTCATCTTTTCTGTTAAAATTTTAGGAATACTTACAAAAGAAGGCTGCTCTCAGAAATCAACACGCATCGTATAATAAGTGGCTCCGTTATTAGAATAAATTGCAAGACTAAGCACTTTTTACAGATTGTACCCTCTTTTAATCCGATCCCTGAGGTAGGGACTCAGACCTATTGGAGGAGGTGCATGTTGAGTCCGCTGTTGTAAGCGAATCGTCTGTCGTAATCCCTTCCTGAACAATCTTTTCGAGCACTCGCCACCGATCATTCACGGAAGTTGAGATCTATGTATTAACAATTTCAGACCACCCCATGAATAAAATTTTTTCATTTTGCTGACGTAGAAGAATATAATATTTTGGCTAATTATTGGATTTAAAAAAATGCATACGATCACTTGACACGTGAAAATTAATAATTATTATTAATAATAAAATATATATATGAAGGAGGTGCACTATGGACATTAAAAAATGGGTTCCCTGGAATTGGTTTAAGAAGGAAGAAGAGGATGCAGGAAAGACTGTACCGGTGAAGCGTGAAAGCTTACAGGAACAAGGCGGTGCACTCAGCAACCCAATGCATCAATTTCACCAAGAGATCGATCGGATTTTTGACCAGGCGTTTCGCGGTTTCGGACTGCCCCAGTTCGGGCTTGACCGGCCAGTATTGCCACGCCTGAACGACAGTATGCTCAAACCTACTTTGGACTTGGGCGCTACAGGCAAGGAATACACCATCACAGTGGAGATACCTGGTGTGGATGAAAAGGATGTGAGGCTGGAAATCGCCAACGATACCCTGACTATCCGTGGTGAAAAGATGCAGGAAAAGGAGGAGAAGGATAAGAGTTACTATCGGATGGAACGTTCCTATGGCTCATTCCAGCGGGTACTTTCCTTACCGCACGATGCGAATCAGGATGGAATAAACGCAACCTTTAAAAATGGTATCTTAAGCGTGGCTATACCCAGGAAGGTATTACCAAAAGCAGATGTAAGACAAATAGAGGTTAAAAGTAAGTGATTATTGAGTTTAACTATAATGTATTGACGATTTTGAAGCCGGACATACGAAAATTAGGGAGGAAAATATCATAGTAGTAAGACTAATAATTGCCTTTCCATCAAAGGAATGGAATTATCCTTTTGCAGAAATGGAAAGGATGGCTCAGCAGATGGATAGGTTGGCCAGAGGGATTCTCAACAGACCAGGAATGCCATTGTTTTCTGAGAAGGTTTTCCCAACGGTTAACATCACTTAGAACAAAGAAAAATACTATGTTGGCTGATCTAATCCCTCGCTCTCGAAAGAGGTTTGGAGTTTTTCATCAAAACAGGAGAAGACAATTGGGGGTGACAATTAATGATAAAGGGTAACGGCCGATACGAGATAGACCGCATCAAAGCCCCTCAGTCCATGTTTTTCAATAAGGTCTCAGTCCAGATAAACAAGCCCATCAGTGACTTTCTCGATTAAATAGTCGTCCCAATCATTATCAAAGGCTAATTTCAAAAGTGAGAATAGATTGATTCCGGAGGCTTTTCCCCTAAATCTCAGTGCAAAGGCTGAGCTTGCTTCAGCATAGGCAACCGGTGAAGTTCCCACTACCATTGCTGATCTCACTGATTTTAAAATCTCTGTAACTCCTTCTTCCTCAATGTATAGTTTGACAAGATTACTTGTATCCAGATAGAGGATTATAAGTCACCTTCTGTATTCAATAATTGTTTCAAAAACGCTCTTCTATCGGGACTTTATTCGGTTTATCATTTCAGTCGATTTGGCGCTAACCATGAAGCAATAACTTTTTAAGCTATTTAAAATATCTTCTCCTCCTCGGTGTCCAATCCTAATAGCATAATGATTGCAAATTGCTTTCTTCTTTCAGTGACAATGATTTTTTCACCGCTCTTTACGATTTTCAAATACTTACTCAAATTATTCTTCAATTCCATTACTCTAACTGTCTCCATTTCACTTTCTTCTAAAAGTTTATAGATATAGCTAGGTATTAATTAATGTGACTACGTTTGTCAACCCATTCCCAATATAAATTTAAAGGAGATTTCATTTGAGGACAAACAGATTGGAGAGGAATAAGAGACATCTTTTATTCCTCCTATTTTTCTATAGATTATGATAATGTAAAATTGACCTCCCCAAAACAGGGTTTCTGGTATAAAATGGTAAGAGTTAATAAGACCTTTATAAAAAGGGGACAGAGAGGATAATAGGGATGGATCAATACTAGTATATCAGGATAGCGTTTAGTATAGTAATCGCACTAATTATTGCAACAAAAGCTGATCATTTTTTTGGTAATGAATGTTCGATCAGGTATTCTGTCACTACATTTTCGAATTTTTAATACTTCAGTAGCAATTTCAGATAATCACACTAAAAGCTTGTTTGAAGGGTATTTTTTTCACGTGGATTGCGTAAATTATTATTGGCTTCTTTTTGTAAAAATCGATCACGACAAAGGCAGTCATATTATAACGCGTGTAACTGTTTGAGTGGTGTAGCGAGCGTGAAGAAAGAACAGGAGTTTTACTGTATGGTTAAGCGTATGATTATGTACATCCGTTGTCTCATTATAAAGATAAATACTATTTTTTCTTCACGCTCACTAAGATGCTATTTTTGAACGGGTTATAATATGACTGTCTTTGCCATGACAACTTAATATCCATTTGACTCAATATATGCTCGTCAAGAGGCCTCTCAAACAGATTGTATAAATGTCCCTGTAGTATTAAAAATGGTAAACCCCATTAACCTATAGAGCTGGGGGCAGCCTTAACTTCACCCCTGGGAGGATCTGGGAGTCATTCACCCTTATTGCTCTCATGAAATTATAGAAGATTATTAGAGGAAGGGAACTTTTCAAAAATAAACATGTCATATAGATTCGTTGTTAGGAATTGAGAGGAGGAAGAAACAATGGGAAATGATAAACCCTTTGAGCAAAACTCAAGTAGCACTGACTCTATTATTCAGGATGGCATTGCTTGCCCCCGGAAGCCGCCATGGGATCCGAAGGTGAGTAAAATTACAGCCCTTCCTTTCCTTTTAATAGTGGTGCTTGCAATCCATGTCCTATTTCAGGCAGGAATAATAAAACTGATAATTTGGCTACTGGCCTTAGCGATATTTGCCTATCCATTACGTTATCTCATATGTGCTCGATGTCCATACTATGGTACGGATTGCTCTTCGATTATGGGGAGGTTGGTGCCAAAGCTATTTAAAAAGCAAGAAGGCAAATCTATGGTAATTGGGTTATGGCTCGATATTGTCTTCTTCATCTTCCTTTTTGCATATCCTCTCCCCTACATATGGAGAATAGAAGGCCTTTTATTTATTGTAGTGTGGTGCATTGCCTTCTTCCTCGCATTCATTGTTCTCACTCGCCTTGCATGCTCTATTTGCCCTTTTACGTTCTGCCCAATTGGCAAGGCTGGAAGAGCGTTCTGGAGAGACAACAACTGAATTATAGGGACTCACATAATTTGCCTTTTATGAATTCTCGGATTAATAGAGAGAACAAAACAATCGAAGCAATGATCAGACTGTTTTGCAAGGATATTCATCGAACATCGGAAGAACTTTTTTCACAGTGCGAGGATCTTCTGTTTTTTTCAAGGAAACGTCTTGATAAATGTCGGTATCAGGAAGGGAAAACCACGTGCACAAAGTGTCCTACTCACTGTTTATAAACCGAAAATGAGAGATAAGGTTCGGAAGATAATGCAATATGCAGGCCCATAGATGATTTGCCGTCATCCTATATTCTCATTCTATCATCTTTTTGATAGGATGAGAAAGGAGCCCTTGAAACCAAAATGGTGTCTTTCCTATTTTCTTGCAAGGTTCAACTTCGTCTTGCCCAAAGTGCTCTTTCATTGAGCAGTACAGACAGAGATCCCTACTGAGGAGGTAATTTATTCCATACCAGCAATCTCATGGAGTTTAGTATCACTCCAAGTGAACTTACCTGATGAAAGACCGCTCCTAAAACCATACTGATAAGCCCGAGGGATGCCGCCCCTATCATGACCGTATTAAAGACCACGGCAAAGAACAGGTTCTGTTTTATAATTGTGAGCGTTTTTCTGCCAAGACTGATCACTGCCGGCACACTCAATATATCGTCATTCAAAATAGCCACATCGGCAGCTTCAACAGCAATATCGCTTCCCACAACACCCATAGCTATACCCAGGTCTGCAGTGGCCAGGGCTGGGGCATCGTTTATACCATCTCCAACCATAGCAATACAGTTTCCCTTTTCCATGAGTTCCTTAATCTTGTTTGCCTTATCTTCAGGAAGAAGGCCAGAAGCCACCTTGTAAATACCAAGCTTGCCTGCAATGGCTGAAGCAGTTCGCAAGTTATCCCCGGTATATAAGGCGGTGATCCTGTTTGCCCCTAATGACTTGAGTGACGCTATCGCTTCAGCAGCCCCATCTCTCAGTGTATCGGCCAGGATAATGATGCCACATATCTCTTTCTTACAACAGATATCATTTCGCGAGTCTATCTCGGCAGAGATTTGCCCAGTACAGTCCTCAGTACTGTGAACAACTATCAGGGCTGTCTCTCCTTGCCTTTCTCTGTTTTTCATAAATTCATTCACTTCATTCGAAAGTTCAATACGGTTGTCTGCTAAAAGGCTTCTATTCCCAATTACGATATGGAGAAGGTTCTGTTTGACCTCGATTCCTTGCCCTTTTCGTACTGTAAAATCATCAGGCGCTGCAATCAAAAGCTCCCACTCCTTTGCCCTGTCAAGGATCGCTCCTGCCAGTGGGTGTTCTGAAAACTTCTCAGCCACTGCCGCGATTCGGACAATATCCTCGTCGTTGTGACCGCATACTTGTTTGATGGCAACTACTTCTGGAGCCCCATAGGTGAGGGTGCCGGTCTTATCAAATATAACCCCGTTGATCCTGCCAGCTGTTTCCAAAGCTTGCCCCCCTTTTATAAGAATTCCTTTATACGCAGCCCTTCCAATCGCTGCAATCACCGCTGTGGGCGTGCCCAGAACAAGGGCGCAAGGACATGCGACTATAAGCACGGTTATTGCCCTGCGAATATCAAAAGTGGCCATATAGACAACCCCTGAAACGAGGATCATTATGGGGACAAAGTATTTTGCAAATCTGTCTACAGTCCTTTCTACAGGTGCCTTTTGATCCTGGGCTTTTAGGATCATCTGCTGAATCCGTGCAACGGTTGTCTCATCCCCCACCTTTAATGCCTTTAATTCGATGGCTCCAGATTTATTGATCACCCCTGAGTAAACTTCATCTCCAACGGTTTTTTCAACCGGCATGGATTCCCCTGTAAGAAGGGACTGGTCGATGGTGGCCTCTCCTTTTATAATAACCCCGTCCACTGGGATATATTCTCCAGCTCGCACAATGATGACATCATCCTTTTTGATCGATGCAGACGGTACTTCCATCTCAACATTTCCTTGCTTCAGATTTACTGTATCCGGTATTAAGGATGCGAGCCCTTCCATGGCCTTCCCTGTTTTGGCGAGTGTTACTGCTTCCAAAAACTCACCCACCAGCAAAATGAATATGACTATTCCTGCCTCCAGATAATCTCCCAGAGCCATTGCAGCAGACGCGGCAATGGTTACCAACATATCCACATTGATATTTCTTTGAAAAAGGCCCTTCATCGCAACAGAGGCTATGGGGTATCCGCCGATGAGTATAGCAGCAATGGCCATAAAATCGATTATAGTGGAAGAGACCTCTGTAAGCTTGCCAAATAACCATGAAAAGGAGATCAAAAGTCCAACAAGAGTGACCCGAATTGTATCAAGGTGTCTCGATAGAAACCTTTTATCGAGACTGTCTGTATCTTTTAATTGAGCACATCTACATGTATTACATCTTTCTTTGTCTATCAATCCATCCATTTTTATTGCTCCATTATTCTAGAATTGTATTCGTATCCTTCCGCTTTATGAGCCCAGGAAGGTCCGGTATCAGCCGTTTTGAAGGCATCTTTCTTTCCTATTTTCTCACCTTTGTTCCTCTGTCAGATTCCTATTTGACAGATTCTTTAGTGCGTTTTTGGATTCTTCTTTTGCTTGATTATTTCTGTAGTATTCGATGAAGTCCATGAAATCAACCAGTCTTTTGAATGTAATCTGACTGACCGCATGTTCCATCTTGCAGGCGTCTTGATCTGCTGTTTTCGAATCAATCCCTAAAATATTGGTCAAGAAGTTGAAGATAATCTGGTGTTGGAGATTGATTTCCTGGGCGATTCCAGCACCCTCTTTTGTCAGTTCGACATACTCATACTTCTCATGGATGATAAGGTCTCTGCTACTCAGCTTATTGAGCATAGAAGTTACACTTGGCATCCTGACATTCATCTCCCTGGCGATATCCCTTACCCTTACCACCTTTCCGCTCTTGCCGAGAGTATATATCAACTCCAAATAATCTTCCATAGTAGCAGTAAGTGATGCAACCATAATGAGACTCCTTCTTTATAAATATCGAACAAAAATAGTTTTATATTTATTTATTAGATATCCCTATTAAAATTATATCTATCTAATATTCGAATCAGAAAATTTTGTCAAGGTTTTTTTTATACTGGCATATTTGTTGCTTTATTTCAGTGAACATAGAATTCGCGCAGTGCTGACCTTTAAAAAAAAGAGGTGCAATGATCGGGTTATCTGTTTTTATACTTCTGATATTGGCAGTTATTTCCGTCCGAATGCTTTTAGATGTGAAACGAACTGTGAATGGTTTGAGCGAGGAACGACACTTCCTTGCTTCTCACCTAGATTCCTTAAGGCACCAACTCGAAGAACTGATCGCTGCACTGAGACCAGAGCAAAAAATGCAAAAAGAGGAGGAAGAACCCGCAGAACCTCCTGCTCCTTCTCAATTCGAACCCGTCAAAAAAGAGGATATCGCAGCGTCAACAGAACTTACAGAACAAGAGGAGGTTGAGCCTCCGCGTGTTTGTGAAACGCTTACTTCTCAGTCCTCATCCGATGCTGTTTCCCAGGAAATAACAACGCCTCGTTTTCGCGAATCAAAGTTTGTTGAGTCCGCGCGAGAGATAATCCGGAAGATATGGAGCTGGATACTCGTTGGACAGGAGCATAGACCACAAGGAGTTACAATTGAGTATGCGGTCGCAAGTACCTGGCTTTTGCGTCTGGGAATAGCGGCAATTGTTGCCTGTATCGGCTTTTTTCTCAAATGGTCAATAGAGCGGGAATTGATAGGCCCTTCAGCAAGGGTTGCTATCAGTATAATTACCGGTATTGGTATGCTGGTCCTGGGTATGAGACTTGTCGGCAGAAAGTATGATATCATCGGACAGGGTCTGCTTGGTGGCGGATTGCTTACACTCTACTTCAGTGTGTATGCGGCTGCGATTATGTATGGGCTCATGGTCATGCCCATTGCGTTTTGTTTGATGATCCTTGTTACAATGACAGCAGGAATGCTGGCAATCCGGACGGATTCTTTGCTGATTGCGATTATAGGGATTGCGGGCGGGTATGTTACCCCTCTATTGTTAAGAACCTCTCCCCCGAATTTGCCGGTACTCTACTTTTATATCCTTCTGTTGGGTGTGGGTATTCTTGGAGTTGCGCACTACAAGCAGTGGCGTTTACTGAACTACCTGGGCTTTGTTTTTACGTATATCCTGTTCTTTGCTTCTCTTTCAAGCTATCATCGCTCTGACTTTCCCCTTGCCATATCCTTTTTGTCAGCATTTTTTGTGATTCACAGCGCCATTGTTTACATCCACAATGTAGCAAAAACAGAGAGATCGACAACCCTCGAAATTATACACCTTGTTGTCAATGCCCTTGTCTATGCATTTGCAGGCTACTGGCTTATACAGGAAGCTCATGGCAGGCCTTACCCGGCGCTGATGTCGGTTGGCCTTGCAGTATTCTATGTTGCTCATGTGCATGTCTTTCTCAAAAGAAAGCTAATAGATCGAAAATTCCTTATTTCATTAATCGCGCTGGCAGGCGCATTTACTATGTGGACTCTCCCTTTGGTCTTTGAGAAGGAGTCCCTTACGATATCTCTTGCTTTGCTGGCACTCATGTTTCTCTGGCTCGGTCAGCGGCTGAACAACAACTTTATAGACAGTCTCGGATATCTCACGTATATCATTATCTTCTATCGGCTCTTGTTTCTCGATTTGCCGAGAAATTTTAGTGTTCATCCGAGCAACATACCCGCATCCATTTACTGGGAGCAAATGGTAGAGCGTCTCTGGACTTTTTCCATCTCTATTGCTTCGGTTGTCAGTGCATTTTTCATACAGCGAAAGCGGTTGAAGACTGAGCACCATATGGCCATTCAAAAAGAGAATGACATGCCGCAGTGTCTCGAAAAAAGCGTTACCAGCAATGTATTTTACTGGTTTGGTCTTCTCTTTGCATTTCTCTTCATCCATCTTGAGCTCAACGCAATGCTCGTATATGCAGAACCGTTGCGTCTGCCCATACTGACAATACTCTGGTGTACCATGAGCGCTTATTTCCTTTGGAAATACCTGACTGCAGAAAAACCAGGCAGGATTATGTTTGTGGGTATGTGTGTCTTCTTGTTTATCGCTGTCTTGAAGCTCCTCTTTGTCGACCTTTCAACATGGCATTTCAGTGATAGGATGATCTATGATATCGAGTATCGAGCCTTGCATGCAGGTATGAGACTCATCGATTTTGGGTTCATTATTGGGATGTTACTCATGACCTGGTGGATATTAAGAGCAAAAGGCAGAGAAGAGGAGCTGTTGCCGGTTTTTGGCTATGGAGGGTTGTTTCTTTTTTTCCTGTACACATCGCTTGAGGTTAACAGCCTCCTTTTCTGGAAACTCAAGGGTTTCCAGATGGGAGGTATATCTGTTCTGTGGGCATTGTTTGCAATCGGATTTACCTCGGCAGGGATATGGAAGAACAGCCAGGCTCTACGCTATATCGGCCTTGTATTATTTGCAGTCGTTGCAGGCAAGGTCTTTTTGATTGATCTGGCACATATGGAAGTAATTTACAGGGTTGTCGCATTCATGATCGTCGGCATTGCACTGCTTTTTGGATCATTTGCCTATATTTACTCAGGTAAAAAATTCAAACAGGATGACTCTCAGTAGAGAGTCGATCCTCAGTTTTCTTGTTTGCAAGGAGATGTGGTGAGAATACGAAAGACCATGGTGGTCGGTTTACTGGTTTATGGTTTGTGTGTGGGTACAGTATCAGGGATTACTAATATATCACAATTCCCTTTGATGAAAAGACTGAAGCCCTCCCAACACGAAAACAGGAAAATCGCATCTTTCGTCCTTGACGAAGATATCTTTGCTGCTGTGGATGACGAGTATTCAAATCTGCGTATATTCGACGATAAGGAGAGAGAGACCCCTTTTCTTGTTCGTTGTAAAAAGCAGACCAAGACAGTCGTTCGAGAATATCGTGTCCCTGTGAAGACCATTGCCGTAAAGCCATTATCCGATAACCGAATTGAGGTCATTGTTCAAAAGGAGGATAAGGAAGCCAAGAGCTTGGCTGAAGTTATTGCATTGTACACACGAGTGAAGAACTACGAAAAACAGGTCACAGTCTATGGCGGTTATGACCGTACTTCCTGGGAGCTGATCGCCAAAGACAGACCGATCTTTGATTATACAAAATACATTGATGTTCGAAACAACAGGGTGGAGATCAAACCCGGTCCATACGAATATTACAAAATCGAGATATCAAATATATCAGAGTCTCAGCAGTCACCCCTTACAAGGATCGTACGCGAGATGAGAGGGGGGGCTTTATTCAAAAAAGTGGAGAAGACGAGCTTTAAAAAGGAAGATTTTCGGATTGAAAAGATCGTATTCTTTGAAAAGAAACAGTCTCTTTTAAGGCAAGAAAGAGTGATGCGGTTGTATTCCGTGAACAGTTTCATTGCTGCAAATGAGCCGGAGAAACAGGAGACAATCGTAACTTTCGATACCTTTCGAACACCGGTGAGGGAATTAAAGATTTTGACAGAGGTTCCGAATTTCAGCCGTTCCCTTTTTATTGAGGGGTCTGATGAGGAAAAAGACGAGAAGGAATGGCACCCTATCACATCAGCAACAATAAGCTGTATCAACGCGGGAGAGTTTGAGCAGGATCGGTCAACAATCAAACTTGGCAGTCCATACCGTTACAGGCATTACAGAATTACGATCAGAAATTTTGACAGCCCTCCGCTCGAGATTTCCGGGGTCGAAGCGCGGGGCGAGACTCATGAAGTACTCTTTTTTCCTAATCCGATCAGAGCGTATCGAGCCTTATATGGCATGGAAGAGGCAAGGCCGCCTGCCTATGATATTGGCGCGGTATTGAAACACGCGGAGGCTGCGGATACGGATGTTTATTTCCCGGATGAACAGGAAAAGAACCCTTCCTACAGCCCGCCAGGAAGATCCAGCCTCTTTAAAGGCCAGGGATTACTTGTGCCTGCGCTCATATTAATGGTCATAACCCTAATCTGGCTTATTCTGAGATCTGTCAAACGATTGGATTCTTAATCGAGGTTCTACCATATTTTTCGTTTGTTTTCTATGCAGTTGAGTGGTATTATAGTAATTTCTCAAAAAGTCGGGGAACATGCCGTAGCCCCAGGGAAGCTTTCATTCACTCCTATGTGAATTTTGGGCGCATTCAAGGCACTCGGCTAAAATTCAAAAAAATCGGGCTCTCACCCTCAAACATTTTGAATTTTTTAACGCCGAACACCTTGAATGCGTATTTCCCAAAATTCGCGATTTCGTTCATAAAAGCTTCCCTGTGAGCTACGGAAGTAAGTCTGTTTCCTGAAATTATTGAGAAGTTATGTATTATAAAAAAACGGTAACAATTTAGCGCTATGAAATAGATGACTATCATCAAGCTTATAGATAGTATTGTTAGATAAGGACAGTTTATGAAGAGAATACGACGCGCCGTATTATGGGGGGCGATGATTTCTATCGTGTTCCTTATTCTCTTTTCTATATACGGGGCATTCATCGGGGCTGAACGTGCCCAATCGTTTTTTAATTCAATACCGCTGACTGTTTACTGGGTGGCCTTTATTATCCTTCTCACTTTAGGGATAGGACTCTTTCAGCGTCTGCTTCGTACACCTGGATTGCTGCTTGTCCACCTGGGGTGTATCTGCGTTCTTGCTTGCGGGATGTGGAGTTCACAGGGAGGACATCAGATCCAAAAGAGATTCTTTGGCATAGACAAGATACGTACAGGCCAGATCGTTATTTATGAGGGGATGCAAGAGAAAAGAGTGATTCCGGATTGGGAAAAGCAGGTCACATTTGGCCTGAATCAAGATGATAAGCCTGTGATCTATGAGACTGGCTCAGGCCCCAGTTCTGTATTGCAAAATAACGACAAGAGAATATTCTCTTTGCCCTTTCAAATTAAGCTCAAGGATTTTCGGATCGACTATTATGATCCTACCCGGTTGTTTGTACGGGCAATGGATGGAAGGTTGTGGAAACTTGAGCCCATAGAAGAGGGATCCAGGTTTGATTTGGGTGATGAGGTAGCACTGACAGTCCTGAAAGTATTCAAGAACCTGAAACTGAAAAGGAGCGGCAAAGAGTTTGTCGTATATGATTCTAAAGGCCACGGTTCCAATCCGGCACTTCGTGTTTTGCTCGAATACGCGGACGGCACCCAAGAAGAGCAATTTGCCTTTTCATTTTCAGTCGGGCATATGAATAAAACCAAGAGGTTTTTGATGCAATATCAGACGGAAGGAATGGTTAAGGACTACTTTAGCGATGTACAAATAATTGAGAACGGAAAGGCAATACTAGAAAAGACAATACAGGTCAATGATCCTCTGTATTATGACGGGTACCATTTTTATCAGCATTCTTATGATTCTCAAAACGGACAGTTCACAGTGCTGATGGTGGCATCGAATTCCGGACTTTATGGGGTATATGCAGGGTACTGGCTGATGGTGTTTGGAATGATATGGCATATGTGGATAAGCCGAGTGCTGAGACGCAAAAAGGTTCGGAGGAAAACCGAAGGAGGCCGCCATGGAGCTTAAGACAACTTTACAGGGGATACTGATATACATAGTGATGGGTTGGTATCTCACGGGTATGGTCTTCTCTTTGCTCAAGATGAAAAAGGCTGGAGACCTCTTCTTTGCTGTAGGGTTCGTTACAGCATGTGTTGCATATGCTTACCGCTGGTACCATGTTGCCCATTGGCCTTTACAAAACCTCTTTGAAGTCTTTTTGACTCTTGGACTCTTGATTTATCCCATCTCCGTGTTCTGCAAGAGGGTATTCTCTGTGAGGGCCGGGGCAGCAGATATGTTCATAGGTTTCATAGCCCTCTATCTTGCCGGATTTGTCTTCAGCGATGAACCCCAGAGGCTTCCCCCGGCATTGCAGAGCTGGCTTTTCGTTCCCCATGTGTCCGTGTATATGCTTTCCTATGTCTTTATGGCCAAGGCTGCGTTTCAGGCTGTATTTCAGCTCTCCTCTAGATCAAGTCCCAAGCAATCGAAGGTATATGAACAGGCAACGTATGACATGGTTATTTGTGGTTTCCCATTTCTGACCCTGGGGCTGATCCTGGGAAGCTGGTGGGGCAAAATAGCCTGGGGAGACTATTGGGGCTGGGATCCCAAAGAGCTTTGGTCACTGGCGTCCTGGCTGGTATATCTAGGGTATTTCCATTTTCGATATATGTTTGGAAGGAAATACTCTCAACTAAACAGTATATGGGCTATTGCCGGAATAATGGTGATAATCATAACTCTTTTGTGGGTAAACCTGTCAAAGATATTCTCAGGACTGCATAGCTATGCATCTTAACGGGGAAAAGAGCTGTTTCCCCTGTAAATTCGATCAAAGGGTTTTGCTCAACTCCTTTATCTTCTGCC
The DNA here is from genome assembly GCA_034189035.1 of Thermodesulfobacteriota bacterium. Classification (GTDB taxonomy): domain Bacteria; phylum Desulfobacterota; class UBA8473; order UBA8473; family UBA8473; genus JAUXFK01. The sequence continues at coordinate 20,389 of JAXHVA010000072.1, forward strand.
TTGTTTTGCCAGTCTCTTTTCTTCAATTGCACAGTAAAGTACAGGCACCAAAAAGACGGTAACCAGGACAACGGTCATCCCTCCAAATGAGGGTATTGCCATGGGGACCATGATGTCCGAACCCCTGCCTGTAGAAGTTAAAACCGGTATGAGCGCTAAAATTGTCGTTGCAGAGGTCATCAGTGCCGGACGAATACGCCTTACCCCTGCTTCGACCGTTGCATTTCTCACGTCTTGAACTGTTTTCGGTCTCTCCTTATCAAACACTTGGTTCAGGTAGGTCGATATAATTACCCCATTATCACTGGCAATACCAAACAGGGCAAGGAACCCTACCCAGACAGCTACGGAAAGATTGAAATTTCTGATCTGGAACAGCTCCCGCATATCAATGCCGAAGAATGAAAAATCTAAGAACCAGTCCTGGCCATACAACCAGAGCATCAAAAAACCGCCGGACCAAGCTACAAAGATACCTGAGAATACCAGGAGAGTCACTGAAACTCTTTTAAACTGGGTATAGAGGATTAAAAATATGATAACCAAGGCCAAGGGAAGTACAATAAGAAGTTTCTTTTGTGACCGCACTTGATTCTCATAGCTTCCTGCAAAGACATAACTCACGCCTGCCGGAATATCAAGTTCCCCGTTTTCTATTTTAGATTTCAAATACTTCTGGGCTGCTTCAACAACATCAACCTCAGCATAACCCGGTTTCTTATCAAATATAACATACCCCACCAGGAATGTGTTTTCTGATTTAATGACCATGGGCCCACGAACAAATTGAATCTCTGCAAGTTCGGTCAAAGGGATCTGCGCACCGTCCATGGCAGGGATGAGAATCTTCCCCAGTCCTTCTATAGTGTTTCTCAATTCACGCTGGTACCTCACGCGAACAGGATACCGTTCACGTCCCTCAACTGTGTTGGTAATCCTCTTCCCTCCTATGGCGACTTCAATGATATCCTGAACCTGTCGGACATGTATCCCGTATCTGGCGATTTTTTCTCTATTGATATCAATCTCCAGATACGGTTTGCCCACAATCCGGTCAGCGATCACTGCAGAAGGCTCAATTGAAGGGACTTCCTTTAAATATTTTTCTATTTCATACCCGACCTTTTCAATTGTTTGCAGATCAGGGCCTCTTACTTTAACGCCCAAGGGAGCTCTCATGCCGGATTGGAGCATGACAATCCTGGCGGCAATGGGTTGCAGTTTCGGTGCTGACGTTGTGCCGATCACTCTTCCAGCCTTGAGGATTTCATCCCAGATATCCTTTGGGGATTGGATGTGGTCGCGCCACTGACGATACGGCCTGCCATCTTCATCAGGAATGAGCCTGTCGAATTCATCCCTTACAAACTCATTGTTTTTCTTATCGTATTGAAAATTGATTCGCTTTCCATCCTTATCCACAATATATTCGGATTTATAATTGATGACCGTTTCGATCATTGATATTGGAGCCGGATCCAGGGGGGATTCGACTCTTCCCAGTTTCCCCACTGCGGATTCAATTTCAGGTGCGGCCAGCAGCGCCTCAACCACCCCCTTCATATCGTAAAAGTCGACCGGCTCATCGGGAACAAGCCATGCACGCGGCGTTTGGACCGGATCAAGAACGCCGCG
>JAXHVA010000073.1:0-21918 GCA_034189035.1 Thermodesulfobacteriota bacterium
ATCAGCTTTCTTTTCCCTTATCCAGCGCGCCAACGTACCCCTGCTGATATCCAGGCTACGCTCCACCTCTGAGACCTTGCGTCCCTCCTCGTTGACGAGGCGGATCGCTTCTAATTTAAATTTTGAATCATATTTCTTCCTCTTTTTACTCATGGATCACTCCTTTCCCTCTTTTATTTAATTGAGGCTCTTATGAGTGTCCACTAAAATGGGGTATGAATACATCTTCATATCATCTTCGCCAAAACTCGTCAATGCAGTGACAGAGAGTATCTTTAAGTCTCTTTTTTCTTTTACCGCTGCTTGTAATATTGGAGCATTCCCATGCACAGTTGCAAAGGTAATGCCGCGACCTTTGAGCTGTCTAAAAGCCAGTGAGACTGTCTTTGGAATATCGAAGAGTTTTAGATCGCACATCACTTTATGTCCTCGTGCTCTTATCATGTCAATAATAGGAAACAACCAGCGATAAACAACTGAAGACCAACCTTGAAGAAACTAATATGTGAGCCTAATAACTCAACCCATTTTCTTGCTTCTTCTTTTAAACTTACGTCAAGTGCGATGATAATTCGATCATTTAAAGGGATATCTTTATGCTTCATGATGATAGGTTTTCTTTACTTCTCCCATCTTAATATGCGGATTATTTGCAATGGAGTGTATAGATAAATCTCAGGTTACTTGAGAGTGATAGTACGCTTTTCTTAAAGTTTTGTGCTTTGCAAAATGAAGAACGATTGATAAAAAGGTCAATATATATTCATCAAGGGATCTCTCAAACAGATTGGTAAAACAGCCAAAGAGTATTATTTATGAGGAAAGGATGACTTTCATACGGGATCTTCTCTTTGATACTCTCTAATTGCTTAGTAGTTCTAGTCTCCGCTGAGTATAATCCTGTTACGCCCACTTTCTTTAGCTTCATAAAGCAGTTTATCTGCTTTTTTAACCATCTCCTCAAGGCTACCGGCCAGTTCGGTAGCAACTCCCATACTTACAGTTACTTCTATCTTGGTATCCTCTTCAATCTCTATAGAAGACTCTTGTACTTTTACTCGAAGCTCTTCAAAAACTTTTTTTGCATATTCCCTCCTCATATTAATCGCTAGAACACAAAATTCCTCTCCGCCTAACCTTGCAACAATATCCGTATCACGCATCCTGTGGTTGAGTATTGACGAGATATATACAAGGGTTTTATCACCCGCCTCGTGTCCATAGGTGTCGTTTACACCCTTGAAATGGTCTATATCAATCATAGCACATGTAATGGTCAGATTTTCCCGAATAGCATTCGCAAAAAGCTTATTTCCTGTTTCAAAGAAGTATCTTCTATTGTAAAGGCCTGTGAGGGCGTCTTTAATAGATGCCTCTCTTATCAGATGTATACGTTCTAAATTCTCGATATTCTGGGTGACACGGCAGTAAAATTCCTCTGTAAGAAATGTCTGTTTAGTAATGAAGTCATTTGCCCCTATCTTTAAAAACCTAGCGGCCAGAACGTTTTGACCTTCGGAAGAGATGCCTATCACAGCCAGGTCATCTCTACTGTATTTCTCTCTTATCTTTTGCGTTAAAACATGCCCGTCCATCTGAGGCATGTTAAAGTCTGTAATAACAAGCTTTATATCAGGGTGTTCGTTAAGTATATCAAGTGCTTCTTGACCATTGGTTGCGATGAATACCTGGTAACGGTGAATAATAAGGAGTTTTGAGAGGGCCTTTCTATAGAAAGCAACATCATCAACTATCAGTACCTTTGTATTCGCATTTTTCTCAATCCGGTTGAGCATATTGATAATGTAATCAAGGCTTTGAGGATCATCCTTAATAACATAATCCACAACCTTTTTCGACCAGACTACCCCGCGTATCTCTTCACTTACACTCCCAGTAAAGACAATCGCTGGAATATCCCTTTTTATAATTTCATCGATGATTTCCCCTTGAGGGGCGTCTGGCAAATTGAAGTCGAGAATTCCAGCGAAAAAATCTTCTTCAGTCTCACTAAGAATCTTGACCGCTTCTGTTATATTCTGCGCCCAGACAACATTATAGACAGTATCTGCCTCTATCTTATTTTTTATGGTCATGCCAAAGAATTTGCTATCTTCTACAATAAGAACCGTTTTCATTTGAAAACTCTCTTTCTTCCCCCAATTAAAGTATTTAGTAATTGTTCATCTATTTTATGGAGTTAACGATATTTTATGATTGTAGTTGTCTTTTCATCGTGATATATATATTTTGAAGATGTAAAATATATAATATCTTTTATAAACGACATTCTAAATCAGTTTTTGGCGGAACAATTACACTATTTATTTGAAGCGGATATTGGACTCCCTCAGCAAAAAATAACTTTGGCATTTTAATTTGATTATAATAATAAATTTTCGCAAAGATCATGCCTTATTGAACGTAAAAAAGATTGTATGGATCTTTACAATTATACAGCTTTGAATATATCCATTCATATATGTAGCCATCCAGGACATATATATTCTTTTTTATCGCTGATTTAAACGTCAAAAAACTAAATGCATTATCATTTAACCGTCGCTTTTTTGTTAATTTGCAACACGTTAGCTTTTTTTGAAAAGAATGACTTTAAGACGGCCGCATTATAGTCCATATAAAATCACATCTTTCCCTTCTTCTCTTTCTTAATTCACGTAGATGCTCGTGAAGTACACACATTAAAATGTGACCGTCGTTGAAGCTTTATGATAGCTTGCTTTCTATTTACATAGCGCTATAATGATACATCTGCGCGGGGTCTAGGAAGGTAAGTATTGTATTGCTCCGTAAAATATGCTTGCCCTGTAGAAACCCCATAAGGGTTCGCAAAGCAAAATTCTACAGGGATTGCATCGTAAGGGGCAGACTCAGAGGTTGAGTCAACGGGCTATTTTAGATAACACTGTTTAAAAACGGTGAAGTTCAATTGTTCTTTGGTTCAATAGATGCATAGTTTATATCTGAATTGGCAGAAAAATTCAACACATTTCCGTCATAATTTCCTATGATCTCGCATCCGTCTTTTATCTCCCCTTGTATTATCAATTTGGCAATAGGGGTTTCTACATTTGTCTGGATCGCTCTCTTTAAAGGACGAGCACCATAAGTCGGATCATATCCTATCTTTGCAAGATAATCCTTGCTAGCATCTGTTAATTTAAGGACCATTCCCTTTTCTATAAGCCGCTTTTGTAAATGTTCCAATTGTATTTCCACAATCTGCCTTAACTGCTCAGGAACAAGTGCATGGAATACGACGGTCTCATCAATTCTGTTTAAAAACTCCGGCCGAAAATGCTTTCTCAACGCATCCAAAACGAGGTTTTTCATATTGTTATAACTCTCTTCATCGGTTTCTCGATAATCAAGGATATACTGGCTCCCGATATTTGAAGTCATAATCACCACAGTGTTTTTAAAGTTCACTGTACGTCCATGAGAATCGGTCAAGCGTCCATCATCCAATATCTGTAAAAGGACATTAAAGACATCATGATGAGCCTTTTCTATTTCATCGAACAGTATTACGGAATAGGGTCTTCTCCTTACTGCTTCGGTGAGTTGCCCTCCTTCTTCATATCCTATATATCCAGGCGGAGCACCTATCAAGCGAGATACTGTGTGTTTTTCCATATATTCCGACATATCTATTCGTGCCATTGCCTGCTCATCATCAAAGAGAAAATCGGCCAGTGTTCTTGCCAATTCTGTTTTGCCAACTCCTGATGGTCCCATAAAGATAAAGCTTCCTATGGGTCTTTGGGGATCCTTCAAGCCAGAGCGAGAACGTAAAACTGCATTCGATACTGCAGTTACTGCCTCATCTTGTCCTACGACTCTCTTATGAAGATGTTCCTCAAGCCTCATGAGCTTTTCAATCTCCCCTTCCATCAATCTGCTGACAGGGATACCCGTCCATCTGCTGACTACATCGGCGATATCATCTTCATCTACTTCTTCTTTTAAAAGCCTTTTAGACGTACCTTTGCCTTCCTCATCCTTTTCTTCTTCAGCATGTAATCTCTTCTCCAAATCCATAAGCCTTCCATATTTCAGTTCGGCTGCTTTACTGAGATCATAATCTCTTTCAGCCTGCTCAATCTCGACCTTTACAACTTCAATCTCCTCTTTCAACTTTCTTATATTCTGGATTTCTTCCTTTTCTATATGCCATCTGGCTTTCATAGCATCTGCTTCAGCCTTTTGCTCTGCTAGGTCTTTTTCTAACTTCTCCAGCCTCTCTTTCGATGTTTTGTCTTTTTCTTTCTTCAATGCCTCTCTTTCTATTTCCAATTGCATGATCCTTCTCATTATCTCGTCGAGTTCCGAAGGCATGCTGTCGATCTCGGTCCGAAGTTTAGCTGTAGCTTCATCGATCAGGTCTATTGCCTTATCAGGCAAGAATCGATCTGAGATGTATCTATTACTCAGTATTGCCGCTGAAACCAGGGCAGAATCCTTGATACGAACCCCATGGTGAACTTCATATCGTTCCTTTAACCCCCTTAATATGGAGACCGTCTCTTCCACGCTAGGCTGAGATACTATGATCGGTTGAAACCTTCTCTCTAAGGCTGCATCCTTTTCTACATGTTTTCTGTATTCATTTAAGGTCGTTGCTCCAATACAGTGCAACTCCCCTCTTGCCAGCATAGGCTTCAATATATTGCTGGCATCCATTGCACCTTCCGCAGCCCCTGCCCCTACAACAGTGTGGAGCTCATCTATGAAGAGGATATACATTCCCTGTGATTTTTGTATCTCTTTTAAAACTGCCTTAAGCCTTTCCTCGAATTCCCCGCGATACTTTGCACCTGCAATCAATGCTCCCATATCTAAGGCCGTTACTTTCTTTTTTTTAAGTCCTTCCGGGACATCACCTTTTATGATTCGTTGAGCCAATCCTTCTGCAATAGCTGTCTTTCCTACACCAGGCTCTCCAATAAGGACAGGATTGTTCTTTGTACGCCTGGATAATACTTGGATCACCCTTCTGATCTCTTCATCTCTTCCAATAACAGGGTCAAGCTTTCCGCGTTCTGCTTCCTTAGTCAAGTCTCTCCCATATTTTTCTAATGCCTGATATGTATCTTCAGGAGTCTGAGAGGTTACCCGCTGATTTCCTCTTACATCGATCAGTGCCTTTAGGAATCCATCTTTTGTGACCCCATTCCCTTTTAGAATAACGGTTATACGGTCTTTTTCGTCTTTTAATATGCCGAGCACAATATGTTCTACACTGACGTATTCATCCTTCAGCCTCTTAGCCTCTTCTTCTGCTTCAACCAGTAAACGATTGAGCCTTGCAGTAATGTAAAGCTGTCCTGCAGCAGCACCATCCCCTGTGACTCTGGGAATGTTTTCTATGTGATCTACGATCTTTTGTCGTATCTTTTGCGGTGATATTCCCATCTTCTCAAAGACCGAAGGGATCAAACCATTGGGTTGATCCAATAATGCTAAAAAAAGATGCTCACTATCCACCTGTTGATGATTGTGTTTTACCGCCAAACTCTGAGCGTTGTTTATTGCTTCCATTGTCTTTTCAGTAAGTTTATTCGGATCCATTCAAGATCACCTCCCTTGAATTTTATAATTTCAGCATCAACTCTGATAGTTGTCGATCCATATCTTCTATTCTTTCAAGAAGGTCAAGGATGATCCCAATGCCTGAAAGATTAACACCAAGATCCCTTCTCAATCTTTGAATTTTCTCTATGCGAAAGAGAGTTGTCTCTCTGAGGAGATAAGACCCTTTCTCTTTTTTAATAGGAGTAATTAAGCCCATTCTTATATATCTTCGTATAGATGATTCTGACATGTTTGCCTTTTGAGCGATCTCCTCTATCCCAAAGAGTTTCTCTCCGACGATTTCGACTTCTACAAATTCATATCCCTTAACCATCGTTTATCTCCTTACTTCCTCAAAGGTAAGATCACTCATATGTTCTTTAGATATTTGTGCCAATTCCCTGTAGAGATCTTTTTCCTTCTCACTCGTCGTTTTGGGGACAATTATCTTGATCTTTACATACTGATCTCCTTTTTTTCCACCCTTCATAATCAAACCCAGGCCTTTCAATCTGAGGCGCTGTCCTGATTGTGTTCCCGCAGGTATCTTCATCTTCACATATCCCTTGAGGGTCATTACCTCAACTTCTTTGCCTAATACAGCCTCCCATGGCAAAATAGGAAGGTCAATCTGGATGTTATGTCCATCTAGAGTAAAATGGCGATGAGGCTCCAACTTTATATGGAAATACAAGTCTCCTGGTTTTCCACCTCCCATTCCTTTTTCACCTTGCCCGGTCAACCGAATCTTAGAGCCGTCTTTCACACCGGCAGGTATTGTAATGTCCAATCTTTTCGGTTTTGCGATCATCCCCATGCCATTGCATGCACTGCATCTGCTATTATTTATTACAGTCGCCCCTTTGCAGGCATGGCATATTTCACTGTGCTGAATGGTAACACTACGTTTGCCTCCATTATAGGCATCTTCAAGAGAGATCCTCAGTTCAGCTTCAACATCTGAACCTCGTGCACTTCGTCTTCTTTTCGATTTTCTTTGAGAAAAACCAACACCAGGTTCTTGTCCAAAAAGAACGGAAAAGAAATCACTGAAGTTGCCAAATCCGCCTGCCCCTGTAAAGTTTCCGAAGTCATCCGTCCTTACACGAAAACCTTCCCATCCAGGTGGGGGTGTGAAGTCTGCACCGGCCTGCCAGTTTGATCCTAATTGATCGTATTTCGCCTTCTTTTTTGGATCTCCAAGAACTTCATGTGCCTCATTGATATCTTTAAACTTATCTTCAGCTTTTTTATCCCCCGGGTTGACATCAGGATGGTATTTTCTTGCTAATTTCCGAAATGCTTGTTTTATTTCTTTTTCTGATGCATCCCTTTTTATACCCAGGATCTTGTAGTAATCTTTATATTCCATTCCCATCTCTTTTTCCTTTTACCTGTTTTTTAGAGTCTCTCCAACAACTGCCCTTCTTGCAATCTCTGAATTATATACGTATATTATTCTTGCTCGTCCTTTGAAATAGGAAACATCCTTCATTTTGCTCCTAGTTTCTAATTTCTTTAAGGACACAGTGGTAAGCTTACTTGTATAATTTTAGCACTATGTTAAATAAAAAGCTATCATCAGGCTTCAATGACAATCAAATTTTAATACGTGTAAAACTCGAGCCCAAGTGAGCATAAAGAAAAATAGTATAGCACTATTCAATTCAGTAGCTTCATTACTATTTCAGATATTACATGTGGGGTTACTCCCTGTTCTTTTTTTACGCTCACTAAGACGCTCAGACAATACTCGCATTAAAATTTGATTGTCGTTGAAGCGAAGTCTTTCAAAAAGCTAAACTGTTACGCATAGGTAATTATCTGGTTTTTTAAGCCTTCACAAGGCTACAAGAACCTTTGAAGGACGAACAAGCTTTTCCTCCATTATATATCCTTTTTGAATTTCTTTTACAACCATGTTTTTTTTTAAATCACTGCTTCTCAATACTCCAACAGCCTCGTGGAAGTTCGGATCGAACTCATGTCCCAAAGAGTCGATAGGTTCCACTCCATATTCTCTTAAGGAATTAATGAGCTGCCTATAAATAGAGACTATACCATTAAAGAAAGGATCATGTCTATAGTTTTTACCTGATTCTATTGCCCTGTCAAAGCTATCCATTACCTCTATGATATTCAAAATAAGTTTACTCTTTTCTCCCAGTATACGAAGTTTTACGTCATTATCTATCCTTTTCTTTAAATTGTCAAAATCAGCTAAAAGAGAGTCGTACTCCTTTTCTTTGACCTCAAGCACCTCTTTTAATCTTAAGATTTCGTCTTGAGTTTCTTCTTCAGTTTTCATATCTTTTTCTTTTACCATTTTACGCTCTTTATTTTCGTGTAATATTTTATCAATCTTTACCTCCATAATGTCACCTCACAAACTATTAAGGGGCAGATTCGCCCTGCCCCTTAATGAAAACACTCAATGAAAATCATCTTGAAAGGTCGCCTTTCTTTCGATCGACTCCCGGTCGATTGCGAATTATACTCCTCAACCACTACTGGAGGGGTTGACTGTATAGTCGGCGTCGATTACTTCTTCGTCCTGATTTCCATATCCTTCGTAGTTATTATATGTCTGATCGGCAGTTTGTGAATTTTGATATGCAGCACTGGCCATAGAATGAGACGCCTGCTGTAAATCGCTAGTCAAGGTTCTAATCTTTCCTATGTCAGTTCCCTCTTTCAACGCATTCCTCAATTCACTAATGAGCTGTTCTACTCTTTCCTTTTCATGGATTGGCAACCGATCCCCTACCTGATTCAGTTCTCTCTCAACAGTATACGCTAAGGTGTCAGCCTGATTTTTTATATCAGCCCCTTCTTTCTTTCGCTTATCTTCGGATGCATGGATTTCTGCATCTCGAATCATCCTTTCTACCTCATCCTTTTCCAGACTTGTCGATCCAGTTATAGTAATGGTCTGTTCTTTTCCGGTTGTTTTGTCCTGAGCACCAACATGGATTATCCCGTTGGCATCGATATCGAATGTAACCTCTATTTGAGGAATACCTCTTGGTGCCATTGGTATGCCCTCAAGACGGAACTTTCCAAGAGACCGATTGTCCTTAGCCATCTCTCTTTCACCTTGAAGAACATTAATATCCACGCTGCTCTGGTTATCTTCGGCAGTAGAGAATATCTCACTCTTCCGTATCGGGATAGTAGCGTTTCTCTCTATAAGTCTGGTCATCACTCCACCAAGGGTTTCAACACCCAAAGAGAGCGGTGTGACGTCGAGCAAGAGTACATCCTCGACTTCTCCTGTGAGAACCCCTGCCTGAATGGCTGCACCAACAGCCACTACCTCGTCTGGATTTACACCTTGATGCGGTTCCTTCCCGCCTGTAAGCCTCTTTACCAGGTTCTGTACTGCAGGAATCCTAGTAGATCCCCCTACGAGAACCACTTCATTTATCTCATTTGCAGAGAGTTTTGCATCACTCAATGCCTGTTTTACAGGATTTTCGCAACGCTGTATGAGGTCCATGATTAAACTTTCGAATTTCGCCCTCGTGATCTTCGTCTCCAGATGTTTCGGCCCATTTGCGTCTGCGGTAATAAAAGGAAGACTTATCGTTGTCTCTGTAACTGTCGACAGCTCACACTTTGCCTTTTCTGCAGCTTCGTAAAGCCTCTGTAATGCCTGACGGTCTTTCAGCAAGTCTATTCCCTGCTCCTTTTTGTATTCTGAAGCAATCCATTCCACCAACCTCTTGTCAAAGTCGTCCCCGCCAAGACGGGTATCGCCACTGGTTGATTTTACCTCGCAAATTCCATCACCGACTTCCAGTATAGAGACGTCAAAAGTACCACCACCGAGGTCAAATACCAAGATGGTCTCATTAGTCTTTTTCTCTAAGCCATAAGCTAGTGCTGCAGCCGTAGGTTCATTGATTATCCTCTTGACATTCAGACCGGCTATTTTCCCTGCATCTTTTGTTGCCTGTCTCTGGGCATCATTAAAATATGCAGGTACCGTTATTACCGCATCCTTTACCTTCTCTCCAAGGTATTTCGACGCTTCATCCGCTAGTTTTCTCAATGTTATAGCGGATATCTCCTCTGGTGCGTATTCTTTTCCTTGAGAAACTATCCTTATAGTTCCATCTTTTCCCTCTTTGATCTTATAGGAAACCTGCTTTGCCTCTTCTGCTATCTCAGCATATCTCCTTCCTATGAATCTCTTTACTGATGAGATTGTATTCTCAGGGTTGAGTACTGCCTGTCTTTTTGCAACCTGTCCTGCAAGCCGCTCTCCATTTTCTGAAAACCCTACAGTCGATGGGGTTGTTCTTCCTCCTTCAGAGTTTATGATTACAGTGGGGTTCCCACCTTCCATAACAGAAACCACCGAGTTTGTAGTCCCTAAATCAATTCCAACTGTCTTAGCCATTTTCAATACCTCCTTTATTTTAATCTATCTTTATTTGTCCTATATTGACTTCTTAATTATAAAAGACTTTTTATGTCTTCTCTTTAATTAAAAATATAATCACTAAATATCTGAGATCAATAGAAGGGAAGTGATTTTTTTCAGGATGAAAAAATATTTGGGGGGTTTGTATGGAAAAGAGGGCTTTTCGGTGTTTTCGAAGAGTGGTTAAAAGTGTCATTTACAGATAGATATCAGTGACCCTTTTCTCTTAATATTCTCTTATCACCTACTCTGATGGTAACCCTTATCTTATCAAAGTATTCGATTAGGGGGGTAGAATACTTTCTGGATGATTTTGTGATTTCTTTAAATTGTGATATTGTAATCTCTTTATTCTCTTTGAGGTAAGCGATGAGTTTTTCTTTTAATTTACCAATGGCGTCAGAATGGAAATAAAACTCTTCTTTGATCTTCACAAGCGTCCCTTCTTCCACCAGTAAATCCAATATCTTTTTTACTTCTGAAGCATCTATGGCTAAACGCTCTATAAGGTCCTTTAAAATGGGAGGGGAAAGTTCTTCATCCGTATATATCTCTATTATCTTTTTTTTAACCGCCTTTTGTGGTTCCTTCAATGATATTGAATAATCGAACAATTGGAGTTTATCTTTTACTCCCTTTATCTTATTTAATCTGGTGAGTTCTATTACTGCCTTATTAAACAACTTTACATTTACTCCTTTAGGCAATTTGGTCTTGAGTTCCTCCTTTGATATTCCCTCCTTCATTGGATACGATCTATGATACCCCTCTATCTGCTCCAGCAATAATCTTTTTAGGTTTTCGTAGATATCAAAGTGGACTATTCTTGTATCCTCTTGATCGAACTGAACAAGCTCTCTTTTTGACATTGAAGCCTGAATCAGGTCAGATAATCTTGAGGGATTTATACGGATTCTCATCAGTAACTCTTTCATGCTAAGACCTTTAAAACCAGCGTTATATAAATGCGTTTTCATTATCTCTTCATCTTTCCCATCCTGAAAAACTCTAAGATCCGCTAATATCTCATTGAAGTATTTCTTTCTTTTTGCAGGAAAAGAATCGAGAATTTCTCCTCCGCCTATTGTATAAACTGGGGAGTAACTCCTTATTATGAAACGGTCTTTATGGAGGGTTACAGCAGGGCTATTCAACTTTAACCGGGCAAAGGCTGTTTCCCCTGGAGAAATTTTGTCTCTGTCAAAGAAGGTTATATTAGCAAGGATACTGCTGGTTCCTATATGAAGCCTCACCTTTGTTCTGTTTTTGAGAGGTTTGGTAGAACTGGAAAGATGTTCAAAACAGACATCTATCATCAAGGAAGGGTCTACCATCTTAGGACAGGTTAAGACGCTTCCTCTTTCAATAGAAGATCTCTCAACCCCCTGAAGATTGACCGCTGTTCTGGACCCTGCCGATATTTTTTCTACTGCTTCATTATGGAATTGAACACCCCTGACTTTTGCCTCTATTCGTGAAGGAACGATCTCTACCATCTGTCCAACGGAAAGATTGCCAGATACTAAAGTTCCGGTAATGACCGTACCGAATCCCCTCATAGAGAAGACCCTGTCTATTGGCAGTATCAAAGGGCCTTCAGATGGCCTTTCCTCAATCTTCTTTGATAAATCTTCTAAAGCATCTAATAACAAGTGAATACCTTCTCCGGTTACTGAAGAGACGGGTATTATCGGCGAGCCTTCTAAGAAAGTACCTTTTACAAACCCTTCGACATCCTCTTTAACCATCTCTATCCATTCTTCCTCTACTAAATCGACCTTTGTTAAAGCGATAAGCCCATTTTTTATCTTCAAGAGGCTGCATATCTCCATATGCTCTTTGGTTTGAGGCATAATCCCTTCATCTGCACTTATAGTCATTAGCAATATGTCAATCCCCCCGACACCTGCCACCATATTCTTGACGAATTTTTCATGGCCGGGAACATCTATTACACCTATCTTCTGACCATTCGGGAGAGTCAATGGGGCAAACCCAAGTTCGATAGTTATACCCCTTAACTTTTCTTCTTTAAGGCGATCCGTATCAACCCCTGTAAGAAACTGTATTAATGATGTTTTGCCGTGATCAATGTGACCGGCTGTGCCGAGTATAATATGCTTCATGAATCTTCCGTTTTTTTATGCGGTTCAGTTATCAAGAAAAGAAAAGTTTACCCTGAGATATGAAGGGCAGTTCTCTGCGAGAAAAAACTTTGATGAACGCTCAAGGGATTTTCTGTTTGGACAACACCTTGGAAATATGTTACCAAATAAAGAAGAGTATAGTCAACAGCTAAAAAGAAGAAAAAAAAGAGAGAAAAGAGAGAGGAAAATATACATTTTTATGGACTTGTCATCTGGAAATTGAAATTGCACCTACCAATTGGGCTGATTTCCTATACGCTGGCCCATTACTTCCAGGGTGTCCGATATCACAACAAAAACATCCGGATCAATAGCACGAACCAGGCTTTTGAGCCTGGATATTTCCTGGAAGGGGATGACAGTAAAGAGAACATGTATTTCCTGGTCTGTATATCCACCACGGGCTTTGATTATAGTCACACCGCCATGCAGCTTATCAATCATCTCTTTTGATATCTCTTTCCAATGAGGAGAGACAACGAAGACCGCTTTTCTCTGGCTCAGACCCGTTACTACCAGATTAACCATATATGAGTTGACATAGATGTATATAAGCGTATAAAGAGCGGCCTCCAAAGAGAAAAAGGCCGCTCCTATACTGAGGATGACACTGTTGAAAGCCAGTATTGTGCTTCCCAGACGGATAGAAAAACGTTTCATTAAGATAACACAAAGAATATCCAGCCCACCTGCAGACCCAAGAGATCGTAAGATAATCCCCGATCCTCCCCCTAAAATGATGCCCGCCAGAAGGGCACTCAGGATTTTGTCATTGATAGCCAACGGCAGGGATGTCCACGTCAGGGCAGTCGAAAAGATGCACAAGCCCGCAATGCTGTATAGAAAAAAGCGGCGGCCTACATACTTCCATCCCAGGCCAAACAGAGGGATATTGAGGACAAAATAGATCAGGGATACCGGTAGGCAAGGAATTAAGTAGTGGATTATCAAGGCTATTCCGGTAAATCCTGCACCGAGTAACTGGTGGGGAATTAAAATGCCATTGATGCCTATGGCACAAATAATACTCCCCAGCGAAATAAGAAACAGGTTCCACAATACCTGTCTTATAAGAGGAATCATAGACTTGAAAGACTGTCTTTGCATGCGTTCATCAGTACTGCAGAAACTTTCCAATCATTGTTCCTTTCAACTCATCGAAGTCCGGAATGAGAAACATAACTTCTCAAAAAGCCCGGGAACATGCCGTAGCCAAAAGGGGAGCTTTCATTTGCTCTTCTATGAATTTTGGGCGCATTCAGGGTGCTCGGCTAAAATTCAAAAAACTCGGGCTATGCCCTCAAACATTTTGAATTTTTTAACGCCGAATACCCTGAATACGTATTTCCCAAAATTCACTATGTCGCTCATTAAAGCTCCCCTGTGAGCTACGGCATAAGTCTGTTTCCCAAAGTTATTGAGAAGTTACTGAGAAACTCGATAATTACAGATCACATATGATGATTCTATCTCGGTCTTTTTGACGTGAAGGTCTTAATAAACCACCCGCCGATCAAGCCGATAAAAAAGACACCAAGCAATAGGAGTATCCTGGACATGGAAATTTTCCAGAAAAGAAACCGGACCTCTACTACTTGAGTATTTTGAAGTAAAAAGGTTATGATAAGGGCAGTCAGAACCAAGATAGCGATATTTCTAGGTTTCATCTTTCTCCTCCTGAGTATTGTCTAATGCTTAATAAGAGAATGCCAAGGTCTTTCCATTTTTTCCTCTTTCTGAAATGTTACATTTAGCCCAGATTCAGAACCCCGAGGAGTACTTTGGCTAGACCTAAAAAACTGAGAAATCCGACAACATCGGTCACTGTTGTCAGGATGATTGAAGAAGATTGGGCAGGATCCTGACCCATGGATTTCAGAGTAATCGGGATCAGTGCACCTGATACTCCTGCAATCACCATAGAGAAGACCATGGCAATTCCGATGATGACTGCAAGACCCAAGGATGACATCCATAGATAGACGAATATGGAGGTACTGAGTGCAATAGCACATCCATTGAAAAATCCGGCTGTAAGCTCTTTTCTCATCACCCGAAACCAGTGTCGTGTTCTGATTTCTCTTAGGGCAAGTCCGCGCATTGTCACTGCCAGTGCCTGAGAACCGGTATTCCCTGACTGTCCTGCTACCACTGGCAAGAATACTGCCAATGCTGTGACCTTGCTTATGGTATTTTCAAATAGGGATACGACAAAGGCTGCCAAAAAGGCTGTCCCCAGGTTGACTTCCAACCAGAGAAGCCTCTTTCGAATAGCAAAGGACGCCTTTGAAAAAGCCCTTTCATCTCGTCCTGCTCCAAACATGACCTGTATACCCTCAGTAACTCCATGCTGAGCTGCGCTAACGAGGGCGTCATACCGTATGACTCCCAGAAGTCGTCCGTCCAGATCAATAACAGGAAGGCTGGTCAATCTATTCGTTTCCATAAGGGTTACGACATCCTCTCGGGGCGCCATACTGTGAATGCTGACATGTCTATTATTGTAGGGCAATTCCATAAGACGTTGATTTGGCTGAGCCATAGCAATTTCTTGAAGGGGGATTACTGCCTGAAGACGATTCTCTTCGTCTATAATGCAGATGTCTATGATTCGCCGATTTCGAATTTTCCTGATGTGTTTTAATACATCGTTCACTGTATGGTTCATCTGAAAGGTCGTTACATTGGGATCCATGAGATGCCCCGCCGAGTCTGGAGGGTATGAAATGAGTTCTTGATATTCTTTCGCCAGTTTTAATGGAAGCCTGGATATCAATACCCCTTTTGTCTCTTCATCAAGCCTTGAGAGCAGGCCTGTTCCCAATGAAATATCGATCCTCGTAAAAAGTTTGATGAAAAAGGCGTCTTCCATCTTCCTTATAATTTCAACAGCAATATCAGGGTGTAATTTTGCAAGTACATCGCAGACAATTGAAGGAGTGATTGTCTGAAGAAGCCTGAGTATCTCATCTTCAGGCAAGTCATTCAAAAGATTGGCAGCTTCTTCAGGATAGCGACTTAAGAATTCTATAACAAGAGTATGAGTCGCTTTAGATACGCTCTTTTTCATTTCAACTCTCTCCTTTTGAAATTCATGGAGGTGTGGCGTTGAGGCGTTGCTGCAATTGCAATGCCTTTTGTGAAAGCAGAGATGCTAATCCAATAGAGTTCCGCAAGGGCACTACCAGCAACAGCCGCTTCTTTTGAAAAGGGGGGCATGAGCACATCATTATCCAACTGGCGCAAAGAGATATGCCCTATTGCTCCCAGAAAGACTCCGTTTTCATCGACCACTGGAAGGGCGTTAAAGGTCTGCCATCCAGGATTAGTGAGAATAGCCTTTCTGCTCATATTGGGGTTTAATTTCCATGGAATTTTTCTAGTGATTGATGAAGTAACGCATTGATGTTGAGATGTAGTCAGTTGATGAAGGGGGAAAAAGCCAATAAGAGCATTTTCTCGGCCTAAAACATATACATACTCTAACACCTTTCCGGAATGTTCTCTGAGTTTGTTCAATGCATCTTTTACCGTTATATCATCTGGCACTGTAAATACTTGTGCATCCATTATATTACCGGCAGTTCCTTCGCGATAGCGCAACATGCGTTGTAATTCGGTTTTGAGTTTGTACGACACAGACCCAAGAATTCTTCCCCGAATGGATTTCTCCATTCTTCGCAGTAGGAGAGTTCCTGTCTCCAATGGGAGTTTTTCGATAAGTCGTGCTGATCGTCTTTCTTCCATTCTCTCCAAACATCTGGCTCCGACTATTGGATCCATCACACTCATGACGCCTATTAACTCGTGTAGGGGGGTGTCTTCCAAAAAGAATCTTGTCTCCTCAATTGTCAGCCGCTCAAGGACTCGTGCTGCATCAGTTGGGTGGCTTCTTATGAATTCATATGAAAGCATTTGATCAGGATTCATCTCTTTCCTCCTCCTCCAGCAGACAGATAGAAACGGCTTCGGCAAAAGTCTTTGCAGGAACCATTACTGCGCCTTCCGTTGAGTTGAGAATGACAGCAGTTGGTGTAATCTGGTCAATCTGCCCTTTCGTCTCACCAATTTTTATTGTCTGGCCGATTTGATATGTCTTTTGTAAGTAAAATGATGCGAGAATATTACTCACAGACGTTCTGGCACCCAATCCGAAGGCAAGGGCTGCTCCGAAGAGAAAAGCGCTTGTAAGTATCATAATAAGACTCATCAGTAAGGTCATGTCAATGCCGATTTGTTCCAATGCGATAAGGACTGTGATGAGAAGAATGGTCACCTGTACCATCCTTCCAAGTACACTCCCGTAGGCTATTCCTGCAGAAATGGCTGCTGTTGTAACAATATCTTTTACGACCACCCCTCCGATAAACCCGATAGAACCAATTAAGACCGCGGTTAAAACTCTTGGCAGGTATCCTGTAACACCGCTGAGCCATGTGGTTACGACAGGCAGACCAAGTGCCTCAGTGGCCGCAGTCACAAAGAAGACGATGATAATCCAGTAGAGGATACTGCTGAGTACTTTAGATATGGGTCTTTCCGTGAGGGACTGATTTACTCGCTCTTTTATTTTTTTGTTTGGTATGAGTCTGTACACATTACTGATAAGACGAGCCACAAGTATTTTTACGAGTCTTGCAGTCACGAATCCCATTATCAAAATAATTGCAGCACCGAAGAGGTGAGGCAAGAACTCAATGATACTTTTCTTTAATTGGGAAAATAAACTTACTATACCCATAAGAAGCTGGTTATGGTCCATAGCCTACCCCCATCCCTTATATTGAATTCAAACAGGATGAAAACCTTTTTCAGTTGCACACTATGATTCGAAAAACACTCTTTGACAACTTAGAAAAACTCATTGCTCGAAAAGTTACATCTGTTTATGATCTTTAATAATATATCATGCTTTTCATCGATAATTTGGTTGATTATCTTGCTTTTTTATATCAAAATGTAAATCAAAAGGCAAATAGAAAACAGATTTTAATAACTATTTCAACTAATTAGTGCCTGAATGGCAATTGAAACAAATCAAATTTAACAGAATATTACGAGTGATTTATAGTTCCGAAGGTTTTTAGTTTTTTAGTTGGTTTTAAGTTTTTATTTACCTGTACTGTCTTGATAAAAAGAAGGTATAACCGATTGAAATCAATTCACTTGAGCATAATTTAGCATTGGGTGTCAGTTTCACAATGTCAAGCCCCACGACAAATCTTCGGAGAAAAAAAGTATGAGAAAAGTTATAGAAATGCAAATGAAGCTAGGAAATAGTTTTGATAAAGGGTTCAACAATTCGGCAGTGGAGTCCTCTATCAATGCTTTGAAGAATAATAGTTTATACTGCTGTCTGGATCATGGTATTGAAGGGTTGAAGCGTTATGTTGCCATTTCCGTATAAGCGTGGAACATTCAAATAGTCGGGCATATTCATCAGCAAAAACAGCTCAAGCGTTTGCAGAGGCTTAAAAAGAGACAAAGAGAGATTCCCTGTAGCAGCTTAATCCTATTACCGAGTAATAACATATATTTTATGTAGACAAGTACGTCTGTAATCAGGAGATGTGCCTTCTACCAAGTAGAAATTCTATGATTAAGAGATGTGCTTCTATTCCATAAAAGTACAATATTTCCAATGGGGCATTTACTACTCTTGTCGACCTGCTCAAACCTTAAATTAGGGGGCTTCTTTCAGGCGCAAATTACTGTTTGACTTGATGATTTTACTTGTTTATTATTGGTTTTATAGTTTTGGTCAAATATATAAATGTTCGGTGTATTTGATGGTATTCTAGCATTAGTATACTATAAATATGGCCAGGTGTACTTCCAACATGGTGTAAGTGATAAAGTCACAAAAGCTGCTATACAGTTGTTTATACTTTCTGATTTTAAGCATATCGGCAAATAGAGTGCTGTAGTTTTAAGGCGAAATATGGTGGAAGATAAGGAACGGTGGTGCAGAAAGCGAAGAGTTTAGAGGGAGTTTAGTTGACGACTATTTATTATTTTGTTGAAAACTGTAGATTGCTCATGCTCTTTAGCGTTAAGTGAATTTAGGGTACTTCATAATAGACTGGCAAAGAAATTGGGGATGAGTTTGGCAGGCGTATGATTTTCCATATAACAGTCCGAAAAAAAAAGCAAAAAGAAGAAACTATCTGCTCACGAGTTGGCTTTTAAACTTTAAGAGAGCTGCCCGCTCTCCCTTAAGCACTTGCCCGATAAAAACCGCAGAGGCTGATTTACACGTTGAGCAATAACGCTATAAAAGAAAAATATCCAAAATCAGAATTCTGTTTGCGGTAATTATTTATAAAGTTTATAGGAGGATTAAAAGTATTTTGTCCAATTTGTAGAGTTGAATCTCGGAGAGGTTTAATGAGGTGCAGTGATTGTGATGCTCAATTAGTTTACGAGCTGCCGACTAAACCACCAGAGCCGGGAACTGGTTACATCGATTTTATAAAGAGAGGTGCTGAAAACGCTCAATACGATAGACATCGCCCTTTTAAAGTCTATATTCGATACGGGATCACATACTTTTTCCAGGGAGAGCATTTTTTGTACATGAGACATATGGCACTGCCAGCCAGACTGATGATAAAAGTAGACCAGGAAAAAAGGCCAAGGAGATTCTCAAAGATATTAATCTTGCATTCACAGGGATCACCTTGAGTCGAGACTCTAGAGAAGACCTCTAAGCAATCACCTCACTCAGTTACCAAATAGCTGCTCTGTAAGGTGGCAGTGAGTATTCGTTATGCATTTAGTAAATAGGTAATCATAAAAAGGAGGTTGTGAAAAATTTTAACAGCATCGAAATGGCTTTTGATAATATATGGCGTGTTGTTATAGACTCAATATTGATGTTTGCTGGAAAACCCAACCTATTTTTTGGCTTGCCTTTACCCTGTCTGGTGACTCTATTTCTACTTAAAACTGGGATTCTTCTTTTTGGAGTTGGGAGTAAGGATTTCAAAAAACAATAGAGTGTTTCAGCCTCAGCCAGATTCAGACCGAGTATTACATTGCTCCGATAGGCTGAGTTTAAGTAGGGCTAAAATTACAGCACGCAATGATCGTAAGATGATGCATAAAAACCTGGTTTTCTGCATAACCCTTCCAGTCCTCCTGAGAGGCAGTAGCGAGTGATCGGCGAGCATTTTTATAAATTGTAATTTCTTCTCTTGTTTATGTGAATAGGGTCTGGTTTGATAAGCTAGACCATAATTATCTATAGACAAATGGGACAAGTCCTTAATCCGTATTAAATCGTAAATATTCTACTTTTCACATGATAAAAATCGTATTATATTTTTGCCATGAAAAAGTTTCTCTCTAGCTATATTAAAAATACCGTTAATAAAGACCTTGAAAAGCGAATAGTCTTTGTTGGAGGCCCCAGGCAGGTTGGAAGAACTACCTTTGCACTGCAGTTCCTAACAGAACCCGAAATAATTTATCCGGCTTACCTTAATTGGGATAATATTTTGACCCGCTCTTCTTTGATGAAAGGAGAATTGCCTCCAAACTAAAAATTCATTGTATTGGACGAGATTCATAAATATGCCAGGTGGCGAAATCTCGTAAGGGGGGTTCTACAACACCAACAAATCTAAAATATCATTCATCATTACCGGATCAGCCCGACTTGATTATTAATAGAAAGGGCGGAGATTCATTGCGGGGCAGATATAATTACTATCGATCTCATCCCTTTTCTCTGATGGAGTTGAACCCCAATGCAACCGGAAATGACTTTAAAGACCTTTTAAGATTTTGAGGATTCCCTGAACCACTTTTAACAGGACAAGAAAGATTCTTAAGAAGATGCCAAAGGGAGAGGATTCAGAGGATTATTTGCGAGGACATAAGAGACTTGGAAGCAGTAAAAAAGGTTCAGCCTGCTTGAGTTCTTGGAGGAAGAAGTCTCCAATAGAGTCGGGTCGTTCCTTTCAGTAAAAAATCTGAAAGAAATACTTCAAGTAGCCTACGAAACTGTTGAGCGATGGCTGAAAATATTTGAACGAATGTATTATTTTTTAGAATCCCACCATATAGAGCATCCTCAATACGGACAGTTAAAAAGGAACAGAAGCTCTATTTATGCGACTGGTCACTGATTCCTGAATCCGGAGCAAGATTTAAAAACTTTATTGCATCCCAGCTTCTGAAATACTGTCATTTCATTGAAGATACAGAAGGGTTTCGTATGGACTTTCGTTTTCTTCATGATACTTCACAAACGTGAAGTGGATTTTGTAATTTTAAAAGATAAAAAGCCCATTTTTGCTTTTTAAGGCAAAAGCGGCGATCGAAATATCAATCCTTCGCTCTCCTATTTCATGCAGCCAACCAAAATCCCAAAGTTTTTATCAAGTTCACGATGGGATGAAGGATTATCAGAAAGACGGAATAAGGGTTATTTCAGTCCAAACGTTCTGTGAAGAACTTCAAATGCCTTGATCTCAGTGTCACCAATTCAGACTACGGATTCAGGTTATACAATAATATGAAAAAAATGTTTGAAAAGCCATTCATATATATAATTCTCATCATCATTTTAATATTTTTTCTCGTTCGACGCATCAGGGTTGTAATGGAAACTGAAGGATTCTCAGTTCATACCCTCGGACAGTTTAAAGCTTTCAAAGTTCCTGGTTTATATTTCAAATGTTCAGGTGGTGAGACTGAATGGACATTTATTAAAGCAGATGATAGGGTTAAAATAGTTACAGATAAAATGTTGCGCGTTAATAATATTGATGTTCCATACGAATCCGAAGAACAATTAAAAGTTGCTGACTATATACACATATCCGGGTTTGAAAATGAGAGAGCTATTGCATTCTTAGATAAAGACCAAAGAGACTCATTTGTCTGCGAAAAATGCAGCCATCAAAATGTTCTCAGTTAGCATGGAAAAAACTATAAAAGGGTTTGGCAAGACATCAGGCTGAAGCGGGACTTATAAAAAGATATCCAGGAATCCGTTAGCCCAATCTTATGTAAGAAAGAATATGGACAAATTTTTAGAGGTTGCAATTGAGGAAGCGAAAAGAGGAATGGCCGAGGGCGGTGTTCCTATCGGATCGGTACTTGTTATTGATCACCGAATAGTCGGGCGCGGTCATAACCAACGAGCACAAAAGGGAAGTACAATATTGCATGCGGAAATGGATTGTTTGGAAAATGCAGGACGAATTAGAGCATCCGATTATCGTCGAGCAACGCTTTACTCGACCTTGTCACCCTGTGATATGTGTAGCGGAGCGGTACTTCTCTATGGGATTCCAAAGGTAGTTATTGGAGAGAACCGTACATTTTGCGGTCCAGAGGATTATTTACGGTCACGAGGCGTGGAATTGTTGATTATTGATAACCAAGAATGTCGTCAGCTTATGGAGACGTTTATCGAAAATAATCCAGAACTGTGGAATGAAGATATCGGAGTTTAGCATTCAGGGAGACAGATATATTTCCCATCGTATCTATCCATAGATGGTTATCCTGCTTATCTTTTTGTAGTAGGTCGTGCCGCTTCTGAGATGTAACATAGCTAGGCGCTAAAACGGCAAAAAGAGGAGACAAAAAAAGAAGGAGAACTACATATAACTTATCAATTCTGTCCGGTTAGCTGAAATCTATGATTAACTGACTGTTAATATTGCCATTATTAATGTTTTTCGGAGGTGGCTTAAATAACTCCTCCAAGGAAGATCTTCTAAAAAGGTTAAG
>JAXHVA010000074.1:0-20613 GCA_034189035.1 Thermodesulfobacteriota bacterium
CCATCTTGTTGCGTCTGTTTTTCAAAGAGCTAAAATCGAAGTTCCTGCTCGAACAGGAACTTTTTAGAGCCTCATGTGGTTATGAAACTGCCAGTAATAGGCTTTGACTATTTATTCAGGAAACCTTATTTAGGATTTTATGCGTCAAATCATCTTTTCGAGGGAGTTATGAAAAAAAGAGACAGTATTGTTATTGTTACAAAGAGGGCAAAGCCTGCCATTGCTATAAAACTCATCTCATAAGAACCTGTTTGCTCTCTAATCAGCCCTACAAAATACGGTCCAAATACCATGCCAACACTTAAACATGTAGAAATAATACCAAAACCAAAACCTAGATTCTCTGGTTCTAAAAGGTCTGATGGTAAAGAAAATACGGGTGCAGGAACAAGTGCTACGGAAAGCCCAATGAGTACCATAAAAAAGATAAGAAAACCAGGAACATATGGAATTAAGAAGATCACAACACCTAATATAAGTCCGCTTATTGCGATCAGGATTTCTTTAAAGCCCCATTTATCGATGATATACCCAACTGCAGGACTGAAAAGTAAAGAACCCCACATTATAAAACTGGTAAGGAACCCAGCAAATCCTATACTGAAGCCTCTATGCTCCATAAAAAAGTCTGGAGCAAAGGTAGACAAAGAGATAAGCGATGCATTAAACCACATCCAGGCCATAGCCAGAAGCCATATTGAAATTCCTGTTTCTCTGAAATTTGGAAGTTGAAAATTAAACTCTCTGAGGGATGCATTATTTAAAGAGGGGGGATGTTTAAAAAAAAGTAAAAAGGCGATTAGCGCGATAAAAGTGACAATACCGCTTAACGAGACAGATGTGTGCCAGCCCAAACCCTTCCCCAACCTTCCCAAGAGAGAAAATGATATGATTGAACCCAAGGGTATAGCAGTATTGAATATACCCATTGCAATGCCCAGCTCTTTTCCACTAAACCACTGGATAAGAAAACGAGGGAGACCGATTGCAAGAACCAAAGCACCTACCCCAGAGACAGTTCTACCTATAGCAAGATGTAAGAATGTCCTTCCGAAGATCACCACAAGGACACCAACAATCATTAAAACAAAACAACTTACAGCGATCTTCTTGGTTCCAAAAAGATCAAAGAGGATCCCTCCTGGAATAGACAGAAATATCCCGGGCAAGGCAAAAAGGGTCATAAGAAGCCCAGCTTGAGTGTGAGATATTTGGAAATCATGTATTATTAAGCTCAACACTGGGGGAATGGACTGAAATACAAAGGCAAAGGCTAACATGGAGAGATAGATTAAGGCTAAAATATTCCATCTGTATCTTTCCTCCATAAAGGGGGTTTCCTGTCTCCTGTTTAAAGGCATAGTCACTACTCAGCTGGGGAGGTTGAAGAATGTTTTTCGACCTCCTTCAGCCTTTAAAAAATCTTCAGTCTAAGTAAGTGAATAGTTTTATAAGGCATATTATCTTTTAAGATGGATTGAACAATACCTTTTATTCCTTTATATTTGCCATCTCATCCAACTGCCTGTGCATAGTTCTCCATAGCAAAACTGCTCAATCTCAGAACCCGTATTCGTTTTTTTTATACGGTCTATTATCTTATCAATTCTGTCGTAAGTACAATCATTATGAAAATCGATTAATTTACCACCCCTATAGACGATAATGTCAATACTCTTATTAAAATTAACATACTGTTCAATTACAATCTTTTCACCCAAAGATACCCACCCCCCCCCATCATATTTGAAGAACCTACCGAGTGCCTATATAGAAATGGTCCTTTTGACTACTCTCTTTGTTGGCCCAGATTTTAACCCTCTCAATATACCACTCAATTCCTGCTTACCCTGTGGAATTTCGCTTTGCGAAACTCCACGGGGATTCCACAGGTAAGCATATTTGCTATGGGGTGATTAAAATCTTTATCTTTCTTGACCTTGAAAAACCCCTTTTTATGTGAATGGACACTTTTTAACTGGCTGTTGCCAAAAGAAAAGTTCCTTTGAGCGATCATCAAAAAGTTTTTTGCTTAACGTCTTGGCAAAGCGGAAGATGAGCAATTTCAATTGTTTGAGCCTCATTGGGCGAGTTTTGAAATCGCCTGGAGCACGGCTTAGACTTACAAAAAAAACGTTTTGGGTAAAGCGAAAAGAGATTTTTCTTTTGGGTAATAGCCTCTTAATGTCCACCTTGACGTCTTAAAAGCTTTATAGAGAGATCGGGAATCTTCTCTTTCGCCTCTTTTAACGATGGGTCTCGCTTTAGAGCTAATCTATATTCATTCACAGCATTTTTTATGTCGTCTACTTCCTCATAGAGCATCGCCAGGTTCAAATGGGTTATAGCGTCATCAGACCCATACTTTTTTGATTTATTGTAACAGTCAATCGCCTTTTTCCATTTCTTATCTTCAGAGTATACAAAACCCAGTTTACCCCAGACAATAGGATCATTTGGTTTTGATCTTACAATCTGTCTTAAAATTGGAATGGCTTTTTTATATTGCTTGGTCTTCAAATATAACTCAGACAGTGGTACAAGGACATCCATATCTTTCGATTTTAATGCTCTGGTCTTCTCATATTCCCTTATTGAGGCCTTGATCTTGCCCGTCTTTTCATAAAGGACAGCCAGGTTAAAATGAATAATAGGATCTTTGTTATTCAATCTTGCAGCCCTTTTGTATTCTGTGATTGCCTTTTCTAAATTCCCTATCTTTGTGTAATTATATGCAAGATGGGCATGTGCACTAAAATCTCGTGGGTTTATCCTCGTTGTCTCTAAAAACTCAGATATTGCCTCTTTGTGCATGCCTTTATCTTCTAAAATTACACCCAAATTGTAGTGCAGAATTTCATCTTCTGGATTAAAATCGACCAACTCCTTATACACCTGTATCATCTTATCTAAATTGTGCGTCTCCTTATAGATTGATATCAACTTTTTATATACTTCCTTATCAGATGGATTTAACTTCAACACTTCTTCAAGCTGTTCGGCTGACTTTTTAAACTGTCCATTTTCTAAGAAAAGGTCTGCAAGATAAACCCTGAGTTCTACAGAAAGTGGATTTAGCTTTACTGCCTTTTCAAGACAATTCAGCTTCTCCTTTGGATCTTCCAATGTACGAATCTTACCCATCCAATCATCCTCTGTTATGTCCACATATAAAAATAGCTCTGCAAATATAGTGTTATCCCTCTTTACTCTTATGGCATATGAAGGTTTAAGGCCCCTGAGCACCTCTTCTATGGCCTTATCTACTAACTCACTCACTTCTACTTTATAATTAAGGTCATTATCCGTACCGATTCCATCTATATCAGTGGTTATCCCTTTGTTAAATAAGATATTTGTCTCAACCTTCTTAATCATAAAGCTATTACCCATTGAAATGTGTATTGCCTCGCCTTCATGCAGCCTGTGCTCCTTCCCGTCCTTATCTATCAGGATATAATCTAACCTAGGGTCATTAAATACTACTCGAGGAGCAAAGAAGACCAATGCTACCATTACAAAGATAAGGAAGATGAATAAAATAATATAAAGCCTCTTAAGTTTACCCCTTAATGCCATCTTACTTTTCCTCTAAAAAAGTTTTTATACGAGCTTTTGCCATGATTCCCTTTTCATTGAATATCTCCATATATTCTTCTTTTAACACAACTCAGTTAAAAGATAAAGCTTTTGGGGAAAATAAATATTGATACTATCGTACATTTCAGCTACATTAGGAAAGTTTGAAAGGAACTTACTTGGGCAGATAGGTTGATAGGACACTTTAGTCTGAGCAGTTACGCTCAACACATTTTAAAAAGGTAAACTGTTATTAAACATAACCAAAAGGAAGACAAATGATGAAAAAAAGTGAAATACATATCTTAATGGTTGACAAACAGGCCAATAAGATCGGAGAGCCTTTTATGGAATTTCTCAATATGAATGATGAACAACAGTATATCTTCTCTCTTAAAAGCTGCGAAGGCTATGTCGAGGCTCTATCTATGTTGGATGAAGTGGATATCGTCTTGTTAGAACTCGATCTTACCAGGGAATACTTTATTCCTAAGGATAAGGATTTCCTCCCCTGGATAGATGAGGATAATGCTGGTTACAGGCTTTTGGCCCACATTAGAAATGAATACCCTGATGTCAAGGTAATTATGCTTGTTGACTACCCCGCCTGTGAAGAACCCCGATCTGAGATAACTGAGATTATGGATAAGGGAGCGCATGGCTACTTAATAAAGTCCTTTGTAGTGACTGAACTCGTTAAAGAAGTCCATCGTGTCTTGTTGGCGTAAGGAAAGAAATGCTAATTATATTCAGTAATTTTCGGTTAGAAAATTGTATGTATCAAAAAGGTCAAAAAAGCAGAATAAGTCGATATTTTACTTGACATATTATTTAGTAATGTATTGACCGGGATGGTTCGTAATGACTGATTAATTCAAGGAGTTACGAACCATGCCGCAAACAACTTATCCTTATGATAAAAAACGGACACTGCGTTTTGACCAGTCCATTCAGCCTGCTTATGAGGCTATAATTGAAATGTCCCTACTCAAAGCACAAGGGAACAGACCTTTACAGACGACCTTCGAAGATGAAATCAAATCATTGGTCTTCTACCACCTTGAAGAACACACGTGAGCATAACACCTCCTCCAAGTCCTCGAAGAAGATGATTTTGCCCGTGACAATATCGCCCCGAAAGAAGGGATAAAAAAGAGCAGCTTTTCAGAGGCTATTAACACCCGAGGTCTTGAGCAGTTCGCCTATGTATTCCAGAAACTTGGCTTTGACTTAAACAGGAATATTCCAAAAAGATATTCCTCACTGATAGTAAGGGAGCTGAACGCCCCTTTGTAAGCCGGGTACTCTCCCCCGGCCCAACTGGAGTTATGGATCGAGGATACCAATGCCACAGACAATTTGATACCTGGCAGGATGAAAAAAGTTTTTTGTATGCTGGATCAAGGCCAGTACCAACAAAATCTCTATTAAAGCTGCCCAGGTAAATCCTGACAGTATCGTCTTTTATGATGCTATAGTTTTGCTTGGTCCACCCGAAACAAATCAAACTGAAAAACCAGTGCGGCTTGTCGGGTATACGTAGACTAATGGGTAGCAACACGCCGTTATGACCTGTCAGCAGAGGACATCGCATTGATTGACAAATTTCGATGGGACATGGAGAAATTATTCGCCTGGTGGAAACGGTACCTCAAAGTGTGCTATCTCATTGCCAGAGATAAACGTGGGCGTATGGTGCAAATCCTCTCAGGTGTGATAACATATCTATTGCCGGCAATTTACTGCCATGAGCAGCACAACGAGCAGGTCAGTATTAAAAGAGTGAGAGAACTACGAATCAAAATTCAAAACGAATTCCACAATCTCCAGGCTAATTCAGATACCTCAAAAAAATTCAAACAGGAGTATTCCTGGTACCCATAAGCAAATACCTAACCGGAAATTACTGAAAATTTGGATGAAAAAATGTTGCAAAAAGAGATAAAACATGATAGTAAAGCCCATTTATATGATGTACTTATAAACTTCATAAAAATGGTAATAAGCGAAATGGCACCCACAATTTAATGTAAAAAGGAGGTATTAAGTAATGAAAAAAACTTTGAGGTCTTTACTAGTATTAGTACTTGCCGCTGCTTTCCTTGGTGGATGCACAATGGCCATGTCACCGATAGCAGGCAGTATATATACTGAATATGATGGACCTTTACTCACGACTGGTAACAGCGGTTGGTCAAAGGTCGGGATCGCTGAGGCTACTGGCATCATGGGATTCGGATCTGGCGACGTAAGCATAAAAGCAGCTATGGAAGATGGTGGAATAACCAAGATCCACCATGTTGATTACAGGAGTACGAATGTACTTGGACTCTATTCAAAGTTAAAAGTTATGGTGTATGGAGAATAAAGGGGAGAGAATTAAATAAATTGCGGGTGCCAATCGCATAATATCCGAGATAAACTCTTGCCTGTAGTGCTTAGTAGCATTATATATTACACTTTGAAATAGAAAACTATTATCGAGTTCCAACGACAGTCAAATCATGACGGCTATCCCTTAAGATTATCTTCCAATGCATCTTTACGACTAAGTTTGATCCGCCCAGCTTCATCGATATCAATAACCTTAACAGGGACTTCATCCCCTTCATTGATGACATCCCTTACGTTTCTGACTCTTTCTTTTGATAACTGAGAGATATGTAGCAGTCCATCAACCCTAGGAAGAATCTCGACAAAGGCCCCAAAGTTAGTGATCTTCTTCACCTTTCCCATGTAAATTTCGTCTACTTGAACCTCCTGACAGAGGTCTTTAATCATCCTAAGTGCACTGTCACTGGCTGCACTGTCAGTAGAGACGATACTTACCTTCCCTGAGTCCTCAACATCTATCTTTACCCCTGTCTTTTCAACTATCTGCCTGATAACCTTCCCGCCGGGGCCAATGATATCTCGAATCTTCTCGGGATTAACCTCAATCGTAACAATCCTTGGAGCGTAATCCGAAAGAGACTCCCTTGGTCTTTCAATAGTAGCCTCCATCTTATCCAATATGTAAAGCCGTCCTTCTTTTGCCTGATAAAGAGCCTCCTGAAGGATATCTTTTGTAATCCCTCCTATCTTTATATCCATCTGAAGGGCTGTAATCCCATCCCTGGCACCTGTAACCTTGAAGTCCATGTCACCCAGATGGTCTTCATCTCCTAAAATATCTGATAATATGATAATCTCTTCATCCTCCTTGATCAATCCCATTGCTATCCCCCCTACAGGGGTTTTGATTGGAACTCCGGCATCCATTAGAGAGAGGGTACCACCGCAAACAGTAGCCATTGAAGATGAACCATTTGATTCCAAGACTTCAGAGACAATCCTGATTGTATATGGGAAATCATCATTGGAAGGTAAAACACTGACGAGTGCTCTCTCAGCTAAAGCACCATGACCAATCTCTCTTCTACTCGGGCCTCTTAAAAACTTGACTTCACCAACAGAATAAGGGGGAAAATTATAATGGAGCATGAAGGACTTATAGGAGTCTCCAAAAAGGGATTCAATCTTCTTTTCATCCGATGATGTGCCAAGGGTCGTTGCCACCATTACCTGGGTTTCACCCCTAGTAAACAAGGCCGATCCATGGGTCCTCGGCAGAATTCCAACCTCAGATGTAATTGGCCTTATATCAGTAAATGCCCTGCCATCAATCCTCTTTTTCTCCGAGACGTACATTTGTCGGACCATTTTGGACTTTAATGCTTCAATAATCCTCTCTATCTCTCCTTCTCTCCCTTCATACTCAGGCAATAATGCATCCGTGGTCTCATGTAAAATCTCATCAAATCTATGATATCTTTCAAGCTTCGTAGGGATTCTTATTGCCTCTTCTACCTTTTCTCTGGCAATATCCTCAACCCTCTCTTTGAAATCAGACTCTGTTTCCTCACCTTTACACTCTATCTTTGGCTTGCCTACGACCTCTTTTAACTCTTCCTGGATTGCAAGAATCGGCTGCAATGATTCTTGCCCATACCATATCGCCTCCAACACAACATCCTCAGGGAGCATATCAGCTTTGCCTTCTACCATAACAACCGCATTTCGAGTGCCAGCCACAAGGAGGTTCAGGTCACTCTCTTCCATCTGTGAATCTGTCGGATTACAGACTAAACTGCCATCAATTCGTCCTATCCTAACACCTGCCAATGGGCCTTCAAAAGGGATACTAGAGACCTCTAAGGCAGCAGAAGCACCGATTATTGCAAGTGTATCCGGTTCATTCTCCTGATCCACAGATAAGACCGTTGCAATAATCTGTGTTTCAAAAAAGTACCCATTCGGGAAAAGGGGTCTTATTGGCCTGTCAATAAATCTTGAGGTCAGTATCTCCTTTTCACTCGGACGACCTTCTCGTTTAAAAAAACCGCCCGGTATTTTTCCTGCAGCATAATTCATCTCCTGATAATCAACAGTTAAAGGCAGGAAATCACCCTCTTTCCTCAATTTATTATCTGTTGCTACTGTCACCAAAACCAATGTCTCTCCATAACTCACAAGGACTGATCCACTTGCTTGTCTTGCTACTTTACCATATTCTATTGATAGAACCCTTCCATTTACTTCTGCACTCACTTTCTTTATCATTTTTAATCTTGTCTCCTAAAAAATCTAATAAAAAGAAAAAGCAAAGATTCTTACTTTCTAATACCGAGTCTCTTGATGATGCCCCGATACCGTTCGACATCTTTCCCTTTTACATAATCCAACAATCGTCTTCTCCGGCTTACAAGTTTTAATAAACCTCGACGTGAATGATGATCCTTCTTGTGCACTTTAAAATGTTCGGTAAGATATCGTATCCGCTCACTCAACAAGGCAATCTGGACTTCTGGAGACCCAGTGTCGGTATCATGAATCTTGTATTCTCCGATAAGTTCTTGTTTTTTTTGAACGTCTAACATTTCCCTATCACTCCCTTCTTATATTTACGTTTAACGTGCTTAAAGTGAGCTAAAGTGCCTAAACTTAGGTTATTGTATTGTTTATAAATATATGTTTTCTCCGATAGAATCTACTGGTTAGAATATTACGCATTAAAAACACGAATCAACCTGAAAACCTTTCCTCGTCCATAATTCAAATCAGATAGAGGGTAACTTATCAAAGATTTTGCAACAGCAATCAACTCATCATTAAAGGTTGTAATCCTCAAGTTTTCTCCTGCATTAAAATGGGAGAGAGAAGCGGCTTTTAAATCATTAAAGAAAATCTGTCTGCCACATCGAATTATTCTCGCCAGATTCTCACCTACCTTTATCTGTGGAAAATCAACCAAAGCCCTGCTCAATGGAATTAACTTATCTTTGATCATCCCACCATTTACTAGATCTTGTAAGCTCTCTATAGAATAAGAATCGTTGATACGAAAGTTCCCACTTTTAATCCTTCTCAATTCAACAAGGTGGGCGCCACAACCCAACATATTCCCAAGATCAGCAGCCAGTGTTCTAATATATGTCCCCTTAGAGCATGATACAACAAACGAAACATAAGGCAAGTCGATTCCTGACACAACGATCTTGTGAATACAGATATCTCTAGGTTCAATATCGATGTTTTTCCCCCTCCTTGCCAACTTATAAAGGGGGAGTCCCTTATGCTTTATAGCTGAAAATACAGGTGGTTTTTGCTTAGTATGACCAACAAATTCATTAAATGTGTCAACTATTTTGTTTTGATCCTCCGGAATTGTAATGGATTCTCGAATCACTTTACCAGTCTGATCCTGAGTATCTGTCTCTATACCCAGTCTGAGACATGCTTCGTATTCCTTATCATCATCTATAAGAAACTGAACGATCTTGGTTGCTTCGTTTATGCAAATGGGAAGAACTCCTGTAGCCATTGGATCCAAAGTGCCTGTATGCCCTACCCTCTTTACATTTAGGACCCTTTTTACCCTCTTTACAACACCAAATGAAGTAATCCCAGAAGGTTTATCTATAATGAGGATCCCTTCCATCGAACAAGACCTATCAGTGTCCTTCCATATCCGGATATTTTCTCCTCGTGCTGAGTTCTTCCTAGGTCTTCACTCACAAAACGTATCAAAACATACACATCATTACTAACAATTATACAGACCTGTTCAGAAAAAAAATCTCTCATTTATGAACCGGAAACCTCTTTGTGCCCTTTCCTTTTTTACTTCTGCCTTTACTATCCTTAATAACTAAGTCAGAAAGTTTTGTTCTTCTTTGTCGTATCTACTTATTTATTTTAGACTTAATGATCATTCATGGGTTCTTTTAAACCCTTCAATATACTATCGATATAACTGCCGTATTCAAAGGAACTATCAAACTTAAATTGAATATCTGGAATATATCGCATTTTCAGTCTCTTACCTAGCTTTTTTTTTATATAACTCGATGCGCTATTCAATCCTTTATTTGTCTGTGCTAGCTCCTTATCACCTCCAACCATACTGAAGAAGACCTTTGCGAGACGAAGATCATCACTCACTTTTACATCAGTTATTGTTACAAAACCAATCCTGGGGTCTTTAATCTCTCTTAAAAGCATCTGAGCGATCTCTTCCTTCAGTAAATCAGAAACTCTATCAGCTCTTTTGAAATCCATTAGAGGTCACCCATACTCAACTTTTTAACATTCCAGTATCTCTATCTCTGAATTAAGTATTTCTACAACGTTAAGTCTATCGATGAAGTTAATCATATTGTCCAAAGATGAATTTATATATCTTTTGTCATTACCCACAGTACATAAACCAATCTGAGATCTTCTCCACTTATCATGATCCCCTACTTCAGCAGCAGACACATTGAACTTCTGTTTTACTCGCTCAAGAATCTTCTTTAAAATCCGACGTTTTCCCTTTAATGAAGAATTGTCGTGTATTACAATATCCAAATAACAGATACCGATAATCATCTTAAAAGCTCAACAGCTCTTATTATCTCAACTTATAGCCTTGGTAATATCTTCTCATAGGTATAAGATTCAATGATATCATCGAGTTTCACATCATTAAAGTTTTCCATCCCAATTCCACATTCATAACCGGACTGCACCTCTCTCACATCGTCTTTAAACCTCTTGAGAGAAGATATCTTCCCCTCGTAAATCACAACATTATCCCTCAATAAACGAGCATTTTCACCCTTTATAATCTTCCCATCATGAACAAAACTGCCGGCTATTGTACCAATCTTTGAGACTTTAAATATATCTCTTACCTGAGCCCTTCCTAGAGTCTTTTCTTCAAATTGAGGTTCTAACAGGCCTTCCATAGCCTTCTTAACATCAGATATCATGTCATATATAATGCTATAAAACCTGATACTCACTTTCTCCTGTTCAGCCATTTGTTGGACTTTTGGATCGGATTTAACGTTAAATCCGATGATTATGGCATTAGAAGCTGAGGCCAGCATCACGTCAGATTCATTTATAGCACCAACTGAACTATGAATAACGATTACCTTTATAGTATCAGTGCTTAGCTCCAGTAATGCATTTATAAGGGCTTCAACAGATCCCTGCACATCTGCCTTGATAATCACATTTAACTCTTTTACATCTCCCTCTTGAATCTTTGCATAAAGCTCTTCCAGTGTGATCTTACTTGCCTTAGCAAGTTCAATTTCCCTCTTCTTTTGCTGTCTAAACATTGCTACCTGTCTTGCTTTCTTCTCATCCTCTACTACGATGAAGCTATCCCCAGCCTCTGGTACTCCAGCAAGTCCAATAACTTCTATAGGCATTGATGGTTTTACTTGATCTACCTTTTCTCCCTTTTCATTAATCAGTGCCCTTATCTTCCCAAAGTTCATACCCGCCACAAATGGGTTACCAGTCTTTAAAGTCCCCTCTTGGATAAGTACAGTAGCTACAGGCCCTCTCCCTTTATCCAGCTTTGCCTCAATAACAATTCCTCTGGCCGATTTGTTAGGATTCGCCTTTAGCTCCAAAACTTCAGCCTGTAATAAGACAAGTTCCAAAAGATCATCTATCCCCTGTTTCTTCTTAGCAGAAACCTCTACAAAGATAGTCTCGCCACCCAATTCTTCCGGAATAAGTTCGTATTCCATGAGGTCTCTCTTAACCTTTTCTATATCCGCATTGGCTTTGTCAATCTTATTAATAGCCACCATTAATGTCACACATGCAGCCTTTGCATGATTAATGGCCTCAACTGTTTGCCCCATAACACCATCATCAGCCGCAATAACCAAGATTACAATATCTGTAACATGCGCTCCCCGAGCCCGCATTGCTGTAAATGCTTCATGTCCTGGTGTATCCAAAAAGACGATCTCCCCTTTTAGCAGTTTTACATGATATGCTCCGATGTGCTGAGTAATACCCCCGCTTTCTTTATCTATTACATTCGTTTCACGTATGGCATCCAGAAGAGAGGTTTTACCATGATCCACATGTCCCATTACAGTAACAACGGGTGGTCTATGAACCAATTCCTCAATGGGGTCTTCCGTTCTTTCTAAAATATCCTCCTGTATTGGTACACTCTCAACCGAATAAGAAAATTCTCCGGCAATTAAAGATGCTGTATCAAGCTCCAGAGGTTGATTAATCGTAGCAACGACTCCAATGTCTAATAATTTCTTTATGACCTCCCCGACCTTCACACCCATTTTCTTAGCCAGCTCACCAACCGTTATCGTCTCCAATATCTTTATTTTTCTCTTTATTGCCTTTGGAAGCGTAATTTCTGTCTTCTTCACCTTTTTAACTTGGGCCTTCTTTCTTGCACGAGCCCTAGAAGTTGCAGAATAGACATCTTTTTCTTCATATAAATGCCTTTTCCAATCCTCTTCCTTCTTCTTATATACCACTTTTCTCTTGGGTGGTTTTCCGCTTGGTAAGGCTTCATCCTTTTTCTTTGCCTTCTCTTTTTCAGGCTCTTGCTCTTTCTTAGCTTCAGGCTGTTTCAACTCCTTATGCTTTACTTCGGGCTCTTTTTTTGCTTCAAGCTCCTGTTGTACTTCAGGCTCTTGTTGTGCTTTTCGAGCAGGTCTAATGCTCACGGGTTTGATTACTTCTTTCTCCGGTTCAACTTCTTTCTTTTTCTCAGTATCCGTTTTCTTCGTTTTAACTTCTTTCGGGACAACCAGGAAAGGGGATGATGGCTTCTCAATGGTGAATATTTCTCTCTTCTGCGTTTCTACCACAGGGGCTTCAACCTCATGTAAGTCAGCCTCGGTCGAGGCTACTTCTGGCTGGATTATCTTTTTTACCCTTCTTCTTATAACTGTAGGTTTTACTCTCTTTTCAGTAATTCTCTTAGCTCTAGCCTCGACAATACTACTTTTAACTCCCTCAACTTCTTCGTCTGGAACAGAACTCATATGATTCTTGACCATTATGCCTTGGTTCTTTAGCTCATCTATGATTTCATTATTTGTCATTCCTAACTCTTGAGCCAACTTATACACTCTAACCATTCTTTCCCCCAAAAGTTAATTGACCTTTAATGCGTCACCTTGATTCTTGTCCTCACCATCTACAATTATATCTTTTCCGAAGCTGTATCACTTCGGTTTAAATCCACTTTTTCGAGATATTCCTTGGCAGCTGTCTTAATCATACCCGCTCTTTTCTCGCCGATACCTTCTATCTTTGTCAGTTCATCCATACTTGCGCTGACAATGTCATGTGCAGAAAAAAAACCTTGATTGAATAGGGCATCCGCTGTAGATTCCCCTACATTTGGTATCTCGACAAGTGATTTATGTGCTTTTTCAGATATTCCCGCAACTTTCGATTCACTTTTGATATCTATCTTCCAACCTGTAAGCCTGGCAGCTAAACGGACGTTTTGTCCCCTTTTCCCTATAGCTAAAGATAACTGATCATCAGCAACAATGACTTCCATTGTATGAGATGCTTCGTCTAGTATAACCTCGGAAATTTCAGATGGAGCCAATGCATTACAAACAAATTTGGCGGCATCCTCTGTCCATTGCAATATATCTATCCTTTCTCCACACAACTCGTGAACTACACTTCTGACTCGTGAACCCTTTATGCCCACACAGGCTCCAACTGGATCAATATCAGAATCCTCAGAAAAAACTGCTATTTTTGCTCTGCTACCTGGTTCTCTAGCAGCCCCTTTAATCTCTACGATCCCCTCAAAAACTTCAGGAACTTCAACCTCAAAGAGCTTTATAAGCAGCCCAGGATGAGTCCTAGACAAGATTATCTGTGTTCCCTTCGGAGATTTAAAGACGTCCAATATGTATGCTTTAATTCGATCTCCCTGATGATAATTCTCCTTTGGAATCTGTTCCTGGGGTGGAATGAGAGCTTCTCCTCTTCCTAAACTAACAATGATATTCCCCCTATCATAACGGTGGAAAATTCCAGATATCAAATCTCCTTTTCTGTCTTTGTATTCATTATAGATATTCTCTGACT
The DNA here is from genome assembly GCA_034189035.1 of Thermodesulfobacteriota bacterium. Taxonomy (GTDB): domain Bacteria; phylum Desulfobacterota; class UBA8473; order UBA8473; family UBA8473; genus JAUXFK01. Next base: position 14,002 of record JAXHVA010000074.1, read on the forward strand.
CAGCATCCCTAACCCTTTGAATTATAATCTGTTTTGCAATTTGGGCCGAAATTCTGTCTAATCTTTCAACATTCATCTTTACACCTAGGCTATCACCAATTTCAACCTCGGGGTCCAGTTCAAGTGCTTCTTCTCTCGATATCTCTGAGTAGGGATCTTTTACTTTATCCACTACAGATTTAAATTCAAACAGCTCGACCTCACCCAGTTCTTCATTAAAATGGGCTTCAATACCTTGATGGAAACCGAATTTTTTTCTGGCTGCAGTCAATACTGCTGCTTCGAGTGCTTCTATTAGTATCTCCCGATTAATACCTTTCGTTTTCCCAACCTCATCTATTATACGGGTCAGGTTTGCAATCATTTTGAACCTCCGATTATTGTTGAACAGTACTCAGCCTAAAACTCATACTCCAAATTTGCTTTTGCTATTTTGTTGAAAGGCAAACTGACGATTTCAACTCCAGTATCGATTGTAACTAGTCCTTCTGAGTAATCCAAAAGTCTTCCTTTGAAATTCTTCCTGCTCCCTATAGGATCGTGGGTCTTTATCTTAATCAATCTACCATTATATTTTGCAAAATCTTTCTCCTTCTTCAAAGGCCTATCAAGTCCTGGAGATGATACTTCTAATACAAATGGATGTGAAATCAACTCATATATATCGATCAGATGACTGAGTTGAGAACTGATATTAGCACAATCGTCGATTGTCACTCCACCTTCTTTATCTATATAGAGTCTCAACACCCATCCTTTGTCTTCTCTCCTATATTCAATATCTACAATCTCCATGCCCTCTGCTATGACAACAGGATTAGCGATACTCTCTATAGAACCCAAAATATTGTCAGGCATTTTCAACTCATAAAAGATGGAATTTTTGAATAAACAAAAAAAGTGGGCTTGTAAGCCCACTTTTTAGTGAACTTTCTAATACTTTTAAATTTCATAACACAAATATACATAATTTGCAAGATAAAATGCTTCTACAAAAAAGGCAGATTATTATTCTCGCATCTTTGTGTTAATGAAATTGGAGCGGGCAACGGGGCTCGAACCCGCGACACCAAGCTTGGGAAGCTTGTACTCTACCAACTGAGCTATGCCCGCTCAATGACGGCTTTACAACCTCTATATCACCTAATATTTTAATACATAATTACGGTTTGTCAACCCTTTTTTAAAAGGGTCGTTTAGAACTGTATAGTCTGTATTGTGGCTTTATTTGGTTTCATCGATTTCTTTTTTCCGGCAGTTGACCAGATACTTTTTCGTTTTAAAAAAAATTTGAGATGGTTTAGTGTTATGTAAAAAGAAAATTATTCACAAGCTTCTATAGCGGTCAATATTTAACCACAACTTCGTGCAACTCATTTCAAAAAGCTAAACTGTTGCGAAAAGACAAATCGGTTCTCTGTCTTGGCAACAAGCCTGCTAAAAGGTGTTGACAACCTGTACTGTACTTTATTAATATCAGAGCATTGGCAGGTTTTGCCCATAAGAAAAATTCCACTCTCAAACCTTGGTATTACTTTTTTCAGGTGAACGTAACGTAAGAAGGAAAAATGTCTTTATGAGGAGGACAATTCGAATGCGAAGTGATTTAATGAAAAAGGGATTGGAAAAATCTCCCCACCGGTCTCTGTTTAAGGCTATGGGTTACACAGACGAGGAAATATCACGTCCTATCATTGGGGTTGCGAATTCCCAAAACGAAATCATCCCTGGGCATATCCATCTTGGGGATATTTCCGATGCAGTAAAGGCAGGGATTCGAATGGCTGGAGGGACTCCAGTGGAATTTTCTACGATCGGTGTGTGTGATGGCATAGCCATGGATCATGAGGGTATGAAATATTCCCTGGCAAGCAGGGAGCTTATTGCAGACTCTATTGAGGTCATGGCCTATGCCCATCCGTTCGATGCCTTGGTTTTAATACCCAATTGTGACAAGATTGTTCCAGGGATGATAATGGCTGCATTGAGGCTTAATATCCCGTCTATTGTAATCAGCGGCGGTCCAATGTTGGCAGGCAGGATTAATGGTCAAGATATAGATCTTATCACGGTCTTTGAGGGTATAGGAGGTGTAAAATCAGGGAAGATAACTGAAGAAGAGCTAAGAGAACTGGAGGACATGGCATGTCCTGGCTGTGGTTCATGTGCAGGGATGTTCACTGCCAATTCAATGAACTGTTTAACCGAAGCGTTGGGATTAGGGCTTCCTGGAAACGGAACAATCCCTGCACCCCAAGCAGCGAGAAGGAGACTCGCAAAACTCGCTGGAAAAAAGATTATGGAACTCCTTGAAAGAGACATAAAGCCAAGGGACATTGCTACGATATCGGCCTTTAAAAACGCTATTGCTATAGATATGGCACTGGGCTGTTCTACAAACACTGTCTTGCACGTCCCTGCACTCGCTCATGAGGCAAAACTGACTCTCGGATTGGAGATATTCAACGAGATAAGCAAAAAAACCCCCCATCTATGCTCCTTAAGCCCTGCAGGGCCTCATCGTCTGCAAGACCTCAATGAGGCGGGTGGTGTATCGGCTGTTATGACAGAACTCGTTACACTGGGTTTGATAGATCAAGATGTAATAACCGTTACAGGAAAAAGCTTGATGGAAAATCTAAGGGGAGCAAAGGTATTGGATAGAACGGTTATCAAACCAATAGACAGCCCATACCATCAAGAAGGGGGAATCGCTATCTTAAAAGGCAATCTAGCGCCTGATGGGGCTGTGGTAAAACAGTCCGCTGTTGCATCAGAAATGTTGAAAAGTGAAGGAAAAGCCAGGGTATTTAACTCTGAAGAGGAGGCAGTTGAATCTATTCTTGGAGGGAGAATACGACCTGGCGACGTTGTTGTAATACGATATGAAGGTCCAAAAGGAGGCCCTGGAATGCGGGAGATGCTCACACCCACATCTGCTATAGTCGGTATGGGCTTGGATAAGGAGGTTGCACTCATTACAGATGGAAGGTTCAGCGGTGGAACGAGGGGCGCAGCCATAGGCCATATATCTCCTGAAGCTGCACAGGGGGGGATGATCGCTTTTATAGAAGAAGGAGATCTTATTGAGATTGACATACCGAATAAAAGACTCACATTGAAGGTAGGTGATAAAGATATCGAACAAAGAAAAAGAAACTGGAAGCCTCTGGAGCCTAAAATAAAAAGCGGTTATGTGTATAGATATTCAAAACTTGTAACATCTGCAAGTACAGGGGCGGTATTTAAGGATCCAGGATCTCCCTGATCTTACCTTCAGATAGAATAATAACCTTATCAGCAAGCCGACAGGCCTGATTAAAATCATGGGTGGCAAATATAATCGTTGCCTTATATATACAGTTCAACTGTTTGACTATCTTCTCTAATAAATCTATATTCATTTTATCTATATTTGCCGTAGGTTCATCGAGGAACAGGACCTTTGGGTTCACAGCAATTGCTCTTGCAATTGCCACCCTCTGGATCTCCCCAGAGGAAAGTTCATTTGCTTTCCTCTTTTGAAAACCTGTTAATCCTACCAAATCAAGGCATTCACTGACCCTTTTCCTCTGTTCTTTTTTACTTAAACATCGAATCCTCAAACCATAGGCTACATTCTTCTCAACAGTTGTTTTGAAGAGGAAAGGATTCTGAAAAACCATAGTCATCTCTCGTCTCAGTGTGAATCCATTATTCTCACGGCTGTTCATCTCCAATCCATCAAAAAAAATCATTCCGGATGTCGGTTTGACTAGGAGAGCCAGTATGGAAAGCAGTGTAGTCTTTCCTGAACCATTTGGCCCCATCACTCCATATATCTCCCCCTTATTGATTGCCAGGTCTGATATATCTAGTACCTTGGTTCCGTTGTAGAATTTTTTCAAATCTTTTATTTTAAATTGAACGCTTCCCACTTTTTAACTCAACTTCCTGCTCTCCCTTGTAACCAGTTAAAGAAAATATTCACCCAAAATGCTACTATAAGAAGAACAAATCCCAATGCAAGGGAAAATGCAAAATCGCCCTTTGCCGTTTCCAGTGCAATGGCAGTAGTCATTGTTCGAGTATATCCCCTGATATTTCCGCCCACCATCAAAGCGCAGCCCACTTCAGTAATCACCCGACCAAACCCTGCGATTACTGCAGAAATCAATGCGAATCTTGCCTCAGAAAGAACCGTCAATGCAGTTTGAATCCGATTCGCCCCCATGGAAAGGGCAGTGATTCTTACTCGGGAATCTACCCCCTGGGTGGCAGAGATCGTAAGGGCAACGATAATCGGTGTCGCTAAGACGAACTGGCCGATTACCATTGCCCATGGAGTGAAGAGAAGTCCTAAAGCTCCCAATGGCCCCTGCCTGGAAATGAAAGAGTACAATAAAAGCCCCACTACGACTGTGGGAAAAGCCATAAGGGTGTTAAACAGGGTAATCAGTGTCCTTTTACCCCTAAAAATCCCTGTTCCGATAATAAAACCTATGGGTATTCCCGCTATAGAGGCAAGGAAAGTGGCCACTGCAGATACCCTTAAAGAGAGTAAAGCAATGCCGAGTACTTCTTGGTCAAGGGAAAAGATCAACCCACAGGCCTTTAAAAACCCGGCGAATATATAATCCATCAAACGCTCTTATGGGTTGGGAACAGCCATCGGCATAAAGAGTGGCTTTCCAAACCTCTCCATCCCAAATTCTTTTATGATCTTCTGCCCCTGTATAGATGTTACCCAGCTAATTAACGCCATTGCCTTTGTATAATTCGTATGAGGATGTTTTGCCGGATTGACAGCAATAATCCCATATGGGTTAAAGAGTATAGGGTCACCCTCAAAGAGAACAGGGAGATCGATCTTTTTGTCTACCCAAAAGGCAAGATACGTACCCCGGTCTGTCAGGGTATATGCCTCCTTCTCGTAAGCTATTGTCAATACTGCACCCATACCTTTTCCTGCCTCCAGATACCACATCCCCGAAGGGGAAACACCCGCAATTTTCCACAGTGTCAATTCCTTTATATTGGTCCCTGAATTATCCCCTCTCGATACGAATGTAGATTTTTTTAGCGCAATATTATGAAAAGCTTCTCCTGCAGTTTTTGCTTCTCTTATCCCAGCAGGGTCGGATCTTGGCCCGATAATCACAAAGTCATTGTACATGACATCCCTGCGGTTTACACCATATCCATCTTTTAGAAACTTATCCTCAAGCGTTCGGGCATGAACAAGGGTAATATCCACATCCCCATTCTCTGCCAATTTCAATGCCTTTCCTGTTCCCACAGAGATTACATCTACCTTTACATTGAACTTCTCTTCAAAAGGTGGAAGAAGCACATCAAGCAATCCAGAATTCTCGGTACTGGTAGTTGTGGAAAGTCTCAACCTGTCATTTGCGAAAACAAGTGAGACAGATGTTAATAGAAAGAAAATGATAAAAATTAGCACGTTAATCCTTTTCATTGAATACCTCCTTCAATAAAAAAGCCAACATCGTGTTTAAAGATATAGATGTTGGCCTTGTTTAAAAATATGAAGTATTACAACTCCTTTCCAAACACGGGAGGCATGGAAGTTTCCCGCCATACCCATTGTCTACCTTTTCTTAGATCTAAAACCCTTAGATAAGATAGATCGGAGCTCAAATATTATGAATAATTATTCAAATGAGTTGATGATATTGGTCAAAAAACGAACACTATTCCGAATTGAATACTTATTTTTATTTATATGTTAGTTCTCAATTTATGTCAAGCAAAATAGGTTTTTAAAAAGTAATCACAAAATAGATGCCAACAAAAAGGTCTAGGTAAAAAGGCTAAGCGGCTCATTTTGTTAAGACCACAGGCAGAGATTTTTGATACACTTTACTATTTTCCTAAAGGTTTTTGCACTGGAGTTTGGGAATTAATAGATCCCAATTGAAGTTTATAAGACGGTTTTTCAGATCATAAAAAAAGAAAGAGTATAGCTCAATATATCCAGACTAACTTTGTTATTTCATCAGTTTCAAAGAAAATTTGTTTTCCATATTCACACCAATATTGTGATTTTCTAAGAAATTATTCATTTTTATTGATTTAATGGAACTATCGTTTCTATTATAAGGTCCATTGACTGTAATTGTCTATTTTTCTCTTTTTTATGAGTTGACTCAACACTATATTTATTCTATACAGATAACAATATTTAATTAATGAAACAGATTCGTGAAAACTTCATAAATTACTGTGGTCGAAAATTGAATAATGCCGATATGCATTAATAGTCTGCTAAAACCCTCTATTGAAAGAAATAAAATTACTTAATAGCTTAATCTAGAATACATCAAACTCAATTTATGCTATTAAAAATTAAGTTACCATATCATTTTTCGTAACAATCTCATAATACGTTGCGTCTTACCTTGTAGACATAAAACTTTCTGGTCATCACAACTAAAAACCTGAACACGTTTAAGAAATGGAAAATATTTTTTCGTAACAAACTCATAATGAGTCATTACCACCGGCATAGCCGACAGCTTGCTTAGCCCTCCTAAAGGGTACTTTTACTTGCATCCCTTAAGGGAATCTATATAAAGCTCTAATGCCAAGATACAAGAGGTATACCCGTGG